>SYIF01000010.1 GCA_005798855.1 Actinomycetota bacterium | reverse complement strand
TCGAGTCCTCGCAGGCGAGCCGTCTCCGCGATCAACGCGCAATGTGAGAAAAAGCAATACCCGTCAGCTTGAGCTGGCTGGGCATGATGGCCCGGTGGACGGACGAGCGCATATGCGAGGCGCTCGCTTCCATTCAATACCGCCTCGGCGGCCGCCAGCGATGTGCCAGCAGCAGCAAGCAGCGCTTCCCAAGAATCAGGGCCAAGAACGGTCGTAGCCGTCATCCGACCACCCCCAGAGGCGCACATACTGCGTACCTCTTCGATGTATCGGGGAGTGTGCACTCGCTCGAGTTCAGCGATCGTGGCGTGCCGCCCCTGAAACCACGTCAGGTGCTCGGACAACGAACCACGCATGAGCACGGAACGCATATTGCGCACGCGCACCGCGTTCTCTGGATGTCGCTCAGAAACCTCCAACCGATCGCTGTCTGGAGCTTCAAAGAGCCCGTGCCCTGTGTCATGTCGCAGCACGTCTTCGTGCCAGAAGACTGCGAGCCGGGGATCGCTCACTCAGGCGTCGGCGTCATCGAGTACGTGAAAAATGCGGGCTCGTCTCCGACGTTCTCCAACTCGTACGTCCACCCGGGAGGAAGGTAGAACGCGTCATTCGGATGGAGATCCGCGGCTCCGTCATCCCACGTGATGCGCAGGTGCCCCCGGATCATGAAGTAGGTCTCATCGACAGGCCCGTACCAATGATCATCTGCACCCATATCGTTCTCGTCTCGTGATGACCACGTATTGGTCTTCTCACCGGGATCCATCCAGCTCACGCCCAGCAGGAGGTTCGAACCACAGCGCGACTTCGTGATCAACCGCGCTATGCGGACTCGGGTGACCGCCTGATCGGCGGGGATGACGGGGATGGAGTCCATCGAGACAACCATTGGGCGGGGTTTATTCATGCCAGCAAGAATGATCCCCCGAGCTGAGGTTGTCAACAACTCATCATTGATGAAGCCAATTGTTCGCAGCACCATTCGCGACCCTTCGGGGCCGCGGACGGACATTTTGGTTCCTTGCGGTCGGAAGGCCCATGGGTTTTCCGTCTACACCCTTTTCGCCCGAAGATCACGCCGGCCTGAGAAATTCGAGAAACCGGGATACTGAAAATCGATCCGGCAGTATTCCGCACCCAAGCATTCGCCTCGAGTCAGACAATCCGAAGAGCCCTTGCTACACCACCACGAACCTAAGCTACGAACACCGTGACCCTCGCGCATAAAGGGGTCAGACCCCTTTATGACATCCGACCAACGCTCTGCACCAACGCTCTGCACGACCGCTCGCCCTTAGGGCTGGAGCAGGCGCCGTATGCCGTCGCGCCAGAGTCCCACCAACATGTCTCGTGGCAGCGCCTGAGGCTCATAGAGTGCCGAGAACGCAAGCCCTTCGGAGTAACTCCAGAATGCCATCACGAGTTCTTGTACGGTCCGATCGGTGCGCACCTGCTGACGCTTCTGCCCCTCCGCAATAATCACGGCAATGTGAGCGTTCGCTGCGTAACTAAAGCTAAGGAGCTCCTGACTGAGTTCCGGATGACTCAAGCTATACATCACGATCTCGAGATAGATGCGCTCACCACTTGTTCGCTCATCCGATAGTGGCAGCCAAGCCTCGCCCATCTGGGTCAACTCGTCGATGCAACTCCAATAATCGGGGCGGCCGATCTCGCTGATCGGTGAGCGCACACCAAGATCGTTGCTATCCCACGTCGACAGAGCAACGGCGCGCAGCAACGCATCACGTGTTCCAAACGTATGTGTGAAGGGACGAGTAGAGGTCCCTGCGGCCTTCGCCAAGGTTCGAAAAGTGCAGGCGGCGACCCCCTGTTCCGCGATGACATCACGAGCGATCGCGACGAGTCGCGCCCGGCGATCCTCCACTGTTTCATCTGTCCGCGCCATCACGCAAACCTCTTTTAAGTATCACTCCTACTACGCTACCGACAAAGACGGGCGTACCGACGCGATTCAGCAAGCCTACAGAAAAACGCACCTAACGGTAAGACGATGACGTTTCGGCCGTACATTGACGTATCGGGGCGGCGGCGATGCGTAGCACGGCTCAGGCAGAGCGAATCTGCCTGAGCCACCGTCCACGCACTATCCCTTGACGTCGACGAGTGCGGCCTTCAATGCATCAGCCAACTCATCAATATGCGAACGCTCTGAGATCAGCGGCATGGCCGTCACGATCATCGGCTTGACACGCACGTCTGGTCGAACGATCACGCCATGCTTACGAGTCGCACCGGCGACGGGGGCCGTCAATGCGTTGTCGGTCAGCTCGAGCGAGTGGTAGAAGCCCTTGCCACGCGACTCGACGACGAGCTCGCTGCTGGCTGCCACATCGGCCATCGCGGCTGCGTAGTAGTCCTCGTTCGCGAGCACGTTCTCGATCACACCAAGGCGCTCCATGATGTCGAGGTTCGTCAACGCCACGGCACACGTCAGCGGATGACCACCGAAGGTGAAGCCATGCGCATACATCGCCTCGGCGTTGATTAGCGGAGCACCAACAGCCTCCGTAAAGATCACGCCACCACCCGGCGCGTAGCCGGAGGTGATGCCCTTGGCGAACGTGCAGATGTCGGCATTGAAGCCCAGACGATCCGAGGCGAACCAGCCACCAACGCGGCCGAAGCCGGTGATCACTTCGTCGCACCAGAGCAGCACGCCGTAGCGGTCGCAGATCTCGCGGACCTTGGCGCCGTAGCCGTCTGCCGGCGGCAAACCGCCACCGTTCTGAATCGGCTCGACGACGACTGCCGCGACCGTATCGGGGCCCTCAGCAAGAATCGCCTGCTCAATGGCGTCGGCGCAGGTCAGCGTGCAACCGCCCTTGTCGTGGCAGTAGAGGCAGGAGCGCTGGTGCGTGTTGGCCACGTGACGGACGTTCGGATCGAGCGGCTCGAACGGCACGCGCGACAGCGGAATGCCCGTCAACGACAGTGCGCCCATCGTGCAGCCGTGGTACGCGCCACGACGAGCGATGATCTTGCGCTTGAGACCTTGACCCTGGGCGAGGAAGTGCTGGCGCACCAGCTTGAGCGCCGATTCAACCGACTCGGAGCCGCCGGACGTCAACAGCACTCGAGCCATACGATCGGGCGCGAGGCCGAGGATGCGATCCGTCAAGGCAAGGGCCGATGGATGCGTCGCAGCCCAGTTGGGGTAGAAGCTGAGCGTCTCGAGCTGTGCTGCTGCGGCCTTGCCAATTTCGGCGCCATGCGAGTAGCCGATCTGAGTCGTAAAGAGCCCGGAGACGCCATCGAGCAGGCGATTACCATTGCTCTCGATCGCATAGACGCCCTCGCCGGTCACGATTACTGGCGGCGACTGATTCTCGAAGTCGGCCATCTTGGACCAGTTCAGCCACTCGCCTTTGTGGGCGTCTACGGGCAGTGCGGCAAAGTCAGTCAGCGGATTCATGGTGATCTCTCCTCTTCAGGCGTGCTGTAAGTATGGCGTACCTGCAGCCGGACGGATAGCCTGACCGTCAATGACCGCAGAAATCACCCACGGCGAGCTCGACGGCTCCCCTTCCGTCGTGCTCACAGTTGGCGAGCTCAGCGCGACGATCGTGCCCTCCGTCGGCATGGTCGCAGCGTCACTCAAACACTCTGGCACTGAGGTTTTGGGCCAACGCGGTGGGCTATCCGCGTATCGGGATCATGGCTCGAGTTTCGGCATACCACTGCTTTACCCCTGGGCAAATCGACTCAGTGGAGTGACGTACAAGGTCGGCAGCGTGGCCGTCGATCTCCACCCCACCGCGATGCCGCTTCGACTCGACGAGCACGGCCTACCGATCCATGGACTGATGATCGCGAGTTCCCGCTGGCAGGTGACGGGAACGACCTGCACCAAGCACTTTGCAGCGATCACAGCCGCGATCGAGTTTGGTGCCTACCCCGATCTGATGGCGGGTTTTCCGTTCCCGCACCGTCTCGAGTTAACCCACGAGCTCGATGCCAATGGTCTTCGTACGACGCTCGTCGTGATCGCCGAGGAAAACCTGCCTGTTCCCCTCGCCTTTGGCTTTCACCCCTACCTCGCACCGGGCGGAGATCGCTCGACTTGGCGGATCGACCTGCCCGTGCGCACGCATGCGGTACTGAACGAGCGGGGACTTCCGACCGGCGACATCGAGCGGGCCAAGGAGGGCTGGCGCGAACTCGGCACGGACACCTATGACGACCTCTACCTCTCGCTCGCCGCACCCGCGATCTTTCGTGTCGAGACTCCAGAGCGCCTGATCGAGGTGTCGTTCGGCGATGCCTACCGCTGTGCGCAAGTGTATGCGCCCGCCGACGCGGACTTCATCTGCTTTGAGCCGATGACCTCACCGACCAATGCACTGATCACCGGCGACGATCTTCGCGAAGTGACGCCAGGCTCGACCTTCGCCGCCTCGTTCGAGATCCGCATTAGCTCGCGCTAAGCGTTACTCCTCGGCGGAGGAGGCGTCGCCAAAGAACGCCTGCACGCGCTTCGTTGCCTTCGGATCGCGCGGCACGACAACGGGGCGAGCGGCAGGCTGCTGACCGCCACCACGCTCGATCAGCGCCCGGGCCTCGGCGGCAGCATCGACGGCGGTCAGCGCCGCGGTTTCCATCGAGACGAAGTCACTGACCCAGTCGCCCGCCACGAACACGCGGCCGCCGAGCCCGCGCTCCAGCGTCTCCTGCGCGCGCCAGCGCCCCGGCGCACCGAACGGCCCGGCGTGCTCCCACGGCTTCGTCCATAGCTCGACGATGCGACTGCGCAGCTCGGGAAAGAGCCGATCGAGGCTGGCCAGGTGGTGCTGCTGGATCTCGTCGTCGGTCTTGCCGAGCAGCGCGCGGCCGCGATCCGCGCCCGTGTAGACCATCAGCACGCTGCCCTGCTTGGGCGCGCCCGTACCGCGGAGGGCGTTGGCGTGGTTGAAGAACATCGTGAAGCCGAGGTCCGGCGTGAGGATGGAGTAGATGTCGTCCCACGGCATCGGCTCCGTCTCGTCGGTGCGGATGCTCGTGACGATGTGCGGGCCGAAGCGGACGCGGTCGACGGCCGACGCGAAGCCCGGCGTCATCGCGTCGCGCATGAACGGCGCGAGGTCGGGCGCCGGCACGGCGACGATCGCGGCACGGGCCCGCACCTCTCCCGCTCCGTCCGGGCCCTCGTAGCCGACGGTGACGCCCGCGCCGTCGAAGGCGAGGCGCGTGGCCCGCGTCTGCAGGCGGATGTGGTCGGCAAGGTCAGCACCCAGGGCGTCGGTCAGCAGACCCGAGCCGCCGCGCATGTTGCGGCCGAGGTCACCAGAGTCCCAGACGTGGCCGAACAGCGCCGCCATCGAGCCCTCGGAGATCTCGTCGGGCTCCGCGATTGTGCGGTTGCAGAGCGCACGGTAGATCTCCGCGGCCTCGGGATGGAGCGGGCCGAGGAAGTCGGCGAAGGAGCGGTCGCCGCCGTACTGGAGGAGGCGTAGGCGCACGTCGGCCGCGCTCTCGCCCCGGCGCGGGACGGCCAGCTTCATGTACGCATCGCCGATGCGCTTGACCTTCAGCCCGGCGCGCGCGAACGAGACGCGGCCCCGCGTCGAGAGCGGCAGCTTGAACGGCATCAGCTCGGGCCGGATGTCGCTGACCAGTCGCCCGCGCAGGGCGACGTTGAGCATCGAGCCCGTGATCGGCAGTACCTCGAGGCCGTACTCCTCGACCATGCGCCCGACGGTCGAGGCGGGCGGGGGAAACATGTGCGCGCCGACGGAGACCGCGAGGTCGCCTCGCTGCTGCGACCAGATGCGGCCACCGACGCGGTCCGAGGCCTCGAACACGAGCGGATCGAGGTCACGGAGCTCCCGGGCGGCGGTCAGGCCGGCAATGCCGGCGCCGATGACGATGACATCGCGTTCCTCCATGTAGGCCATCCTACCGATTCGCACAGGGCTCGCAATGCTCGCTGGCAGGTCGCCCATCTGGCTGATATTATCGCCGCATGAGAATTCGGTAGGGCACCGCAACGGCGCTCGCAACGATTACGATCGTGCTCCTTGCAGCCGTCGGTGCAGCCGACGCGCAGATCACCGTGTGCGACGGTATCGCCGACTGCGTCGTCGCCCCGGCGACGCCGGTCGTCGTCGCCGTGACGTCGGAGCCGACCTCCTATGAGGTCGACTGCCCAGTGGGGCTCACACCCGTGCGGCACGCCGCCTCGACCCAGCCCGGCGTTCTGGCCACCGAAGTCCCCTATCCCGGCGACGAGGTCGACCCGATGTATCCGGGCGCGTACACGCCCGGCGTGGTGGCAACCATCCCCGCATCGCCGACCGTGTCGGCGACCTCGACGACCGGCGACGCCATCATCGCGGGAAACAGTGCGGCGCGCCCGAGTTTCTATGGCACCGCGGTGAGCAACGTCATGGGGAATATCGCCGGCGTATACGGGCTCACAGTCCAGGGAGACACGTCGACCACCGGTGGGCTGGGGAGCGCATCTGTCCCCGCGCCGGTTGGGTCGCTGTTCACCGCTGCCGTCCCGCCCACACCCTCGAGCACCTCGGGACGGATTCCGGATCGGTTCATGGGCGCCGGCGGCGAACAGTGGACCGTCAATTTTGCCTACGGCTGGACGTGGCTGACGCCGGCCACGATGACGCCGTCGATCGGATGCGCCCCCATCGCCGCACCGCGCTAGCAGGTGACTCACCGTCGGGTCTCCGGCGGCCGCTCGGTCCGTGCCGGGCGCGCGTCCCACTGGCTGCGCTGCCCCGCAGGTAAGGTCCGGGTCGGCGATCTGGAGCATGCCGTCTACGTGCAGGGTCGCAGCCGCCTGACCCTTGCCGAACGCCGGGCGATCGACTCGCGCGTCGTCACCTCAGCAGCGGGTGGCCAGCATGTCGAGACGCGCCTGAGCAACGGCTCGCCCGACGGGGTGCGCGTACAGCTCCACGCCACCTGTCGCGGCTGATTCTGCCGCACCAGGCCCTGCCGTATTCCGCTGTGCCCTGCCGCATTCCGCTGTGCGCGGTAGGGTGCTCTGATGCTCCGCGGCTTCGTCGAACGCAAGACGCTCTTCGCGTGCATCCTCGCGACGGGCGCGATCTTCATCGACATCTCAATCGTGAATGTCGTGCTGCCGGACATCCGCAACGAGCTCGGCACCTCGCTCGCGCAGGAGCAGTGGATCGTCAACGCCTACCTGATCACGATGACCGCGTTTGTGCTGCCCGCCGGCGTCATGGGCGACGTCTGGGGCCACAAGCGGATGCTGCAGGTCGGCCTGGCGGCATTCATCGTCGCCACGCTGCTGGTCGGTCTCGCGCCGAACGCGGACTTCCTGATCGGCGCCCGCGCGCTGCAGGGCCTTGCCGCCGCACTGATGACCCCGGCGTCGATCGCCATCCTGCGCACCTCGATTGCCCCTGAGCGTCAGGCGCGTGCGATCGGTCTGTGGGTGACGGGCACGAGTCTCGCCTCGTCGATCGCGCCGGCCTTCGGCGGGGTGATCGGCGGGCTGTTCGGCTGGCGTTGGGCATTCCTCGTCGTGATCCCGGCGCTCGTCGTCGCGCTCTGGTTTGCGCGCGGCATCATCGACTCGCAGCGCGCGGATCGCCGGATCGACATCGTTGGCGGCGGCATCGTCGCGGCCGCCATCGCGCTGCTGACGGCGGCCCTGATCGAGTGGCCGTCCCGTGGCCTCCTCGACCCGCTCGTGCTCGGCCTGCTCGGCACCGGCGTCGTGGTGCTGCTCGGCTTCATCCTGCACGAGCGCCGCTTCCCCGACCCGATGATCCCCCCGCGCGCCGTCCGCGACCGCCTGATGAACCGCGTCCACGTCTTCACCATCTTGGCGTGGGCGACGCCGCTGACGATGGGCCTCCTGATCTCGATCCGCCTGCAGTCCGCGCTCGGGTACGGGCCGATCACGACCGGCCTCCTGTTGCTGCCGATGAGCCTCGTGATCATGCTGACCTCGCGGCGGCTGACGGCCTTTGCTGCGGGCGACCACATGCGCCTGATGCTCCGGCTCGGACCGCTGCTGACCGCCCTCAGCGTGGTCCCCGCCTACTTCCTGGCCGACGGTCGCGTCTGGGTCGCGGTCCCGACGCTCGTGCTGCTCGGCCTCGGCATGGCCTGCATGGCCGGCCCCGTCACTCACGCCGTGCTGCAGCTCTCGCCGTCCGGCGACGAGGGGATGCAGTCAGCGATCAACCTCGCCGCCGCACGCTTCGGCACGCTCCTCTCGGTCGCCCTGCTCGGCATCGCCGCGGCGCTCGGCTGGTCGCTGGCGGGCGGCGGGCCCGATCCGGGCAACGCCCTCGAAGGTGCAAGCAGCTTCGCCGACGGCGCGTACCACGCAGGGCTCATTCTCTCCGCCCTACTTGCGCTGGCGGCCATCCCGTTCGCCACGGCGGCGCGACGAGCCACGCGGCCGACGCCCTAGGCGTTCTGCCTATGCGCCTGCGAGACGGGTTCGGTGCGAGCGCTGCTGTCTGGATGCGACGAAGGGGTCAGACCCTTACGTCGCATCCACTAGGCAGGTGCTGGCACCCGCCGCCGAAGCGAGATGATCAGGTAGATGCCGGCGAGCAGGACGACCACGCCGAACACCCAGCTGTTGAGGCGCAGGCCGAGGATGACGTGGGCGGGATCGACGCGCAGCGTCTCGATCCAGATCCGCCCGAGGCCGTAGAGCACAAGGTAGGCGGCGAAGATCGTCCCCGGGCGCACGCGGTTCCAGAGCCGCGGGATGACGACCGCCATCAGCACGGCGAAGACACCCAGGTTCCAGAGCGACTCGTAGAGGAAGGTCGGCACGAACGTCGTCACGTCGATGTACTGCGCGGGCCGGAAGGCCGGATCGATGACGACGGCCCAGGGCAGCGTCGAGGGGCCGCCGAACAGCTCCTGGTTGAAGTAGTTGCCCCAGCGTCCCAGCGCCTGCGCCAAGATCAGACCGGGCGCAACGCAATCGAAGACGCCAAGCGCGGGTAGGCCCAGTCGCCGCGCGGCAATCGTCGCTCCGATCGCTCCACCAATAATCACCCCAGGGAGTCCAAGACCGCCCTGCTGTATCTGAATAATCCGTGCCGGATCGTCGGCGAAGAGGTGCCAGTCGGTTGCGACGTGATAGAGACGCGCCCCGATGATGCCGGCAGGCACGGCCCACATCGCCAGCGTGTAGACGCCCTCAGGGTCCCACCCTCGACGGCGAAACTCGCGCCTTGCAATCCAGATCGCGACGCCAATGCCAATCGCAATCAGCAGGCCGTACCAGCGCAACCCAAACGAGCCGGCTTGGAAGACGTAGGGCGACGACGGACTTGGGATCGAGGCGAGCAGCACTCCGCGCAGCGTAGATCAACTTTGCTTTGGGGTCAGACCCTGATGCAAAGTTGATCAACTTTGCATCCGGGTCTGACCCCAAAGCAAAGTTGATCACGGACCTACCCCTTG
>SYIF01000107.1 GCA_005798855.1 Actinomycetota bacterium | reverse complement strand
GACCTCGAATGCTGGGTCCGAGTTCGTGCTCGGCGAGCTCTCCGACGACGAGATCCGCGATCGTGTCGATGGTGTGCTGCGGCAGACCTTCCGACCAGAGTTCCTCAACCGCATCGACGAGACGGTGATCTTCCAGCGCCTGACCGAACTCGAGATCCGCAAGATCGTCGACCTGCAGGTCGAGCGTCTTGTACGCCGCGTTGAGGCTCGTCGTGTGGCCTTTGAGGTGACCGATGCTGCTAAGGATCTGTTGGCTCGCGAAGGTTACGATCCCACGTATGGCGCTCGACCGCTCAAGCGTGCAATCCAGCGCCTGCTGGAAAATCCGCTGGCGCTGCGCCTGCTCGAGGGCGATATCGGCGATGGTGCCCGTGTGATTGCAGAAGCCAGTGACACAGACGACGGCATTGTCTTCACGATTGCGACTCCTCAGGCGGCCGTCTGAGCATGGGATTGTTCCGCCGTCGCTCTGCGTCGTCCGACGCTGCCAACAATCAGAGCCTCGAGCTTGAGGCACCGGTTGTCGAGGAAGAGCAGGGGCCACTCGGGCCGACCGGTCGGCCATTGCATCCTGTCGGTGCGTACTTCGAGGCCGCTTTTCGGCGCTTTGGCGTCAACTTCGGTGGCTATCTGCTGATTGCAGCCGTCAGCGCGATGCCACTTCTGGGCGTCAAGGTGATTGTGTCGGGTACGGCGGTTCCAGGATTGTGGGCCGGGCTGCTCTATGCAGCGGCCTTCGCACTTGGCAACTTTATGGTGCTCTCGCTCGCCACGATGCTCGTGGTGGGAAGCCTCCGTGGGCGTCTTGGCTCGCTCTTGATCGCCGGTGTCGTCACTGTCGCGGTCGGCACGCTACTGATCTGGCAGCTTGTCTTCGTCGCGATCGTGTTCTATCCGTTGCTTGCCTTCCCGCCGATCATCGCGGCCTCGGGTGACGCGACAGGGTTTGGCTCTCTCTGGCAAGGCCTGCGGACGACGGTGCGTTGGTTCAAGCGCACGTACGCCTGTGTTCTCGGCCTCGCGATCGTGATCGCCGCCGTAGCTGTCGGTTTTGGCATCCTGCTGACACCACTTGGGTCGCTTTTGCAGCAGCAGGTCACGTTCGCCGTCACCACCATCATCGTCTGGCCTGTCGCGGCGCTCGTCTTCCGCAACCTCTACGGCGATGTGACGGGCCGACTCGTGATCAACGAGTCGCCGAAAGAAAACGAGCGACGCAAAGAGGTCATCAAGCTTCGTCGCGAGAAGGCCAAGCGCAACCGTGAGCGGATCAAGAAGGTCCCGGGCGAGGAGTAGGATGTCTCAAAGGGGTCAGACCCTTTTGTGACATTCGACATATCCCGCAATGCCTCAAACGTTTCTTCTAGAGGGATGTCACAAAAAGGTCTGACCCCGTTGTGACATTCGATTTGGATCGCGGCGCCTGAGTTGATTGCGGCGTGGTGCAGTTCGAGGTGATCTCGCGCCCTTGGTTGGCTACCGGTTGATCGTGTCCCAGACGCGGTTCGGCGTCATGGGAAGTTCGTGCACGTGCGTGCCGATCACCTTGGCGATAGCGTTGCCAATCGCGGCGAGTGTTGGGACGCTCGGCGGCTCTGCAATGCCCTTGACGCCACTCGGACCACCATCGGTAGCCGCTGGGCCGACGAAGGCGATCTGGATTGGCGGGACATCCGCAGCCGTCTGCAGCTTGTACTCCAACAGCCCGGCATTGAGGATGCGGCCGTCGTCGGAGATCTTCGAGCCCTCGAGGAGCGCCTGGCCGATGCCCATCACGACACCACCCTCGATCTGGCCCTCAGCACCAAGCGGGTTGATGATCGTGCCCGAGTCGTGCGCTGCGGCAACACCCAGTACGCGCACGACACCGGTTTCGCGATCGACCTTGACGTGAGCGGCGTGGCAGAAAAAGGTGGGGGCAACCCACGACTCCATGCCCATCCGACCGACACAGGCCGAGCCTTCGACCTCGGGAGCGGCTGGAACATCGCCCGAGCCGGTCGCGAGCAACTGATCGCCCCCCGTGGCCTCACCGGCCAAGTCGACGATGCTGACGTTCTTGTCGGGCGAGCCCTTGACACGAACGAGGCCGTCGGCAACTTCGAGGTCGCCCACGGCTGCTTCGAGCCGCTCGGACGCCATCTCGAAGAGGCGGGTCTTGATTACGTTGGCAGCGGCAACGACGGCGCGACCGTTGTTGAAGGTCGTCTGCGAACCGGAGGCACCCATGTCGTACGGGCCAGCCTCGGTGTCCTGATAGACGATCGAGAAGTTCTCGGGCTGCATGCCGAGCACGTCGGCAGCGAGGCGGGGAAGCGCCATCACGGCACCAGATCCACACTCCATTGCGCCGGTCACGATCGTGGCGGAGCCGTCGCCGTTGAACTTGATGTACGCACCCGACGAGGAACCGAAGGATGGCCACCAACCGATCGCCATGCCAATCGCCTCATCCTCTGGCAGGTTCTTGCCGTAGCCGAGCATCTCGGCGGCAGCTTCGAGGCACTGTGGGGCGCCATGAGGATCGAGGATTTGGCCGGAGACCGTTGCGTCACCGTCCTGCACCACATTCTTGCGGCGCAGCTCGAGCGGGTCCATGCCGATTGCCTTGGCAATCACATCCATGTGCTGCTCAAGCGCCCAGTTGACCTGCGGCGCCGTAGGAGCACGCACCGAGCCGGAAGGCTGATGGTTCGTGTAGACGATGCGGGCTTCGATATCGCAGCTTGGGATGCGGTACGGCCCGGCTGCGTGCATGGCAGCGAGCTGCGGAAAGAAGCCACCGTCGGCAGTGTAGGCACCATTGTCGATTAGGATCGTGCCTCGGCGGCCGGTGATCGTGCCGTCGCGCTTGACGCCTGTCTCGAGGGTGATGACCATGCCTTCGCGGCGATGGTCGGGTGCGATGAACTCCTCGCGGCGCGAGAAGACGAGCTTGGTCGGGCGCTTCGCCTTGCGGGCGACAGCGGCGACGTGTGCCTCGAAGTGGAACTCGCACTTGCCACCAAAGCCACCGCCAAGGTGGGGGACGATCACGCGCACGGCGTTCTCGGGCATCTCGAGCGTGTGGGCGACACCTGCGCGGGCGTTAAACGGCACCTGCGTCGACGACCAGATCGTGACCTGATCGCCATGCCACTCGGCAATAATCGCGCGCGGCTCGATCGGAGCGGCGTGCTGCATGTCAGCCATGTAGCGACCACTGATGACGGTGTCGGCCTCGGCCATGCCCTTGTCGATGTCGCCGAAGACGAGCGTGGAGCGGCCCGCGTCGTTGCGGTCTCGCACGATGTCAAACGAGTCGCCGTACGACTCCCAATCGGGATGCACAAGCGCGGCGCCCGGGGCTGCCGACTCTTCGATGTCGTTCATCACCGGCAGCGGCTCGATGTCGATCTCAATCAGGTCAAGTGCGGCCTGCGCGACGGTGGGGGTGGTGGCGGCGACGGCGGCGATGATCTCGCCCTCGAAGCGCACCCACTCGCGGGCGAACAGGCGACGGTCCTGGATGTACGGACCGTGCTGGAGATCCGGGACGTCGGCATGGGTGACGACGGCGAACACGCCGGCGAGAGCCTCGGCCTTGCTGGTGTCGAGACGGGTGATGCGACCATTCGCGATGCCGGCGTAGAGGAACTTGCAGTGCGTCACGCCAGCGAGCTGCATGTCTGCCGTGTAGCGACCAAGACCGGTCACCTTGTCCTTGCCATCTTGGCGCTTAAACGTCCTGCTCTCGACAACGGCCATGGTGGCCCTCCCTCATTGTGCGAACCGAATTCGCTACATCCTACTGGTGCGGGGCGGCGAGTGCGAGCCTGCGCGTTAGGGCCAGCGCTCGAGCGCTGGCGCCATGCCCGCGACGATGATCGTGGTGGCACAGCGAGCGGCCTCGGCGGCGAGCGCTCCAGGGTCCTCATCGGCCTCGAAGGGCGACAGCACGTAGGCGGCAACGTCGCGTTGATCAACCTTGCCAGGACGACCAACACCACAGCGAACGCGGAAGAAAGCGGGCGAGCCGAGCGCGTCGGCCAGCGACCGCAAACCGTTGTGTCCCTTGAGGCCGCCACCGTCACGAGCGCGGACGATGCCTTGCTCGAGCTCGATGTCGTCGTAGATCACGATGATTTCGTCGAGCGGCAATTCGAGGTCATGGACGCAGGCGCCGACGGAGCGGCCCGAGTCGTTCATAAACGTCTCGGGGGCGAGTATGCCGACGGCCACCTCGCCGAGACGAACCTCGGCGTAGCGACCGTTGTACTTGCCCTTGGTCTTGGCACCGTGTTCTGCGAGCAGCGCATCGACGGCCATCCAGCCGATGTTGTGGCGCGTACGGGCGTACTTCGAACCAGGGTTGCCGAGCCCAACGATCAGGGCGTCGACGTAGCCCACTAGCGCTACTCGCCGGAGTCGTCGCCCGAAGAGTCGTCGCCAGACGCCTCTTCGGCACCGTCGGACTCGCCGACGAGCGCAACCTCGCCCTCCGCACCCTCTTCGCCCTCGGTGGTCGCCTCGGACAGGGCGGCACGGGTGACGACACAAGAGCAGACGACAGCGTCGGGATCGCCAGCGAACTCGTAGCCCGTTCCGGCTGTCAGGTCGCGGACATGAATCGAGTGTGCGATACGCAGTTCGGTTATGTCGACAACGATCTCGGTCGGCATCGCGCCCGGCAGAGCAATCACGAGGATCTCGTGCAGCGAATGCTCGATCATGCCGCCGTCGAGCTTGATGCCCTCGGCCTCGCCGACCAGATGCACTGGCACGCGGGCGGTGATCTTTTCGGTCATCGAGATGGCAATCAGGTCGATGTGCGTGACGCGATCGCGGACGCGATCGATCTCCATCGCCTTCAGAATCGCGTTGACAGGCTTGTCCTCGCCATCGATCACGAGCGAGAGGATTGCATTGCGACCGGCCTCGCCCATCATCGCGGAGCGCAGCTTGACGCGCTCGATCTGGAATGGCAGCGGCTCGCGGCCCTGACCGTACAACACACCAGGAATCACGTCCTGCTTGCGCAGGCGCTGGTTCTCGCGCGTCGATGCCGCCTTGCGCTTGGTGATGGTGAGTGTGGTGTCCGACATGTCTTTCGCTCCAGTGAGGTGCGCCGCGCAGTGTACGCGAGGGTGGCGCACGGTGCGCCACCCCGGGAGTTATCTGAATGTATCCGAGTAGATGATAGTGCTGCCGCCAGCGGTGACTTCGGGGTTGGTAAAGAGCGGCACTACTGGAGTGCCGGAGGCACTCCAGTAGTGCCCGAGCCGGCAATTCTGGCGAGCGTGTCCGCCTGTGCGTGTGCCTTGTGGGCGGCGATTTGAGTCTTCAGATTGGCTGTGCTCCCCACAGCGCCTTGAGATACGCGCCGAACAATTTCTGCGTCAATTTTGGCTTACTGGAGCTGCTAGCGGGCTTCGACGGCGTCTTTGCGGGGTTGACAGTAGAGCCGATCAAGGCGATCACCTCTTTCTTGCCGGTGATCGAATGGACCGCATTAAACTGGAGCAGGCCACTGGTAATGCTGGCGTAGGCCCCCGTGCCTGCGGTCAGCATGCCGGCACCCGAGAAGGTCAGGTGCAGGCGCGTCTGAGCGTACGTCGATGCTGCCAAGCCACTGACGGTGCCGAGACTATTTGTGATCGTGAATGTCGTCTCGGCAACGCCGGCCTTGGGATGCAAGGTGTAGGTCAACGTGATCGTGCCCGAACCGATCGGGCTCCCCTGAACGGTGCCCTCGTCGTTCAGCACCGTTGGGCTGGTAACACTGGCGAGATGCGTTTTACCGAGGATGATGACGCCAGCACCCTTGGTGGGGGCAGTGGCAGTCGGTTTGGTCAGCTGCATGAGGCCACCCGTGGCGCCGGCGAACGTTGGTGCAGCGAGGAGCAGCCCAACACTCGAGAGGACGATGACGGAGCGCAGTGGAATTCTGGAAGGCATTGTCAGATCTCTTAGAGGGGCTGCAAACGGGTGGATTTGATCGTCTGCAACTTCTTCATCAGTCGCAAGAACTGCACGTCTTGGGCAGGCGTCCGGTCGTACGAGGCATGCGCGATATTGACCGTCTCGAGTGGATCGGTTTTAAGGTCGTACATCTCGAACTCGCTGGGCACATCGCCCGTGGCATCGTAGTACTCGGCAAACTTCCAGCGCTTCTCGCGGAACGAAACGATGTGCTGCGGCGGCGGAATGTAGGGCCCGCTGGCTTGGCCAGACTGCCAATCGTCATACGTGAAGATGATCTCGTCCTGGACCGGCTTGCTCTTCGGGTTGAGCACAATCGACGAGTAGTCGACGCCTTCCCACGGAGCCTGCGCGGTGCTTGGCGCGCTAAAGAGGTTGGCAATCGTCGGCAGAAAGTCGACGTGCGAGACGAGCGCGTCGCTGCGCACCGGGCGCTTGTAGAGGTTCGGGTTCGAGAAGATCAGCGGAACGTTGATCGCCTCTTCGTAGAAGTTGAAGTTCTTCTGACGCATGCCACCATGGGCAACGCCGAGTTCGCCGTGATCGGCCGTCTTGATCACGAGCGTGTTGCCGAGCAATTTCTGATTCTTCAGTGCACCGAGGATGTTGACGAGGTAGGCGTCCGACGACTTCATCAGGTTGCCGTAGAAGTTGATGTAGTTGCGCTTCTTCCTGGCCGTGTTGAGCACGCCCAAGCCGGCCGAGAGCTTGAGGAAGATCTGCTGCGCACGCGGCTTGGTCGAGAGGTCCTCATTGACGGTGGCGGGCAGGCCAATATCGCCTTCGATCCACGTGGTGTCGTAGCCGGCGTCCTTCAGGCTCTTCGGATACTCGAGGACATCGTGCGGATTGACGAGCGAGACGATCAGGAAGAACGGCTGCTGCGTCGCGGCATACGAGTTGATGAACTGCAGAGCGCCTTCGTTACCGTCGGTGTAGTCCGACGTCTGGCTGCCCATAAAGCGCGCGTCGTTCTGCGCAGTGCCGCCACCCATCTCGGGGAAGCTCTGGTTGGCGCCGGCGTCGTCCGGGTTCCAACGGTTGAAGGAGTAGGCGTTGAGGTCGGCCGACGTCCATTCGGCGCCGGCTGGCTTGCTGCAGTGCCACTTGCCCTTGTAGACCACGTTGTACCCCGCGGCCGACATGACCGTCGCGATGTTCGCGAGGCTCGTCGAGAGCGGCACCTGATCGGGGTACTGCGGATAGGGCATGTTCGACTCGAGCGTGTACTTGACGCCGTGCTGTGCAGGGAAGTAGCCGGACATCAGCGTCGAGCGAGCCGGCGAGCACATGCAGGCGTTGGTAAAGGCGTTCGTAAACGTCAGTCCATGGCGCTGGAGTTGCGTCATGCCCGGCATGTTCGCCTGGGCCCAGCCGATCGGGAAATGCTGGATCGCCCGTTCTTGGTCGGTGATGAACATGACGACGTTCATGCCTTTGAGGTTGGTCGGAGCGGTCGTGGCCGCGCCAGCAACGCCAGGGAGGCCGACGAGGCCACCGAGGCCAAGCGCGCCAGCGGCTGCTGCGGTGCGGGCGAGGAAACTCTGTCGGTTGATGCCGGGCGCTTCGTCGAGATCAGTGTGTTCGATCATGCGGCTCAAGATACCAAGGAGCCACATTCGACATCACCCCTCAGTTACGCCGATGTGAGGGCGCCCACGTGGGGGCAACTAGAAGAGTTGATTCTCACCGTTGAAGAGGTTCGAGACGGAGCCCTCACGGAAAACCTCTTCGATCGTCTGCGCCAAGATCGCGTCGACCGGGAGCACGCGGATACGACTGTCGACGGCGCGCGGATCGATCGGCACGGTGTCGCAGACAACCACTTCGTGCAGGACCGAGTCCTTGATGCGCTGGAGCGCAGGTTCCGACAAGATCGCGTGGGTCGCGCAGGCCACAACCTGCGTCGCGCCGGCCTGGTGGACGGCTTCGGCGCCTGCGCAGAGCGTGCCGGCGGTGTCGATGATGTCGTCGGAGATGATCGCCTTCTTGCCTGCCACGTCGCCGATGATGGCGGCGACGCGCGCCTTGCCGTGCTCGGGTCGCAGCTTGGCGATGATCGCGACGTCGGCGTCGAGCATCTCAGCGAAGCGCGTTGCCAGCTTTGCGCGACCAGCATCGGCCGAGACGACCACGGTGCCCTCGCCGCAGAGGCCCATGTCGCGGAAATGGCGCGCAAACATCGGCAGCGCCGTCATGTGGTCGACGGGGCCGTCGAAGAAGCCCTGCACCTGGCCCGCGTGAAGGTCCATGGTCAGGACGCGATCAATGCCGGAGGCGCGCAGGAGCGTGGCGACGAGGCGGGCGGTGATGGGCTCGCGCGGCGCAGACTTCTTGTCTTGGCGCGCATAGGGGTACCACGGGATGACCGCCGTGACACGCTTGGCCGAGCCGAGGATGGCTGCGTCGGCCATGATCATCAATTCCATCAAGTTGCGATTAACGGGGTTGACGCAGCTCTGAACAAGGAAGACGTCGGCGCCACGGACGGACTCTTCAAACCGCGCATAGATCTCACCGTTGGTAAACGTCTTAATCGTTGTCTGGCCGAGACCAACACCAAGACGGTCGGAGATGCGCTGCGCGAGGTCTTGATTCGAGCGGCCCGAGAAGATCATCAGACGCTTGCTGTGCGAATGCTCGAATGACGCCAGTGGAGTGGTCGCTTCGGAGGTAACCTCGAACAACTTGGAATCAGGCATCGCGCTTCCTCTTCGCATAGTGCTCTTTGATGACTTGGCGTGCTCGGGCGATGCCGAGCGCGCCTGCCGGCACATCATCGGTGATGATGGACCCGGCACCGGTCACTGCATCGTCACCGAGTTCGACGGGGGCCACAAAAACCGTGTCCGAACCGGTCCGGACACGATCGCCAATCGTGGTCTGATGCTTGTTCGTGCCGTCGTAGTTGGCGGTGATATTGCCGGCGCCAATGTTCGAATCCTCACCGACGGTGGCGTCGCCAACGTAGGAGAGGTGGGGGATCTTGCTGCGTGCGCCGAGCGTCGTATTCTTGGTCTCGGCGAAGGCACCGACGCGTGCGTCAGCATGCAGATGGGTGCCGGCTCGTAGGTGTGCGAAGGGTCCGGCCTGCGCGCCGCTGTCGAGCGTCGCGTCGGTCAGCACGCTGTGCGGACCGGCCTCGGCGCCGGCGGCAAGGCTCGTCGTGCCGCGCAAAATCGTGAAGGGGTGGACGACGCAGTCGGGGGCCAGCATGACTGTCGCGTCGATGTAGGTCGTGGCCGGGTCGACGATCCCCGCACCGGCTAGGAGATGCTGTTCGACGATGCGGGCACGCAGGAGTTCGGCGGCTTCGGCCAGCTCGACGCGCGTATTGACCCCGAGCAGCAGCGACGCATCGGCGACCTCGGCGGCGCGCACCGCGAGCCCGGCGGCGGCGATCGCAGGCACCACGTCGGGCAGGTAGTACTCGCCCTGCGCATTGTCGGTCGTCAGCCCGGCGAGCGCGGGGCGGAGGGCATCAGCGTCAAACACGTAGAGACCGGCGTTGACCTCGGTCACCTCGAGCTCGGCAGCGGTTGCATCCTTAGCCTCGACGATACGAATGCCGGCGTCGGAGCGCAGCACGCGACCGTAGCCACCCGGCTCAGCGACGCGGAAGGTCGCGGCGGTACCAGCCGCACCACTCTCGACATGGGCGGCAAGCAGGTCGTTGAGGAGTTCTGCCGTCAGCACGGGCGTGTCGCCCGAGACGATCAGGACATCGCCGGCGAACCCTTCGAGGGCGGGCACGGCGCAGCGCACAGCGTCGCCCGTGCCGAGTTGGTGGGGCTGGACAACGATCGTGGCCTCGCCAACCGCAGCGGCGACGGCCTCGGCCTCGGCTG
This sequence comes from Actinomycetota bacterium, assembly GCA_005798855.1. GTDB lineage: Bacteria > Actinomycetota > Thermoleophilia > Gaiellales > F1-60-MAGs149 > F1-60-MAGs149. The sequence goes on along the minus strand of SYIF01000107.1, from coordinate 23,321 downwards.
GCGGCACGACGACGACGATGCGGTCGGCGCCGGCTTCACGGACGGCGGCGAGCACCCAGCCAAGTAGCGGGCGACCCCAGATCGGATGCAGCACCTTTGGCAGAGCAGAGCGCATGCGCGTGCCCTTGCCACCGGCCATCACAACGCAGGCGAGAGGACGAGCGGGGGTGGCAGTAGCGCGCGACATCCGGCCTACCCGACTTTAGTCCGTCAATCGGCAGACGTCTGATTGGCGGCCACGATGGCGGCTTTGAGGTCCGCGGTCGAGAGGAACGTCAGGCCGAGTGTCGCGTCGTGTCGAAAGCGGATCACGCCCTCGCCGTCGATCACGAAGGTGCTGCGCTTCGTGCCGAGGATCGGCGCCTTGGCGCCGTAGAGGGCGGCCACGCTGCGGTCGGGGTCGGCGAGCAGCGGGATCGTCAGCCCGTACTTGGCGGTGAAGGATTCTTTCGAAGCGAGATTCTTGCCCGAGATACCCACGATCGTCGCGTCAAGATCTGCGAGCTCGGCCCATTCGTCGCGATACGTGCACAATTGCTTGGTACAGACCTTCGTGTTGTCACTGGGATAGAAGACGAGCACGACGGTCTTCCCGCGATGCTCGGCGAGGCGAAACGTGCCGTTCGTAGCTGCGAGTGCGAAGTCGGGAGCAGTGTCGCCGATAGTGGGGCTGGCCATGGGGAACCTCCAGAGGGATGCGTCTGACCTTTCGCGCCGCGCGTGCCGTTGGACGGGAGGTTCAGCCCCGCTGCGAGAAGACCACCGTATTGGTCGCCTGCAGCCGCGCGCCGGTCTTCCCGACGAAGGTCGTCGTGAGGACGACGGTCAGCGCGCCTTTGGCACGCAGGCGGCGGCCGGTCGCGTTGAGCTTGCAGGTCACCGACGCCTGTCCGGCCTTGGCGACCTTGGCGGTGCCGCGGCAGATCGTCACGGCGGTGCGGGTCGCCTGCGAGGCGGTGCCGGCGGCGGTTGTGGTACCCGGGCCGGGGGCGGTGAACGTGACTTTGGCACCCGTTGCGCTGGTCTTGGGCGTCGCGGTGCGCAGTGCGGGCGTGGCGGCTGGGGGGCTCGGTCCGCTCGACCCGCTTGGGTTTGTGGGTGCCGACACGATTGCCTTCCACTGCGCGTAGAGGATCGTGTTGCCGGTGATAGCGAACGTGTTGGTCGGGGCATACGACGTGCCGGAGCCGTTGGCGGCCGTGTTCCAGCCGTCGAAGGTGAAGCCGGTGCGGGTCAGGCGATCCTCGTTGGGAAAGTCGCAGTTGACATCGGTGCGGTGGTCGTCGCAGACCGTGACGATGCTGGTGTCCAAGTACGGGCCAAAATGGTCCGTCGGCACCGAGCCGGCGGTGGCACCGTTGCCGTCGTACGCGACGGTGTAGGACGTACCGACGAACGTGAGGGTCACCGATCCATTCTCCGCGGGGTTCCCGACGCCGCCGATCCAGCTGCCACCTGTGCCACCACCGTTTGAAAAGACAGAACTGATCGATCGTTCTGGCTGCACATACGAACCGCCCGCGCCGCCCCCTGAACCGTCGTTGGCTGCGACGTCGTCGCCGGTAGCACCCTGAGGGCACGTGACGGGTGAGGCGGTGTTGACGAACCCACCACCACCGCCACCGCCATAGCCGTCTCCACCGTTACCCCCTTCGGTGGTACCGCCCGCTCCGCCGGCACCACCGGCGTTCCACGCGGCACCATTGAGGCCCGGCGTGCCCGTGAGCGGGGCGGGCACGACCCCGCCGAGCCCCCTGGTCCACCGTTGCCGCCGCCGCCATTTCCAGGGGCGTCGCCACCAACGCCCCGTCTATCAACTCCACCCTGACCACCGGTTCCGCCATCGGCGCACCGCGTCCCGTACCCACCACCGCCACCACCACCTGCCACCGCGATCACGTTGGCAGGGTTCGTGCCGGAACCCTCGTAGATCGCGCTGAGGCCACCACCGGCACCCCCCTGGAGATGTCCCTTCGGCTGCCCGCCACTCCCGACGCTCACCGTCAGGGCTGTGGAACCCATCGGCAGGAGTGACGCATTGACCAGGGCGCCTGAACCGCCGGGGTAGCCCCGGTAGTTCGCCATCAATCCGCCGGGGGCGCCACCCCCGCCGCGCACGGCGACATCGATTCTAATGGTGTTGGCAGGAACGGTGACGGTGGTCGCGCCGCCGGCGTCGTGGAGTCGCAGGTCGGGTTCGCGAGCGCGGTGCCTGACATACCTGAAATAGCGAGTAACGCAGGCGTCAAAACGAGCACAACCCGACTGCGAAGATCGCCAAACACCTGAGCAGCATATCCAAGGACCCATTCCATCTTTGTGGCGCGAATTGCCGGATCAGAATCGGGTGTCGCTGCTCTGAGTAAACGCCGTGCAAGGCAGATGTCCCCAGCCGTGCTACAACCCACGCATGCATCAGCCCATCGAGACCGTTCTGATCAACGCGAAGGTTCGTACGCTCGACCCCGCCAACCCGCACGCCACCGCAGTCGCGCTTGGTTCGGGTGCGATCCTCGCGATCGGCTCGGATGCCGAGCTGCGGGCCACGGCTGGTACAGCCGAGGTGATCGACCTGCAAGGTGCAGCGTTGGTGCCGGGCATCACCGACTCGCACGTCCACCCGTTGATGGGTGCACTCGATGCCCGCGGCGCGGACCTGCTCGACGCCTTCACCTGGGACGACGTACTCGCCGGCATTCGTGCCGAGGCGGCCGATAAGGGGCCGGACGAGTGGGTGATTGGTTGGGGTCTACTCTACGACGCCTTCCAAGGACGCCCCATCCATCGAGAGCTGATCGAGGAGGCCGCTGGCGGTCGCCCCGTCTTCATCAAGTTCATGGATTTCCATACCGCGCTCGTCTCGCAGCGCGCGCTCGACATCGCGGGCATCACGGGTCCTCGGACGTTTACCGAGAACGCCGAGGTCATCTGCGACGCCGCGGGCGCGCCGACCGGCGAGCTGCGCGAATGGGCTGCCATCGGCCTCGTCGAGGCGGCGATGCCGCCGCTCTCGCACGAGCAGAAGCTCGACTTCTATGCGGCGCAGATGCTCAAGTTTGCGGCCGTCGGGATCACCGGCATTCATGGCATGGACGGCGACCTGACAACGCTCGACACGCTGCGTGAGCTCGAGGCCTCTGGGCGGCTACGCACGCGCCTGACGATGCCGTTCTGGATCACGCCCGAGATGACTGAGGCCGATTGGGAGACCTTCGTCCCACACCGCGATGCGCGCGGCCGCCGCTGGCGTGGTGGTGTCGCCAAGTTCTTCATCGACGGTGTCATCGACACGGGTACGGCGTGGCTCTGCGAGCCCGACTCCGAGGGTGACGGGCTGCTGCCGTTCTGGCCCGACCCGGCCAAGTACCGCAAGGCCGTCAAGCGCTTTGCCGACGCGGGCTTCCAATGCGCGACGCACGCCTGTGGCGACCGCGGTGTGCGCGAGGCGCTCGACGCGTATCGCGACGCTGGTGCTCAGGAAGGCATCCGTCATCGCATCGAACACATCGAGACGCTGCAGCTGTCGGACCTACCGCGCTTTGCCGCCGAGAACGTCGTCGCCTCGATGCAGACGCAGCACATGATGTGGCTCGATCCTGCCCGCACCTGCAACTGGACGACACGGATGGGCACGGGTCGCTGCGACCGCGCCTTCCCGACGCGCTCGCTGCGCGAGTCCGGTGCAATCGTGGCGCTCGGCTCCGACTGGCCCGTCGCCCGCTTCGATCCGCGCCTCGGCATGGCCTCCGCGCAGCTACGCCGACCACCCGGCTATAAGCGCGACGCCTTCGACACGCAAAACATCGATGGTCTGGCTGCGCTCGAGGGCTACACGACGATGGCGGCCCGCACGATCTCCGAGGAGCATCGGCTTGGACGAATCAAGATCGGCTACTGCGCCGACCTGACCGCCTTCGCCGAGGATCCAGTCACCTGCAATCCCGACGAGTTGATCACCAACCCCGTCCGGATGACGATGGTCGACGGCGAGATCGTCTACCGCGGCTAGTTCGACCGGCTAGCGGGGTCCGAGCCAGCGCAGGGGCTGGTGGGTGATCGCCGCGATCGTCTCGAAGTCTCGATCGCGATGGATGATGACCTGTTCGGCGACGATTGCGGCAGCGGCGATCAGCAAGTCGACAACAGGGATCGATCGATGCTTGGATCCGGAGCGCTTGGCGAGTGCGCGTTGGATATCGGCAGCAAGCCGGAAGGCTTCTCGTTCGACTGGGGTATCTGGCAGAGCGGAAAGTCGGGCGTCGAGCGTGTCGAACTGGCGCAGGTTCGAGACGCCGCGTAGGAGTTCGAGACGCACCGGGTCGCAGGTTCCCGCTGTGCCGTGCTCGATCTCGGTGAGCAGGTCGCCCGTCGCCGCAGCAGAGGGATTGCGTTCGGCCCAGATCCAGCCGGAGCTGTCGATCAGAGCACTCATACGACCGGTCGCTCGTACGCTCCGCGCTCGTGCCGCATGTCCTGGAGCTCTTCCTCCGTGATACCGAACGGGGTCGAGAGTAGCCCGCGGCGCAGTTCGAGTTCCACCGCCACGGTAAGCGCGCGATTGACGGTCTCTGTGGGTCCGCTCGTGCTGAGCAGGCGTTTCGCTTCGGCGAGCAATTGCTCGTCGATGTAGAGCGAGGTGTGTTTCTTGGTCATCGTTTCCATGCCTCAAACGTAGCGTATCTATTAAAACTAAAATAGCGCATGTATGTGACGGAGTCGTACCGACCGTGCATAAAGTCCGCCGACCCTCAGCGCACGTGACGCGGCTAGTGCTTGGCGATCCCGAGTCGCTCGCGCGCGACGTCGGGCCCGGCAACGGTGCCACCGAGGCTCTCGATGATCGTGACCGCGCGCTCGACCAACTGCGCATTCGAGGCGAACTCGCCCTTGCTGATGTAGAGGTTATCCTCGAGGCCGACGCGCACGTTGCCACCGAGCAGCATCGCCTGCGCGACGAACGGCATCTCGAGGCGGCTAATCGCAAAGCCGCTCCAGACCGCATTCGGCGGCATCGAGTCGGCAAACGTCTGCATCGTCCGCGGCGTCGCGGGTGCACCCCATGGGATGCCAAGGCATACCTGCACGAACGGAGGATCGTCGACGAGGCCTTCATCAACCAGCTTGTTGACGAACCAGAGGTGGCCGAGCTCGAAGCACTCCAGCTCGGGCTTGACGCCAAGCGCGCGGATCTTCTCGGCGCCGATGCGTAGATAGTCGGGCGTGCCGACGTAGACCATGTTTCCGTCACCGAAGTTGAGGCTGCCACAGTCGAGTGTGCAGATGTCGGGGAGGGTGTCGTGCAGGTGCGCGATGCGCTCGTCGGGGCCAATCAGGTCGCTGCCGGGCAGCGGCGTATCGGTACCGTTGGGGCCCACCAGTAGATCGCCGCCCATGCCCGTGGTGAGGTTGACGATCACGTCGACATCGGCTTCGCGAATGCGACTGACGACGTCGCGATAGAGATCAACGCGACGCGACGGCACACCCGTCTCTGGCTCGCGCACGTGGCAGTGCACAATTGCTGCGCCCGCCTTGGCAGCGTCGATCGCCGAGTTCGCAATCTGCTCCGGCGTAATCGGCAGGTCGGGGTGGACGCCCTGCGAGGCACCGGCTCCGGTGACAGCGCAGGTGATAAAGGGGTTCCAATGCATGGTGGCGTGTCCTCTCAGGAGACAGGGCGGAGCGTAACGGTGCGGTGTTCGATCTCGGCCTGCTCCAGCGCAAGGCGGAGAGCGTCGTCGTTGGCATATCCCGTCAGGGGGATCGTGCGAGTCGGTACTTCAATCGTCAGCTGGTCGACAGCAAACGGCCATGGCGCGACGGTCTGATCGTCGCCGTCGGCCGCAATGTGCAGCGTCTGCTCGTCGGGCAGCACGACCTCCATCGGGCCCGGTCCAGCTGGGTCGCCGAGGCAGACGCGTAGCGAAAGACGATCGAAGACCTGGAGCAGCAGGTAGTTGCGCCAGAGCTCGTCTTGCGAGACGTCGAGGCCATCGCGCACCGCTTCGTAGCGCGCCTCTTGCTCGGCAACGAAGGCGTCGACGAGTGACTGTACATCGGGCGCGCGCGTCAGCTTGAGCGCGGGCTGGGTGCCATAGCGGCCGGTATAGATGCCCACCGAGTGCATCGAGACCAAGAGGCCCGCGTACGAATCGGCCGCTGCGACTTCTTCGATGCCGAGCCGGTAGAGCCGCAGGTGCTCGTCGATCTGGACGTTGAGGAAGTTCGTTGGCTGGCCGGTATCCGTGTTGATACGCGGCTCGGCCTCCCAGTGGCGCCAACCGATGTCGTGGAGGCGCGCAGCCACGAGCAGGCTGTCGCGCGCGGTGATCTCGCCGGCCCACGCCTCTGCGAGCTGGCCCGAGATGACCGCGTGGTCGACCTGCAGCACGACCTCGGCAGTGTCGCCAGTGGGACGAACGATCATTGGGAGCCTCTGGGGGAGTGGGCGAGCCAGGCGTGGCGGGTGACGCAGAAGGAGAACGTACCGCGTTGGGCGCTCTCGGTACAGAGTCGTTCGAAGCGATCGAGGTCTGCCGTCGGCACAGTGCCGAGCCGGTCGAGCAAGCGCCGGTACGACGGCCAGGTGTGGCTGAGGAACGTATCGCCGAGCGGATCCGAGACGGCCAGCACACGCGGCTCCCAGGCGACGATGCCGAAACCCGCCGCCACGAGCCAGTCGGGGATCTGGCGTCCTGCGTCGGCGTGCGGCTTTGTCGAACACCACGCGCGCTTGATCTGGTCGGAGAGCGCGCGATCGCCAACACCCCATGACGCGGTCTCCCAGTCGGTGTCCGAGATCAGCAGGCGACCGCCAGGCTTGAGCACGCGACGAATCTCTTGCAGAGCGGCGACGGCGTCGGGGACGTACTCGATCACCTGCACAAGCACCGCGGCATCGAACGAGGTATCGGGGCAGGGGATTGCGGAGACATCGCCCTCCACACAGTCGACGGTGACTCCCGCTGCGTGGGTCTCCTCGACGACAGCCACGAGCATCGCAGGGGCCGAGTCGAGCGCTGTCACGCGCGCCCCTCGGAGCGCCAGGTCGCGCGCGTAAATACCGGGCCCGCAACCGATGTCGAGGACCGCGGCTCCCTCGATCGGGCCGAGCAGATCGATCTGAGCCGTGCGCAACGCCGTCACATCGGCTGTGCGGTAGGCACTGGCGACGCGCGCGACGGCCTCCGGGCTGTCCCAGGTGGAGCCGGGGCCGTGGGCGGGGCGCGAAGGAGTCGCGGTCATCCCGGTAGGCTACCGCCGTGTCCACAAAACCGCAGATGCCACTCCGCGCCGACTTTCCCGTCTTTCGTGGAATCACGACGCGCTGGATGGACAACGATGTCTACGGTCACGTCAATAACGTCGTCTACTACTCGTGGTTCGACACGACAGTCAACGCCTTTCTGATCGAGCAGGGCGTGCTCGACCCCGGCGCGGGCGACGTCGTCGGCGTTGTCGTCGAGACGCTCTGCCGCTACCACGACTCGATTGCCTTTCCCGAGCCGGTCGAGGCAGGGCTACGCGTCGAACGGATTGGGACGAGCAGCGTGCGCTACGAAATCGGGATCTTCCGCGTCGGGGCCGAGTTGGCCAGTGCGGACGGCCACTTCGTCCACGTCTACGTCGATCGCGAGACGCGCCGACCCGTGGCCGTGCCCGACGCCGTCCGCGCAGCTCTGCAACCGCTCTCGGACAACCAGCCGTAATCTTCCGGTAAGCGAAGTATTCGTTTAGACCCACCGTAGAACTCACGGAAAGGCCGGGACATGCCACTCAAGGAGCGCATCAGCGCATTCGACGGACTCGACATCACGCCAGAGCAGCGTGAGATCCTCGAGGCGATCCGTGAGTTCGTCGACCGCGAGGTCATCCCCGTCGCCAAAGAGCTCGAGGCGCGCGACGAGTTTCCAACCAAGATCGTCGAGGGGCTGCGCGACATGGGTGCCTTCGGGATGCGCATTCCGGCTGAATACGGTGGACTCGGACTCGACCTCGTCACGTACGCACTTGTGATCGCCGAGCTGACACGCGGCTGGATGGCCGTATCCGGCATCGTCAACGGCCAGTACATCGTCAGCGGCATGATCGGCGCGCACGGGACGGACGGACAGAAGCAGAACTACCTGCCACGACTCGCCGTCGGCGAGATTCGCTCGTGCTTCTCGATGACCGAACCCGACGCGGGCTCGGACGTCCAGGCGATCCGCACGATCGCCCGACGCGAAGGCGATGAGTTCGTCATCGACGGCAACAAGATGTGGGTCACCAACGGTGATCGCGCCTCCTTGATCGCGCTGCTCGTCAAGACCGACCCCGATGCGGATCCACGCCACACCGGCATGACGGCACTGCTCGTCGAGAAGGAGGCACTCGTCGCCCAGCAGAACGGGCTGACGGTTTCGCCGCCGCTCGGCAAGCTCGGCTATCACGGCGTCGAATCAGTCGAATTCGCCTTCGAAGAGTTCCGCGTACCGGTCTCGGCCGTGCTCGGCGGCGAAGAGATGATTGGCAAGGGCTTCTACCAGATGATGTCGGGCATCGAAACGGGCCGCATCAACGTTGCCGCCCGCGGTCTTGGCATCTCGCTCCGCGCGCTTGAGCTGTCGCTCGAATACGCCCAACAGCGCTCCGCCTTCGGCAAGCCGATTGGTCATCACCAGCTGATCCAGAAAAAGATCACGGACATGGCGACCCGCATCGAGGCCTCGAAGCACCTAATCCTGGCCGCCGCTAAGAAGAAGGATTCGGGCCAGCGCGCCGACATCGAGGCCGGCATGGCGAAGCTCTACGCCACCGAGACCTGCCAACGCTGTGCCGAGGAAGCCATGCGCATCTTTGGCGGCTACGGCTACTCGACCGAGTACGAAGTCGAGCGGCTCTACCGTGACGCGCCGCTGATGATGATTGGCGAAGGGTCGAACGAGATTCAAGAGACGATCATTGCCAAGGGGTTGCTGAAGCGGCACGAGTTGATCTAGGTCGTTGCCTGTGCGACGGGCGCGATGTTTCAATGGGGTCAGACCCCTTTGATGCATTTCGCCGCGTTTGGCTGCTCTTCGACCTTTGATTGCGGGCTCTACGCACCAAAGAGGTCTGACCCTGGGATGGCAGAGGCGCGGCAACGGGGGATCATCTCTTATCGAGGAGCGTTGCGGTGCCGTGCGAACTGTCTTTGCATGCAAACGGCCGAAATTAGTCGCTTGCAATCGTGACCGACCTATGATTTTGTACACAATTCATGGTAGGCCTCCCGGAAACCGTTGGCACGAATGCTGAGCGCGTCTACGACGACCTGCGCGCCGCGATCGTCAGCGGCGAGTTTCCACCCGGCGAGCGTCTTCGCACCGAGGCGCTGGCAGAACGCTTCGGGACCTCCCGCACGCCGGTGCGTGAAGCGCTCGTCTTGCTCGAAGGTGATGGGCTCGTCGAGATCGAGCCGCGTCGCGGCGCCGTCGTTCGCTCGTTCGACCCAGCGGACCTCGTCGACCTTTACGAGGTACGCGCCGTGCTCGAAGCGCGCGCTGCCTCGCTCGCCGCAACGCGCATCACCGAAGAGCAGCTGCTCGCACTCGAAGCGGTCTGCGACCACGCCGATCGGCTGGCCGGCATGACACCGCACACCGTTGACAAGTTGCTGGCCGCCAACGAAGAGTTCCATCGCATCGTGATCGAGTCGGCTGGCAGCCCTCGCCTGAGCGGCGCACTGCGCACCGTCGCGGGCATTCCGCGTCCCTTCAAGACCGTCTTCTGGAAAGACGCAGCCGAGCGCGCTCGCTCGCTCGCTGCCCATCGAGAAATCGTCGCTAGCCTTCGGGCGGGGTCGGCCGAACGTGCCGAGAGCGCGATGCGACTCCACGTACTAACAGCACGAGACTATCTCGTAGAGGAGATGCGTGAGCGAATCTGAAACCCCCAGCACTGGCCCCCTTGAGGGCGTCCGCACGATCGAGTTTGGCCAGCTCTTGGCCGGACCTTATTGCGCATCCCTGCTTGGCGACTTCGGCTCCGAGGTGATTAAGGTCGAGGCGCCGCCGAAAGGCGACCCAATGCGCGAATGGGGCCGGGAGCGCGTCAACGAGCACACGCTCTGGTGGCCGAGCCTGGCGCGCAACAAGAAGGTCGTAACGCTCAACCTGCGTGTACCCGAAGGCCAAGAACTCGCACTCGAACTGATGGCCAAGGCCGACGTCGCACTCGAAAACTTCAGCCCCGGCACGATGGAGAAATGGAACATCGGGCCGGAGCCGGCAATGGCCAAAAATCCGCGGCTGATCTACGCGCGCGTCTCTGGCTATGGCCAGACCGGTCGCTACAAGGATCGCGTCGGCTTTGCCGCCGCCGGCGAGGCAATGGGTGGCCTGCGCTACATCAATGGCTATCCCGACCAGCCGCCGCCGCGCAGCGGCATCTCGCTTGGCGACACGCTCGCCTCGAAGCAGGCCTTCGAAGGCATCCTGCTCGCGCTCTACTGGCGCGACGCACGCGGCGGCAACAAGGGGCAGGTCGTCGACGCTGCGATCGTCGACGCCTGCTTTGCGATGACGGAGTCGACGATCACCGAGTACGCCCTCACCGGCGTCGTGCGCGAGCCCTCCGGCTCGTACCTCTCGAAGATCGCCCCCTCCAACGTGCACAAATCGAAAGACGGGAAGTGGGTCGTCATCGCAGCCAACCATGACTCCCTCTGGAAGCGACTCGCAGACGTGATGGGTCGGCCCGAATTAGCGGAGGATCCCCGCTACGCAACGCATCGCGAGCGTGGCGATCGCGAGCACGAGCTGTACGCAATGATCGACGAATGGGCGGCCGGGTACACGGCCGCAGAACTCGACGAGATGCTCGCCGAGGCAAACGTGGTATCGGCCGGTGTGTACACCGCTGCCGACATGTTCAACGATCCACACTTCCGCGAACGCGGATTGATCGTGGATCTCGAAGACCCCGAAATCGGCACCATGCCGATTCCGGGCATCACACCGAATCTCTCTGAGACGCCTGGCGAAATCCGCTGGGGCGGCAAATGGGAGGTCGGCGCAGACAATGAAGCGGTCTGGTGCGGACTCGTTGGGCTCACCCAAAGTGAGCTTGGCAAGTTGCAAGAGGCCGGGATCGTCTAGCGTAATGCCTAGCAAGTGGAGAGAAAGGACTAACTCGTGGCCTATCGCCTAGGAGTAGACGTCGGTGGAACATTCACCGACCTGTTTCTCGTCAACGATGACGATGGAACGCAACACCGCGTCAAGACCCCTTCGACACCCAGTGACCCTTCCGAGGGCGTGCTCATCGGACTGACACGCATGTGCGAATCGGCGGCTATCTCGCCTTCCGATCTTCGTAACATCATGCATGGCACGACTGTCGCGACGAACGCCGTGCTCGAGGGCAAGGGCGCTCGCGTGGGTCTGATCACAACCCAAGGGTTTTCCCAGATTCTGCACCTTGCACGCTCGCAGACTCCCGGCCCCCTGGCCGGTTGGATCATCATGCAGAAGCCCGACCCGCCGGCATCGCTCGCCGACACCCGTGAGGCTGTCGAGCGCATGGGCCCGCGTGGCGAGACCGTGGTTGCTGTCGACGAGGCTCAGGTCGAGCAGATCGTCAAGGACCTCGTCGATAGTGGCGTCGAGTCGCTGACCGTTGGTCTGATCAACTCGTATATCTCGAATAAGCACGAGAAGCAGATTGGCGCCATCGTCGAGCGTCTGTACCCGGAGTTCCCCGTCACGCTCTCGAGCGATGTCGTACCGGAGTTCCGCGAGTACGAGCGCACGCTGACCGCCTGCATGAACTCGTATGTGCGCCCACAGGTCCAGGCTTACGTCGATCGACTCGACGTCGAGCTGAAGGCCGCCGGCGCAACCTGCGACGTCAACATCCTGCGCTCCGACGCAGGCCTGATGACGACGCGTGAGGCTGGCCGTAACCCGATCTACGGCGTGCTGTCCGGACCTTCCGGTGGCGTCGCGGGTGCGCTCTACGTCTCGACGCGTGCAGGCTTCCCGAACATCCTCACGTTCGACATGGGTGGCACGTCAACAGACGTGGCGCTCTGCCAGAACGGCGAGCCGACAATTGGTCGCGACACGACAATCGGGCAGTTTCGCCTGAAGGTGCCGTCGATCAACGTGCACACCGTTGGTGCTGGTGGCGGCTCGATCGCCCACGTGCCAGAACTGACCAAGGCGCTTCGCGTCGGTCCGCAATCGGCCGGTGCCGAGCCGGGTCCCGCAGCCTACGGCAAGGGTGGTGAGGAGCCGACCGTGACGGACGCTAATGTCGTCGTCGGTCACCTGCCCGCCAGCCTGCTCGGTGGCGAGATGAAGCTCGACGTTGAGGCCTCCCGCACGTCCGTGCAGAAGATCGGCGACGCGATCGGTCTCGAGCTCGACGCGGCGGCCGAGGGCATCATCAAGATCGTCAACGAGAACATGGCGGGCGCTCTGCGCCTCGTCTCCGTTCAGCGTGGGTACGACCCGCGTGACTTCGCACTCGTTGCCTTCGGTGGCGCCGGTCCGTTGCACGCGAATGCCGTAGCCGAGCTGATGGGCTCGTTCCCCGTCATCGTGCCGCCCTCGCCCGGCCTGCTCTGCGCGGTCGGCGACCTCGTCGCTGAGTTCCGTAACGAGTTTGCTCAGACGATCGTCAAGCCGATCGACGAGGCCGACCCGGCCGAAATCAAGGCTGTACTCGACGATCTCGGCACGCGTGCTCAGGACTGGATGACGTCCGAAGGCATCGGTGCCGGCGATCAACGAGTCACGTACCTCGCAGACATGCGCTACGTCCTTCAAGGCTACGAGATTCCCGTCACGGTCGATATTGCGCAGGTCCAGGCGGGCAGCATTGCTCAGCTGGGGGACCAGTTCGACGCTCTGCACGAGCAGCTCTACGGCTTCAAAATGGACGACGCCGCGCGGGAAATCGTCAACCTCCGCTGCATCGGCAACGGAGCCGTACCGAAGATCCAATTGCCCTCGGGCACCGTCAAGGCGAACGATGCCTCTGACGCGATCTTCGAAGAGCACGAGATCGTCTTCGACGGGAAGCGAATTCCCGCGAAGATTTACGATCGCTCCAAGATGACCCCGGGCGCCAAGTTCAACGGCCCGGCAATCGTCACCGAGTTCGACTCGACGACGGTGGTCCTCCCCGGCTATGTGGCCGAGATGGACGAGTTCTACAACATCCTGATCAACCCACAGGCCTAAGGGAGGAGCTCTAATGGCAACTACTACAGACGAGCTTCGGATCGCAGAGATCCCAACCGGAATCGACATCGACCCGGTTACGCTCGACATCATTGAGGGCGCCCTGAAGAGTGCCCGCTACGAGATGGACGCAGTGCTGTTCCGATCGGCCATGAGCCCGGTCATCCGCGAGCAGCACGACGAATTTCCGATGATCACCGACCCTCGCGGGCGCATGGTCGTGGGGCAGTTCGGTGCCTACATCAACGAGATGATGGAGGATTGGGACCAGGGCATCTATGAGGGCGACGTGATTCTTTGCGCCGACCCGTTCAAGTGCTCCGCCTCGATCTCCCACACGAATGACTGGCTCGTGCTGGTCCCGATCTTCCACAGCGGTGAGCTTGTGGGCTGGTCGAGCCAGTTCGGTCACATGATGGACGTCGGCGGTCGCCTGCCGGGTTCCTTGCCCACCAACGCGAAGACGATCTACGACGAGGGACTCATCATTCCCCCGATCAAGGTTGTCGAACGGGGCGAGATCCAGAAGCCGGTGCTGTCCCTGATTCTCAACAACATGCGCAACGCGGCGATGAACCGCGCCGACCTGTTCGCCCTGATCGCCGGGTGTCGTTCGGGCGAAAAGCGCGTGCAGGAACTATGTGACCGCTTCGGCAAGGAGACGTACCTGGTGGCGCTTCAGGCGCTGCTCGATCGTACCTACGCCGCAATGAAGCAGTTGATCAACTGGGCCATCCCGGAGACGCCGCAGTCCTTCGAGGACTACGTCGACGACGACGGCCTGGGCAACGGTCCGTTCAAGATGAAACTGACGATCTGGCGCGAGGGTGACCACGCGTTCTTCGATTGGTCGGGCACAGATCCGCAGGCGATGGGACCGGTGAACTTCTACCTCTCCGAGGGTATGTTCAAGATGTTCATCGGCATCTACCTGATCATGGTCAACGATCCGCAGATCTTGTTCAACGACGGGTTCTACCCGCTGCTGCACATCATCTTGCCGGAGGGTTGCCTCTTGCGTCCGAGGTTCCCCTCGGCACTGGGCTGTCGTACCCATGCGCTCGCGCGTATGTTCGACGTGCTCGGTGGTGCGCTCTGCAAGCAGGCTCCGGAGATCAACACGGCAGCTGGTTACGGCACCTCGCCGTACATGTTGTACTCGGGTTGGGGCGAGAAGGGCGACTTCTTCTTCGCCATGGAGATCCTCTACGGAGGCATTCCCGGTCGACCAATTGGTGACGGCATGGATGGTCACTCGTGGTGGCCACTGTTCGAGAACATTCCGACCGAGTATCTCGAGGCGTACTACCCGCTTCGGATCGACGGTTACACGACGATCACCGACTCGGGTGGTCCTGGTCTCCATCGCGGTGGAAACGGCGTTGAGAAGCGCTACATCTACCTCGAGCCGGGTCAGGTTTCGATCCACGACGATCGTTGGTTGACGCGTCCTTGGGGCGTGCTCGGCGGTCTGCCGGGAGGTCGTTCCGAGAAGATCCTCAAGCGCCTCGATGGCACCGAAGAGCGGTTGCCGTCGAAGTGCGACGAGATCGAGGTCGTACCGGGCGACATGCTCGTCTACCGCACCGCCGGTGGCGGTGGTTGGAAGGATCGTCTCGATCGCCCGATCGAGACTGTCGTCAAGGACGTCTCGTATGGCCTGGTCAGCAGTGGCTACGCCAAGGAGGGCTACGGCGTTGTGATCAACGCCGACGGGTCCGCCGATGAGGCTGCCACGGAGCAGGAGCGAGAGCGTCAGCGCACTGAGCGCGGCGATGCTCTGGCCTTCGATTACGGTCCGCCACTCGCCGAGGTTCTGGCGAACTGCAAGGCCGAGACTGGCCTCGAGCCACCGATCCCCGCAGTGCCGCTGCGCTGGTCGCCGCTCGAGCCGGGCGATGACGCGCAGCGTCGCGTCCGCGAGGCCGACAACATGCCGGGGGATATTGTCACCGCATGAGTACTCACGGCCAGGACACCGATTCCTTTTACGAATCTCGAGGATTTGGTAAGGCCGCCGGCTTTGGCCGGCGGCCGGTCCTGGTCATCGTTGACCTCCAGAAGGGCTTCACGGATCCCGCGTCGCCGCTCGGAGGGGATTACACGGAGCTCGTTGCAGAGAACCGCCGACTCGTGGACGCCTGTCACGACAAGGGCGTGCCCGTGGTCTTTACGACCGTCTTCTACGACGAGGCTCCAGCCCAGCCGGCCGCGGTCTTTCAGGCCAAGGTACCGTCGCTGCTCGTCTTGAAAGCCGGCTCGGAGTGGGCCGAGATCGATGAGCGTTTGGGGATGACCAGCAAGGACACGCTGGTCGTCAAACAGTTTGCGTCTGCCTTTTGGGGGACAAACCTCGGCGCCTTGATGGCGTCCTGGCAGGCCGACACGTGCATCGTCACGGGCGTGACGACCTCGGGCTGTGTCCGCGCAACCGTTGTCGACTCGCTGCAGCACGGCTACCGCACGATCGTGCCGCGTGAGTGCTCGGGTGATCGCGCCCCGGGTCCACACGAGGCGAACCTTTTCGACATGAACCAGAAGTACGCCGACGTGCTGCCGAACGATGAGGTTGTCGCCTACCTCGAAGCGCTGCCAGTACAGACGCCAGCGATCTAGCGGGGTGGATCAACTTTGCTTTGGGGTCAGACCCCACAGCAAAGTTGATCGAGTTCAGATACCGGCATCCCGCAAAATTGACTGGGCGCGGAAGACGACGGGGTAGTCGACGAAGGTGCCGTCATCCATTTTGAAGGCCGAGCTGCCCTGTGCTTCGTTTTCGGCGAAGGCGGCAACCACGGCGTGGGCCCAGGCGACCTCGTCGACACTGGGCGCGAAGACGCCCGCCACGATTGGCAGTTGGCGGGGGTGGAGCACCATCTTGCCTTGGAAACCGAGCCGGCGTGCCCACGTGGCCGCCGTCGCGCAGCCATCGTCGTCGGAGAGGCCGAGGTAGGGGCCATCGACCGGCTGCTCGAGACCGGCGGCACGAGTCGCGAGGACGAGTTGGCTGCGCGCGTGGAAGAGTTCGTAGCCGTCGGCGGTCAACTCGACACCGAGATCGTTAGACAGATCGGCGGGGCCGAGCAAGAGCGTACGCAGGCGCGGGGTAGAGGTTGCTACCGCAGGTGCCGCGAGGACGCCTTTGGCTGTCTCCGCGATTGAAATCAGGCGGATTGCGCCGGCCTCTATGCCCTGTTCGCGCTCGAGCGAGTCGAGACGGTCGGCCACGTGACGGACCTGATCAGGTGATTCCACCATCGGAATGATCAACCCGGCTAGGCGAGCGAGCGAGGGTGCCAACGCGTCGAGGTCGGCATCGGAGAACTCTGTCTCGACTCCGTTGATGCGGACATGGACTTGGGCACCCTCGACGGACGGATCTTGGAGCGTCTCCGTGACAATCACGCGGGCTGCAGCCTTCTCGGTTTGGGCGACAGCATCCTCGAGGTCGAGGCAGACCGCGGAGGCCCCAATCCCAATCGCCTTCAACGACTTTCGACTGTCGTTAGCGGGGGCAAACATCAGCGTACGAATGGGTGCGCTCATGGGCTTCCTCTCTTGACCGAATGATTCTTTGACAGTATGCAGGCGATGGACTCCGTCGGCACACCTTGGCACGCCAGCCGACAGGGAGCAGTCGCTGCAGTCGCATTGAGTGGTGGTGCACTGATGATGGGCGCCTACGCCACGCTCTCAATTGCGCCAATCGCGCCGCTGATTCGCGCGGACCTCGGGATTAGCAACGCAGGCATCGGGCTGATTACCGCGGCAATCTTCGGCGGCGCCGCCGTTGCCAGCACACCATCGGGGCACCTGACCGATCGACTGGGTGCCGTCCGACTCCTCTTTATCGCCATGGTCGGGATCGCAGTCACCGAGGCGATCGCCTCGAGTGCGCCGTGGACGTGGCTGTTCGTTGTCGCGATGTTCGGCGTCGGCTTGGCCTACGGCTGCATCACGCCACCAACCAACGTGATCGTGCGTGGTGCGGCAGACGGTGCGAATCAGGGGCTCGTAATGAGCGCCAAGCAGATCGGCGTGACGCTCGGCGGACTCGTCGCCGGCCTGACGCTGCCTGCGCTTGCGGATCGCTTCGGCTGGCGCCTGTCGTTGCTGGCACCTGTGGTTGGCGCCTTGGTTATTGCGGGATTGATCGTGGTGACGCGCGAGAACCTCAAGCGTCAAGTTGGGCCGCGTGCGGGCCACACGGAGGTGATCGAGAAGTTGCACGTCCGCTACGGGTGGCGTCTCGGAGTGGGTGCGTTCGGTTTTCTGATGGCGGGCGTGCAGCAGGGCTTCATGGCGTACACCGCACTGTTTCTGACCGAGTCACATGACTACGGTCTGGCGATCGCCGGTGTATCGTTCGCCGTGATGATGGTTGGTGGCACCGTTGGTCGGCTCGGCTGGGCCGTTATCTCTGACCGCTGGTTTCGTGACAATCGCTGGACTGGGCTCCTGATCACCTCGTTGGTCGCCGCCTTTGGTCTGGTTGGCATGGCCGTCCTACCGACGGGGGCATGGCTGTGGCCGTGCTTCGTACTGGTGGGGCTTTCTAGCATCGGCTGGAACGGTGTCTACCTTGCACTGGTCGCCAACTCCGTGCCCGTCACGCATGTTGGACGACTGACGGGCTGGTCGCTCCGTTGTGTGTTCTCCGGCGTGGTGGTGATTCCACCAATCCTCGGTTTTCTTGCCGATCGCTGGGGTTGGAGCGCAGCGTGGATTTTCGCTGCGACGATTACGCTGATTGCGGGTGCGGGTATGTACCTCGGCGCCCGGGGTCGTGTAAACCCACACCAAGCGTAAGGTTTGACCGAGCAGGCTTGGGCGGCGATACTTTCGGTAACGCGAGACGGAGGAGAGAGCCATGCGCGCAGCGCTGTTTCATGAATTTGGTGGGATCGACAAGATCGTCGTCGAGGACATCGACGTCCCGAAGCCCGCACCGCATGAGGTGCTGATCAAAGTGGGAGCGTGTGCGCTCAACCATCTCGATGTGGACTTCCGTGAGGGTATCTCGCGCTTTCCGGTCGATCCAGGTGGCGTCTTCGGTCTCGAGTTGGCCGGCGAGATCACCGAGGTGGGTTCGGCAGTCTCGGGCGAGTGGAAGGTTGGCGATCGCGTCGCGCCGTACCTGATGGGCATCGACCTGAACAACCACTACGCGCGTACCGGTCGCGAGAACCTTGCCGCCATTGATTTCATCGGTATCACCCGTCCTGGCGGCTATGCCGAGTACAGTGCCATCCCCGAGAGTCATCTGGTGCGCATACCTGACGGCCTCTCGTACGCGGATGCCGCTGCCACGCAGATCGCCTTTGGTACCGCTTTCCACATGCTCTTCACGCGCGGTCGCCTGGCGATCGGCGAGACGGTGCTGATCAACTCGGTTGGCTCGGGCATTGGCTCTGCTGCCGTGCAGTTGGCTGCAATGTGTGGCGCCACCATCATCGGCACCTCGTCGGGTGACGACAAGCTGGCTGCCGCCACCAAGCTCGGTATGCATCACGGCATCAACTACACCAAGCAGGACATCGTCGAAGAGGTTATGCGCATTACCGACGGTGCGGGCGCGCACCTGACGTACGAGCATGTTGGTGGTGACCTCTTCACGGCGGGTCTCAACTCGCTTGGCAAGGATGGTCGACTCGTCACCTGTGGCGGACACTCGGGCGAGGTTGTCCCGGTCGACATGATTCCGCTGTTCCGCATGCAGTGGCAGATCATCGGCTCGTTTACGTACACCAAGGGCGAGTACCAGACGGTCCTGCAAATGGTTGCCGACGGCAGGCTCAAGCCACTCGTCGACTCTGAGGTACCGCTCGAGGACATCCGCAAGGCCTTCGAGCGGATGGAAAGCCGTGGGCACTTCGGCAAGATCGTGGTGGTTCCGTGATCGCACGCGATCTCGCGCGCTGGGTACTTGCACTTGAGTACGAGGACATCGACGCCGGTACGGAAAGCTACGCTCGCGAACTGATCCTCGATCATCTGGGCACCGCGGCTCGTGGTGGCGTGGTCGAGAACATGCCGAGTGTCGATGCGACACTGGCAGCGATGGGAGCGGACTCCGGCTCGCAGTTGACTGCTGTCGTCGGTAAGCGGCCCGCGCGTCCGGAATGGGCGGTCTTCTCGAATGCGATCGCTGCGCATTCGATCGAGCTTGACGACACCCATTCGGCGTCGTCGCTGCATCCGGCGGTTGTGGTGATTCCGGCGGCGCTGGCGGCAGCAGAACTCGAAGGTTCGAGCGGCACCGAGTTTATTGCCGCGGTCGTCGCCGGTTACGAGGTCGCCTGTCGGCTCGGGCGAGCACTCAATCCCAAAGACGTCTACGCCAAAGGGTTTCACCCGACGGCAATTGTCGGACCGTTCGCCACTGCGGCGACGGTTGGCAAGCTGATTGGCCTCACTGAAGAGCAGTTGGCGCACGCCTTTGGGATTGCTGCCAGCGAGTCGGCCGGGCGCACCGAATTCCTCGCCGAGGGAGCCTGGACCAAGCGCTTTCATCCGGGCTGGGCGAGTCATTCCGGCTATATCGCCGCGCGGCTGGCGCAGAACGGGTTTACAGGCCCCTCTCAGCCGTTTGACGGCCGCGACGGACTTCTGCGTGGGTATGGCAGCACAGTGCACCTCGCGCGCCTGACCGACAACCTTGGGGCACCGTTCGAGTTGTCGGCGACGAGCGTCAAGCCGCACGCCTGCTGTCGCTACAACCAGGGCCCGATCGATCTGGCCGTCAAGTTGCAACGCGAGCACGGCATCTCGGTCGCTGACATTGAGTCGATCGAGGTTGGCGTTGTGACGGCTGCAATTGGCATCGTGGTCGAGCCACGCGATCGCAAGATTCGCCCGACCAACGACGTTGATGCGCAGTTCTCGCTGCCGTACGCCGTTGGTCTTGGTATCGAGAAGGGGCAGGCGACGCTCGACGAGTATGCCGAGCCGACCATGTCCGATGCGGGTGTGTTAGCCGTTGCCGAGCGCACTGTCGCTGTCGTGCGCCCTGAGTTCGATGCCAAGTATCCAGCGATCTGGCCGTGCGACATGAAGATCACGACGACCGATGGTCGTCTGCTAGAGGCAAGCCTCGAGTTTGCCAAGGGCGATCCGGAAAACCGTCTCTCGTATGACGAGATGTGCGCGAAGTTCCGCTCGCTCGCAGTGAGCGTCTTTGATGACGCTGAGATGGATGCGATCATCGCCGCCGTCGACAACCTTGCCACGGGCGGGGTTGCCCCGGTGGTCGCGGCAGTCACGAAGTAGAGGGGCCTAGGGGAGGACACCACATTCGCACGGATGTGGTGACCTCCATGGAATGCGAGCGGCCCCTGATGGCCCCGCTGCTCGTGGCTCGACCCTCGCCCCGCGGACATGATAAGTGCGTACTTGTGGTGTCCTTCTTGAATCGCGAGCGGACCCTGATCGTCGGCTACTCGCAGGTCGCCCTCGGTCAGCAGACGAAAGCCCTCAGCCGTGCAGGCGGTAAACGCTGAAGGACCGCCCGCCAGAAACACGCCCCGTCCCACCAGAGTGGGACGGGGCCAGCTTGCGTCGACCTAGTCGCCTGAGGCGGCAGCAGTCATCGACGGAATATCCTCGACACCACTGCCGTCCTCCTCGATCGCCAGCGCCTTCTTGCGGCCAGTAATTGCACTGACGAGCAGGAAGACTCCGATCAGGAGGAACGAGATGATGATCGTCACGACACCCAGCGAGTACACGTACGGGCGGAGCACCGAGGACGAGGTGATGATGTAGAGCTTCAAGGGGAGCGTATTGATGGCTCCCGAGATCAGGAACGTGCGCTCGAACTCGTTCAGAGCGAGCGTAAAGCCGAACAGGCCGGCTCCAAAGACGCCGGTCCAGATCAGTGGCAGCGTGACCTCACGGAACGTCGTAAAGCTTGACGCTCCTAGGTCCCGTGCCGCCTCTTCTGCACGGGCGTCGTAACGATTGAATACGGACATCATCACGAGGAAGCCGAAGGGCAAAGCCCAGACGGCTTGCACACCGATGATCGGCACGTAGCCCAGCATGCCCTCGCCCTTGTTAAACCCGATGTAGTACAGGAGGAAGGACAGGCCCAGCGAGAGCAGCAGTCCGGGTGTCATCAGGCTCAGCAGAATCGCGTAGAACAGGATGCCACCACCGCGGAATTGGCGTCGGAACGCCATCCCGAGGCTGAGCGAGAGGGCAGCAGTAATCGCTGCCACCACGAGTGAGACCCAGAGCGACTTCGTGATGCCGTCACGAACACCAACCATCAGGCTGGACTCGGCACGCAATTCGGTAAACCAGTGTAGCGAGCCCAGATCCTTGGCCGGCAGCGTCATGCTGCCGAACGGTCCTTGGAACGAGAGCACACCCATCGTCAGCATCGGGCCGTACATGAACACGATGAAGATCAGGAAGAAGCCCAACAGCACCGGCTTCGACCTTTTGATCGGCAAGAACATCATTGCCGAGAAGGGAATCACCAACAGCACGAGGGCAATGAGGTACCAGATATAGGTCATTAGACGACCTCTCGAATCTTGGAGAAGCGCAGCAAGATGGCGACGCCAACGGTCATCACCGCAACCAGCATCGTCGCCGCAGCCGCAGCCGCTGGAAGATCCGGAATGGTGTAGTAATCGTTGACGAGTGTGCCAACCGACTGGATCGTGCCACCGCCGATGATACGTACGGTGGCAAACTCACCCATCACCAGCACGAAAACGAAGATGCAACCAATCAGGACACCAGGCAGGGAGAGCGGGAAAATGACTTCCCGAAAGACCTTGCCGGGCGTCGCACCGAGGTCGCGTGCGGCCTCGATTGCGGCTTCATCGAGCGTTGCTAATTGGAAGAAGATCGGCGTGACCATAAACAGCACGTACAACTGGACGAGTGCGAGGGTGATCGCAAACGTCGAGTAGAAGAGTGCTGAGATTGGCTCATCCACCACGCCCAGGACCTCGACCAAGAAGTAGTTGATCACTCCCTGACGTCCGAGCACAGGGAGCCACGCGATGATCCGCACGACGTACGCGACCCAGAAGGGGGCGAGTACGACAATGAAGAGCGCGATCTGGAACTTGATCGTTTTGACGCAGCGCGCTAGGTAGAACGCGATCGGGTAGCCGATCAGGATGCAGAGTCCGGTCACGAGCAGTGATCGAAAGATCGTGTTCTTGAGAGTGTCAAGAAACACGCTCGTCTCGAAGATTCGACCGTAGGCATCGAGCGAGAACGAAAACGCCGCAAAGCCGACGGGTGTGCGTTCCCAGAGTGAGACGAGGATGATCATCACGAGCGGGGCGATCAGGAAAATCAGCAGCCAGATCGTGCCTGGCAAGACCCAGGCGAGCGTCGTCAGGGGTGAGCGTCGTGGACCCGTCGTGGCGACGACCGCGGAATTTCCTCCCATCAACGATTCTGCTTGTGCTACCTCCGCGAGCGCCTCATCAAGGGCGGAGTGGTCGTTACTGCTCAAGGAGATGACCGTCCTCAACTGCCCACGTCGCCGTGACCTCTTTGCCTTCGAAGGCTTGGACTTCGCCGAAGCGCTCCTCGTCGACCTTGGCAAGGAATGGCTCGCCATTGAAGTCGAGGTGAAGCTTGATGGAGTCGCCAAGGTATTCGACAAAGTCCAGTCGCACGCGGACGCCATTGACTGCGGGCACCGCGTCCATCGAGATATTGACGGCGCTCGCGCGGATCGCCATCGAGCCCTTATCGCCGGCTGTGCCAGACCCTGGGACTTCGACCTTACCATGCGGCGTATTGATAACTACGTTGCCACCCGAGGCCGACTCGATCGTGCCGTGCAGCACGTTGTTGTCGCCCATGAACTTGGCGACGAACTCGTTGCGCGGATGACGGGCCAACTCAGTTGGCGTGCCGACCTGCTGGATGATTGCATCGCCCATGACGACGATGCGATCGGCCATCGAGAGTGCCTCCTCCTGATTGTGCGTCACGTGAATGAACGTGATGCCGAGATCGCGTTGCAGGGCGCGCAACTCGACACGCATCTTCATTTGCAGAAGGCGGTCGAGGTCGCCGAGTGGTTCGTCGAGCAGGATCGCCTTCGGGCGTGTGACAAGCACGCGTGCGAGGGCG
>SYIF01000106.1 GCA_005798855.1 Actinomycetota bacterium | reverse complement strand
GGTTCGTCCATCAGGATCACGTCAGGCTCAACCGCGAGAGCACGAGCAATGCACAGCCGCTGCTGCTGTCCGCCCGACAGGCCGAGTGCACCCTGCTTGAGACGGTCTTTGACCTCATCCCAGAGCGCTGAACGGCGCAGCGCCAATTCGATTCGATCATCCAATCCGTCCTTCATCCCCAGAACGCGCGGTCCGAAGGCAACATTATCGTAGATCGATTTGGGAAATGGGTTCGGCTTCTGAAAAACCATACCGATGCGCTTGCGGACTTCAATGGCATCGATCTGAGGTCCGTAGAGATCTTCGTCGTGGTAGAGGCAGGCGCCGTCAACAACTGCACTGGGAATCAGATCATTCATGCGATTGAGGCAGCGCAGAAACGTGCTTTTGCCACAACCCGACGGTCCGATCAGCGCAGTCAACGTATTGCCATGAATAGTGAGATTCACGTCGCGTAGTGCTCGCGCAACTCCGTAGCGAACGCCTAGCTCGCGGCAGTCAAAGACGATTTCGCGCTGGTCGATTGGGAGACCGAGACTCGAGTCACTCGCTCCCGCTGCGGCCACGTCAAGGTGAGAACTCCTCGGCGGCGTACCTGTCGCCGATGGTTGGACGTCCACGATTACCACTTCCTCTCAAACCGATTGCGCATCCAAATTGCGAAGCCATTCATTGTGATTAGGATCGCCAGCAGGATGATGATAGCCGCGGCGGCGAGTCCCTGAAAATCTGCCTGCGGCAACTTGATCCACTGATAGATCATAATCGGCAGCACGGTGTATTGGGTTAACAGCTCAGGGTTGAAGGAGACGAACGTTGCGGCGCCGACCATCAGCAGCGGTGCCGTCTCGCCGATTGCGCGCGACAGTCCGAGAATTGAACCGGTCGCAATGCCAGGAATGGCAGCGGGAAGAACCTCTCGCCAGACCACCTGCAGTCGTGTTGCGCCGAGCGCCATGCCTCCTTGGCGCACCGAATCGGGCACTGCGCGCAACGCCTCGCGGGCCGCGATGATCACCGTTGGGAGCATCTGCAGACCGAGGATTAGGGCACCCGCAAGAAGTACCGGGCCGAGGCCGAGGCCACGCACCAAAAAGGCTAAGCCGAGGATCCCGAAGATGATCGATGGAATCGCGGCAAGGTTCTGGATGTTCAGCTCGATCAAGCGGATCCAGAAGCGTTCCTTTTGCGCAAACTCTTCGAGGTAGACCGCTGTAGCGATTGCGATCGGCAACGTTGTCGCGACCAGGACGATTGCAATCATGATGCTGGCGATGATGGCGGGGCGCGCGCCAGCGAGGGCAGGGTGTGCGGAAGGCCCGTTCGCGAACAGCGTCGAATCGAGGAATGGAAGGCCATCTCGGAAGATCGTGAAGAGCAGGACGGTGAGTGCGATCAGACCAAAGAATGTCGAGAACAGGAGGTAACCCAAGAAGATGGTTGCCGTGACGCTGCGATGGCGCCGACCCGCGAGAGAGTGCTCGACTGCCTTGGCCGCATGCTTGCTCGCGGTCCGGGTTGGCCCGTTCATTCGTAGACCTCTCGAAAACGACGCACCATACGCATCGCCACAACGTTGAGAAGCAGCGTGATTACGAAGAGCGTCAGACCGACCGCAAAGATCGTCTTGTAGGAGATCGATCCCACCGGGACGTCGCCTGCGCCGGTGGCGGCGATGAAGGCTGTCATCGTCTGGATTGAGTCGCCCGGCATAAACGAAATGTGCGCCAACTGACCAGCGGCGATCAAGACAATCGTCGTCTCACCGATCGCCCGGGAGATCGCCAGCACGAACGACGCGGCGATGCCCGAGATGGCTGCCGGCACCACAACGCGCGTAGAGACCTGAAAGCGATTAGCCCCAAGGCCATATGAGCCGTCGCGGAGCGAGCTCGGGACTGCCTTCATGGCGTCTTCAGAGAGAGAGGCAACTGTCGGTAAGAGCAAAACGCCAATAATCATGCCGGCCGAGAATGCGTTGAAGATCTCGACCTGCCATCCCAGCGACCGCAGCAGGGGTGTGAGAAACGTCAGCGCGAAATAGCCGAGTACCACGGTGGGAATGCCGGCGAGCACTTCGAGAACGGGTTTGATCACGGCTCGTTCTCGCGGCCGCGCATAGTCGCTGAGATAGATTGCAGTGCCGAGACCGAGGGGCAGGCAAATCGTGCAGGCCCAAAAGGTTGTCGTGAGTGTGCCCGTGATCAGAGGCAGGACGCCGAAAGCGGGTGGCTCAAAAAGCGGTGCCCATTTTGTGGTCGTGAAAAATTCGACTGGTGACACTTCGGCAAAAAACTTCATGCTGGGGACGAGCAAGGCAACCACGATACCCACCGTGACGAGGATCGAGATCAATGCGCAAAGGGCGAGCGCACCAATGATGATGCGCTCGCCCGTACGCTTGCCTCGGGAGGTCAGCGATGGTCGACCCCCCGAGGTGCTGCTTGTTGCGTTTGCTGCCACGCGGGTAGGCTACCCGGCGAGCCCTGCGGCAGTCGTCTTTGCCGTCGCGAGCTGCTGATCTGCGAGCGGCACGAACAGTGCCTCCTTCGTCAGCGATGCCTCGTTCGCAACGTAGTAGTCGATGAATGCTCTCACCTCGGGGCGCTGGGTGGCCTGCTCCGAGAAGTACATGTAGAGCGGGCGCGACAGTGGGGTATAGGTTGCGTCCTGCACTGTCGTGGTACTCGGAGCCACGCAACCCGAGCCAGAGTCGACCTGCAACAGGCTGAGCTTGTCCGGGTTCTGCTCGTAGTACGACAGGCCGAGGTAGCCAAGGCCGCCCTTCTCGCCCTCTACGCCCTTGATCGTGACGTTGTCGTCCTCAGTCGGGGAGAAGTCGGTTCGACTTGCGCCTTCTTCACCGTTGATCGATTTCGTGAAGAAATCAAACGTGCCGGAATCCGTACCGGGACCGAACAACTTGAGCTCCTCAGCGGGCCAGGCACTATTGATGTCCTGCCACGTGGTGGCCTCCGAGTCGGGCGCCCACATCGTGGCGAGCTCCGCCGTCGTGATGCACGTGGCCCAGGTGTTCTCTTTGTTCGTAATCAAAGCGATACCATCGTTTCCCACGATTAGCTCGACGAACTTAACGCCCTTGGCGTCACACTCAGCCTGCTCTTCTGGCTTGATTGCGCGCGAGGCACTCGAAACGTCAGTCTCTTCGTTACAGAACTTTGCGAAACCACCGCCCGTGCCGGACGTGCCGACGGTGACGGAAACGTTCGGTGCCTGCACCTGGAAATTCTCAGCCGCCAGAGTGGCAAGCGGAGCAACAGTGCTGGAGCCATCGATCACGATCGAGCCGCTCAGCGACGTGTCGGCGTTGGCTGCAGTGGTAGCGGCTGCTGTATCGCTGCTGCGACCGCCGCCACAGGCTGTGACAGCAGCGCCGATACCGGCAACCGCGATAATGGTGATCAGAGACTTGCGCTTGAACACGATGAGATTCCTCCGAGAGAGCGTGATTGGTCACTTCCAGTGTGCGCGCACTCATTGTGTCGAGGGGTTCGGCTTCGGTTCGCCTACGGTTACGAAGTGGTGACAGATGTAGGAGATCTGGTTGACTCCCGGTGAACGCTGGGGTCGATGTGGAGCCCGAGCGCGTTGCTCGTAATCGACGATCGCCAACAGTCGGTACCATGGCTAGGTGAGTCCGCCCATTCCTGATCCCACTGAGACGCGTCTGTTCAACCGCGAGATCTCATGGTTGGCTTTCAACCACCGCGTGTTGGCACTCGCTGCCGACAGTTCCGTGCCGTTGTTGGAACGAATTCGCTTTTGCATGATCTACGCCAACAACCTTGACGAGTTCTTCATGGTTCGAGTGGCGGGATTGATCGACCATGTGATCCACAGCACCGAGCCGTCGGATGGTACGCCGCCGCAGGCCACGCTTGATGAGATCGCTGCGCGCTACCGCTCGATGCAGAGCGAGCTTGAGGACACGCTTCATTCCGACCTGCTTCCGGCGCTTGCCGCCGAAGGTATCGAGATCGTCCCGCTTGCTGCCTGTTCTTCGGAAGAGCGTGAGCAGCTAGAGACGATCTTTGATCAGCAGGTCTACCCCGTCCTCACTCCACTCGCTGTCGGTCCAGGGCAGCCGTTTCCCTACATCTCGAACCTCTCACTCTCGGTCGGGGTGACCGTGCGTGACCCGTCGACGGGCGAGACGCGATTTGCACGTGTCAAGGTACCTGAGGTGCTTCCACGGTTGATCCAAGTTGGTGAGCGCTCACGCTTTGTGCGCATCGACGAGGTGATCGCCAACGGTCTAACGGCACTGTTTCCTGGGATGGAAATCGTGGGCTCCAGCACGTTTCGGGTCACGCGCGACGCGGATTTTCAGATTCAAGAGGGCGCCGACGACCTGCTCGAGGCGGTCGAGCGAGAGCTCTCTCGCCGCCGCTTTGGCGATGTCGTGCGACTCGAGATCGATGAGTCGATGCCCGTGGATATGCGCTCGATGCTGATCGAGGCGCTCGACGTTGATCTACGCCAGGTGTTTGCGATTCGTCCACCGCTCGACCTCAGTGGCCTTGGCGTGCTGACCAAGGTCGGCCGTCCGGATCTCCGCTTTAGCCCCTGGCAGCCTCAGGTGCCAGATCGCCTGACGGCAGACGACGACAAGTCCGTCGATATGTTTGCGGAGATTCGTAAGGCCGACATCCTGGTGCATCATCCTTACGAGTCCTTCAGCGCATCGGTTGAGCGCTTTGTGGAGCAAGCAGTTGCCGACCCGAACGTGTTGGCAATCAAGCACACGATCTACCGCACCAGTGGCGACGCTCCAATCGTGCCGGCGCTCGCTGTGGCCGCCGAAGAAGGTAAGCAGGCCGTGGCACTCGTTGAGGTGACAGCCCGCTTTGACGAGGAGCGCAACATTCGTTGGGCGCGTGCGCTTGAGCGAGCAGGTGTCCACGTTGTCCATGGCAGCGTAGGCCTAAAGACTCACTGCAAGCTCGCACTTGTCGTGCGTCGGGAAGGAGATCGCACGCGGCGCTACGTCCACATTGGCACAGGCAATTACCACCCCTCCACCGCCCGCGCCTATACCGACTTCGGCATCTTTACCTGCGATGAGGAGATTACCGCGGACGTCGCGGATCTCTTCAATCAGCTGACAGGGTTTGCGCGTCCACAGGGCTTCCACGCGATTTGGACTGCTCCGATGCATCTCCGGCGCCAAGTCGTTGAGGAGATTCGTCGATGTGCGCGCGAGCACACGGGAGCGGCGCCGGCCAGCATCACGCTAAAGATGAACTCGCTCGTTGATGCTGAAGTGATTGACGAGTTGTACGCAGCCTCGCAGGCCGGGGTCTCGATCGATTTGATCGTGCGCGGCATCTGTTGCCTGCGTCCAGGTGTCGCGGGTCTGTCGGAGAACATCCGGGTGATTTCGATTCTCGGTCGGTTTCTCGAGCACGCGCGTGTCTTCCGGTTCTTCACCGCGGTCGAGGCGACGACGTACATCGGCAGCGCCGATATGATGCCGCGCAATCTTGATTCGCGGATTGAGGTAATCACGCCCGTCCGCGATGCTGATCTGCGAGAGCGGATTCACGGGGTGCTTGATCTCGAGCTGGCCGACAATTCAGGTTCGTGGAATTTGCAGCCCGACGGCGAGTGGATTCGCCGCCGACCGGTCTCCGGCGAGGCCCTGGTCTTTGCTCAAGAGGCACTGATGCGCGAAGCCGTCACCGGTTCGACGCCGGACAATCAGGATCGACTCGCACGACGCGAAGAATCGGCAGAGCGGATTCGAAGGGAAGAGCGCGGCGAGCGTTAGGTCGCGCTGCTGCGAACAAGTTCGCGCGCAAGCACCTGGGCCTCGTTAATGGAGGCGCCGTACCGTGTCGCCCCGAGCTTAAGTGCCTCGCTTTTGCCGATGCCCGTTCCGCCGACAAGCGTCGGGAACTCCGCTGCGTTGAGTTGCGCAAGGAGCTCACTCAGGCCTGAGCGTTCAGCGACGCAGCACGAAATCGCCACGAGATCTGCCTGCTCGCGCTCTGCCATCTGGACGATTTCTGCAACGGGAAGATCTGCGCCCAGATAGCTAACCCGGAAGCCTTCGGCATGCAACCCGGCAGCCACCATCTGGGGGGCGAGCGAATGCCGATCCCCCACCGGCGCTGCCACGACAACGTCACCGATTCGAGGACCAGGCTTGCCGGTGCCCGCAGCAGTGTGATCGAGCAAGGCCTCGACGATACGTGAGGCGCGGTGTTCCTCGGCGACCGTGATCTTATGATCGATCCAGAGCACGCCGATCTGCGTCAGGGTTGGGCCGTACAAGTGATCGCAAAGATCCGCCACGGTTACGCCACCCGCGAGCAATCGTGCATTTTGTTGCCGCACAGCCTTGGCGTCACCCGCGAGCAGTGCTTCGAGCAGGCTTGTCCCCTGCTTGGCCCAGTTGCGTGTTCTTCGCTGCGGCACGGCGCCGTTGCGCGCGTCGCGCTCGCTCAGCCAATGCTCGAGCTCCCTGCTCTGAATGCGGTAGGTGCCGCCGACCGTCAGCGCTTTCAACTCTCCCGTCCGAACGCGACGATAGAGCGTCTGATAGTGGCACCCGACGGCCGTGGCGGCCTCTTGCAGTGTCAGTAGTTGCTCAGAGCTTGTCACCATGATCTCATCGCAGTCATGCGCATTCCGGCTCAGAGCGTCGAAACGTCAACGGGGTGTGCAGCATGGAGATCGTCGTTGGTTAATGGAGCCCACGGTGGCGTACTACGACGGCAAGTACTGCTCCTCCTCCCCCGAGCACCGCCAACCAGAAGGCGGCGCGGGGCTCGAGAACGTCGTAAATGATCCCCGCGCTCGCCGCGCCGGCGCCGATTCCGAGCGTAAACGTCGTTGAGACCCAAGTAAACGCCTCGGTCACCGTGCCTCGCGGCGCCAGCGACTCGATCAAGACGTACAGCGTCGCAATCACGGGCGCATTCACCACGCCGGTGACTGCGAGCAGCACGGCGAGTTGCCACGGCGACTGAGCAAGCAGCAGCACGAAGAAGCCGACAAAGTTGAGCAGCAGTAACACTCCCAGCATCCGTTGTGGTGGCTGTGACCAACGTCGCAGCGCGAAGATCAACCCACCGATCACACTGCCGAAAGCCCAAACCGCGAGCAGTGGTCCGGCGCTGTGGTCCGTCGAGTCGGCATAGGCCGCAATCGCCAACTCGAGGGCGCCCCAGGCGAACGCAAGCCCGAGGATCGCGGCCAAGACGCGACGCACCGGGCTTGCAGTGAGGGGGCCCAAGAGGTGCCGTTCGCCCACGTGAGCAGAGCGCCACGTGCGGCCCTGCTGTGATGTTGCGAACCACGTCACGCCGATCGCGCTGAAGAGGGCCATGGCAACCAACGTCGCGCGCGGATCAATCGAGGCTGCGATGGTTGCCGAGAGCAATGGACCCATAATGTAGATCACCTCTTGACCGTCGAATCGAGCGAGAAGGCCTGCGTCAGCTGACTGCGGTCGGTGAACAGCGTCGACCACCCCGCTCGCATCGAGGCAGCGAGTGGCGGATTCGAGAAGCCATAGACCACGCAGAGCCCGAATAAGAGAACGCCCTCGGCTGGCGCAAGCATTGCGAGTGCCAGCAGAGACGTCACCTGGACCAGCATGCTGAGAACCAAAACCAGGGTTTGTCCCTGGCGGTCGATCAGACGACCGAGGACGGGCGATCCGAAACTCGTGCCGAGCGTCGCGGCGCTGACAGCGAGGCCGGCGATCGCGTACGAGCCACCCGAGCCTCGCACCAGCAAGAACAGTGCGAGTGCGCCCATCCCCACAGGCATCCGGCCAACGATGGCGGCGAGGAGTAGGCGCGGGACAGACGGGACTCCAAGAATTTCGTTGTAGGGATACCGCACGTCATAAGTGTGCGTGGTATCGCAATATGACTGCCCCGGGTACCGTTTAGGAGCGCCCGTAGCTCAGGGGATAGAGCAAGAGACTTCTAATCTCGAGGCCGCAGGTTCGAATCCTGCCGGGCGCATGGCCTCCCGAAGTAGTTCAGTCGCGCCAGAACGCACTCGTCAGGAGTGTGAGAACGGGGAAAATCTCCAGCCGCCCGACCACCATCAGCAGTGCCAAGAAGATCTTGGCCTGGTCTGAAAACGGCGCGTAGGAGCTCATCGGTCCGACGATGCCAAAGCCCGGCCCCACGTTGCCGATCGAGGCGGCGGCGGCCGACAGTGAATCCTCGAAGTTGAGCCCGGCGGGGCGGCCCGGATCGATCAGGAGCAGCACGCCGCTGATCACGACGAGCGCCAAGTACAGCAGCACGAAGACCACGACCCCGTTGATGACCCGGTCGTTGAGCGACCGTCCACCTGTGCGGATCAGTCGAATCTGGTCGGGGTGGATGGTCAAGCGGATCTCCCGGCGCACCACACGGGTGGCCAAGACGATGCGCATCACCTTGAGCGCGCCGGTGGGGCTCCCCGTGCAGCCGCCGACGAACATCAGCAGGAAGAGCGTGCCGAGTGCTAGCTCGGGCCACTGGGCGAAGTCGGCGGTGGCGTATCCGGTGCCAGTCATGATCGAGGCTGCCTGGAAGACGCCTTGTCGCGTGGCGTCGAGCACGCCGTAGGTACCGGAGATCGCCAGCTCGGAGACCAGCACGACGCAGGCCACAGCCAGGATCACGAGGTACCAGCGGAGCTCGTCGTCCCGGAAGCTCTGCGGGCGGCGGAGCGCGATCGCCCGGTACGACAGCGCGAGGTTGGTGCCGGCGATCACGATCGCGATCGCGATCAGCCACTGCACCCAGGGTCCAAACGGCTCGATCGAGCGGGGGTTCGGCGAGAAGCCGCCGGCAGATACGGTCGTGAAGGCGTGCGCTACCGCCTGAAACGCGTCCATACCCGGCGCGAGACCAGCCTGCCCGAGTACGATCAGGGCAATGGTGACTAGCACGGTCAACACGACGTACACCCCCACGATGCGGATCGTCGAGGCGCGCAGGTGTGGCGCCAGCTTCTCGAGCTGCGGACCCGCAACCTCGGTCTCGATCAGCTGTCGTCCGCCCACCGCGAGGCGCGGCAGGAAGATCACAGCGAGCACAATCAGGCCGATACCGCCGATCCACTGCGTCTGGGCGCGCCAGAGCATCAGCGGCCGGGATTGCCCTGCCCTTCGGTGATGACGGTGGCGCCGGTCGCGGTGAATCCGGCTGTGCTCTCGAAGAAGGCGTCGATGGGCCCGCCAGCACCGCCGGCGGCGCTGCCCAGCACGTAGGGTGAGACGCCAAACAGCGAGAGGCCGATCCAGGTGAGGACCGCCGCCAGCAGCGACTCGCGCCGCGTCGGCGGCGGAATGCGACGACCGAGCCGAAGTGCTCCGAGGAAGAGGAGAGTCGCAAGTCCGAACGGCAAGAGAAAGGCCTGAATCGAGTCGCCGATCACCAGCGCGTAGATCAACGGGGCGACGATCGTCAGCCCGGCACCACCCACGACTAGCCCCACAACACGCAGTGCCGGTGGCAGTCTCACGGTACCCGGTCGCCGCCGCCGAGGACTCACCGCAGCCAGTATGTCCGTGTCAGTAGGACAAAAACGGGGATCAACTCGAGGCGCCCGACCCACATCAATGTGATCATCGTCGCCTTGGCCTCGGCAGGATAGTCGGCGAAGGATCCCATCGGTCCCGCCGAACCGACGCCGGGTCCGACGTTGCCGATCGTGGTAGCGGCGGCGACCATGGCGTCGAAGGCATCCACCTCTGCCCCGTGCAGCATCGCCGCGAATAGAATCAGAGCGGCCCCGACCGCGAACGTCAGGAGGTACAGCCCGATGAAGGCAGTGGCGCCTTGCAGAGCGGCCTCACGGACGGACTTCCCGTTCGTGCGCACCGGCAGCACCGCCTCTGGATGCACCGCGGTCTGGATGTCGCGACGCGCACTCCCAAACGCGAGTCGGATGCGGATCACCTTGATGGCGCCGGAGGTCGAGCCG
>SYIF01000105.1 GCA_005798855.1 Actinomycetota bacterium | reverse complement strand
CCAATGCGGGCACAGGCCAGCATCGCGATTGGTAGCTCGGGCACCATGCCGAGGTAGATCGCGACGCGGTCGCCTTTCCCGACACCGTGCGCCTTGAGGGCACTTGCTGCGCGCTCTACGTCGGCCAGCAGCTCGGCGTATGTGATGACGCGCTCGTCGCCAGGCTCGCCGATCCAGGTGTAGGCGACCTTCTCGCCGCCACCGCTATCGACGTGCCGGTCGAGACAGTTGTACGTAAGATTGAGCGTGCCGTCGGCAAACCAGCGGTAAAACGGGGCGTTCGAGTCGTCGAGCGATTGTGTCGGCTCGTGATACCAGCTGATCTGTTCCAACGCACGTCGGTGCCAGAAGCCGGTGAAGTCCGCATCGGCCTCGTCGTGCATCGAGCGGTCGGTGATGCGCGCGTGTTGGACGAAGCCTGCGGGTGGCGGCACGCGCCGAGTCTCGTCGAGATGGGCCTCAATCGCATCGCTCATGGCACTGTCTCCTTCTGCTCTTCACCGGAAGGCTACCCCGAATTGGCCTCTCCCGTGTACCGTTTTGTTTGTGCAACTCCGTCCGAGCACCTTTGCTGCTGCGCTGATCACGATCGCTCTCGCCTCGCTCGCGGTGGGCTTTGGTGCCGGCGCAGCCGACGCTCCGGGCACGACGCCTGAGGGACGCGCCGCTGGCTTCGTCTTGCAGGTGCGCATTCCCGGCCTCGCTCCGATCACCCACGCCCCCGTGATCTCGCGTGGAGGCTCGGCGACGGCGAGTGGTGGCTTCGCCACGCAGCCGGATCCTGCGATCGCGTCGGTCATCACCTCGGACTCCACTACGAACGTGGCCGTGACGGCCAATGCCGCCCGCGGCGACGCGACGACGCGCGCTGCCGGTGTCACCCTCCTTGATGGCCTGATCACCGCGACGACGGTTACCTCCCAGGCAGCCGCTGGCGCGATTACGACCGCGGAGGCCCAGAGTGGACTGCAGTCGACGGTCGAAGGCCTCGTTGTCGCTGGCCAGCCGATTGTTGCGTCGCCCAATCAGATCGTGTCGATCGCGGGTGTGGGGGATTTGGCCGTGGAGGAAGAGGTCAATGCCGTTCGCGGCCCGCAGGCCTCGCGTGCCTTCGTGATCGCCCTGCACCTGCGCGTGCGCCAGGAGTATCGGGGTCTCCCAGCGGGGACGGAAATCTTGGTCGGCTATGCCGATGCAGGCGCGGCCGTGCCCGATCCGACCCCCCTCACGAACGTCGATCCGCTGGCTGCGCCGACAGCGCCGATCGCGTCCGTCATTGGCACTGACTCGCAAGACCCGCCGCCGGGTGGCTTCACGATGAATCCGCCGATCACGCAGGAGCACGTGGACCAGTTGCTCGACGGCACGTACATGTTCCCCGTGCTCGGCGCGACCGCGAACGACTATTCGAACGACTTCGGTGCTCCGCGGGCCGACACCGGCTTCCATCAGGGCATCGACGTCTTCGCTGCGGCGGGCACGCCGATTCTTGCGATCAATGATGGTGTCCTGTCGAACGTCGGCTGGAACACGCTCGGTGGCCGTCGGTTCTGGCTGACGGACCGTTACGGCCACCAGTTCTACTTCGCACATCTGTCCGGCTTCTCGCCGCTCGCGAAGGACGGCGCGCAGGTCAAGCGCGGCGATGTGATCGCCTTCCTTGGCAACAGTGGCGATGCTGAGGGTACGCCGCCGCACCTCCATTTCGAGATGCATCCAGCCGGTGGTTGGGCCGTACCACCGTTCCAGTACATCACCTCGTGGCTGACGGGTGTCCGCCAGCCTGTGGTTGCTACGCCGCTGGCACCTCCCGCCGTCGTGACCGTGACGACCCCAGCTGCACCGAAGCCCGCGCCGAAGCCACTCGCACCGATTGAGACGCTGCCCGTCACGACCACGACGCCACCACCCGCAACGACCGCACCAGCTGCGCCCGCGCCGCCTGCCATGACGGCGCCCCCGGCCACAACAGCGCCAGCGACCACCGATACGACTACAGGCACAACCACAGGCGGCACCACAACTGACGCCATTACGGGCACGGGTACGGTCTTCGGCGACTAGCGCCGGCGAGCCGCGCACTCCCAACAGGTAGCGTTCGTTCGATGGATCTTGATGCAGCTAATGCTGTCCTGCTCGAACGGGGCGCTCCCACGTATCGCGTGGCGCAGATGCGGCAGGCGATTACCCGCGATCTGATTACCTCGTGGGACGAGGCCTTGACGCTACCGAAGGACCTGCGTCTCGCACTGTCCGAGGCCGCACCGGCCAGCGAGATGACGATCGAGGACGTGCAGCACGCGAAGGACGGCACCGTCAAGGCGCGCTTTGCGACCGTCGATGGCTTCCCCGCCGAGGCAGTTCTGATGCGCAGCAAGGACCGCCATACGGTCTGCCTCTCGTCGCAGTCCGGCTGCGCGCTGGCGTGTACGTTTTGCGCCACGGGCACGATGGGCTTCGGCCGGTCGTTGACGAAGGGCGAGATTTTTGAGCAGCTCCTCTGGGCTGCGCGGACGGCACGCGAGAGCAACGCGAAGGTCCGTAACGTCGTGATGATGGGCATG
>SYIF01000104.1 GCA_005798855.1 Actinomycetota bacterium | reverse complement strand
CGCGACTACCTCGAGACGCTCGACTGGGACAAGTCGGCACCCGGGCCAGAGTTGCCGGCAACGGTCGTTGACGGGACGGCCGGACGCTACCGTGAGGCCTACGAACTATTGACTGATTCCACGCTCGACGAGTATTTGGACAAGATGGAGGTAGACCGGTGAGAGTGACCGTACTGGTGCGGCCCAAGACGGGCATTCGCGACCCTCAAGGTGAGGCCATCGGCCGCTCGCTAGGTGGCCTTGGCTACCCCGTCAGCTCCGTCTCTGCCGGCAGCATCTTCGACCTCGAAATCGACACCGATGATCTCAAAGAGGCCGAGCGCCTCGGCACCGAGATGGCAGCGCGCGTCCTGTCGAACGACCTAATCGAGGGGTTCGAGGTCATCGTTGGCTAGGGTCGGCGTCATCACCTTCCTTGGCTCGCTCGACGATCGCGATGCGATGCGCGCAGTTGGCGTGGTCGGCGGCGAGGCCGTCTCGCTCTGGCACGGCAGCACCGACCTGCAAGGCGTCGACGCGATTCTGTTGCCCGGTGGCTTCTCGTATGGCGACCATCTGCGCTGTGGCGCACTTGCACGTTTCTCGCCGATCATGGGTGCCGTCGCCGAGTTCGCGGCCGCTGGTGGTCCGGTACTCGGCATCTGCAACGGCTTCCAAATTCTCTGCGAGGCCGACCTCTTGCCTGGCATCCTGACGCCCAACCACGGGCAGCGCTTTATCTGTCGCGACGTCGAGTTGGTCGGTGAGCAAGAATCGCCGTGGATTGGCAACCGTGCCGTAGGCACGACGATCACCGTGCCCGTCAAGCACGGCGATGGTGCTTGGTTCCATCCCGAAGAGGGCCTGGACGAGCTCGAACAAAATGGTCAAGTGCTGCTTCGCTACGCCGAGGATGTCAACGGCGCGACGCAGCGCGTGGCGTGTGTCATCAATGCAGCCGGGAATGTCTGCGGCCTGATGCCACACCCCGAGCACGCAGTCGACCCGATCATCGGTTCGATCGACGGCCAATTGCTCGTCGGCCGTCTCATCAACTCCTAACGTTCACCCTACGCTGCGCCTCATCTGCGCGCCCCACGCTGTGGGTAACCAACGAAGAAGGAATGCGACTATGACCCAGGTATCGATCGGCTCGCTCAGCGATTTCCCCGAAGGCACGCCAACGCGCGTCGAGGCTGACGGCACTGCGCTCTGCATCGTGCGCGTTGGCGACACCGTCCACGCCATCTGCGATGACTGCCCACATGCGGAGGCCTCGCTGTCTGAAGGCGACTTTCTCGCCGACGACATGGCGATCGAGTGCCCGCTGCACGGCTCGGCCTTCAACCTCACGACCGGCGATCCCGATTGTCCTCCTGCCACCGAAGCCGTCGAAGTCTTTACCGTCACGGTTGACGGCGACTCTGTCCTCGTCGACGTCTAGGGCGGCTCGATGACGATCGCACTGATTGCTGGTTCGGGCATGGCAGGGCGCGCAGCGGCTTTGACGCTTCGTCGCGTCGGTTGGACGGGCGAGATCGTCCTAGTCGGTGACGACCCGGAGTACCCGTACGACCGCCCGCCGCTGTCGAAGTCAGTCGTGGTCGGTACTGCCGACATGAGCAAGGTCATCAAGCCCGCGCCAGAGGTGTATGAGCAGGACGGGATTGACCTGCGGCGTGGAGTGACGGTGACAGTCGCCGACGCGTCGGCAAAGACGGCTGAGTTGTCCGACGGCTCGACAGTGGCCTGGGATGCACTCGTGCTGGCAACAGGGTGTGCACCGCGACAGTTACCAATCCCCGGGCTCGAGCTGCCAGGCGTGCATCGCGTCACGCGACTCGACGAGGCACTCGAGATTCAGTCGGTGCTCGCGACCGGACCGAAGCACCTTGCGATTATCGGTGGTGGCTTCATCGGTATGGAGGTCGCGGCTGCAGCGGTAGCGGCGGGGCATACGGCGACGGTGCTCGAGGCCGCGCCCAAGCCAATGAGTCGACCGTTGGGGCCGGAAGTTGCCGAGCGCGTCCTCCAGTGGGCTATGGACCGGGGCGTCGTCGTGCGTGCGGGAGTGGGAGTCGAACAGGTCTCGGGCGACGACATCGCGACCGGCGTACGTCTTGTCGGCGGCGAAGAGATCGATGCCGACCTCATGATCGTCGCTGTCGGACAGACGCCACGGCTTGAGCTCGCACAGCAGCTGGGATGTGAGGAGATCGTGGGCGGAATCAAGGTCGACGCGGGCATGCGCACGAGCGTCGCCGATGTCTATGCCGTGGGCGACATCGCGGCATTTCCCAGCAAATGGGCCGACGAAGATCGCATCCGCGTCGAGCACGCGGCCGTTGCGATTGGTCATGGCCAGGTCGCGGCCGAGCAGATTGCCACGGGCGAGGGTCGCTATGACGACCTTCCCTCATTCTGGTCGGACCAGGGCGACCTCACACTCAACGTTGTAGGTGTTGCTCGCCCCGACGACGAGATCGTCTGGCGTGGCGATCACGCGCTACCGGCCTGTACGGCCTTTTATCTGCGTGAGGGCAAGATGCGCGCGGCCTTCTCCGTCAGCGACATGAAGACGCTGCGGGGTGTCCGCAAGCTGTTTGCCGCTGGCGTCTCGCCAACCCCAGAGCAGCTGGCCGACCCCGCTGTCGATCTCGCAGCGCTCGCCGCTGCGGGCTAGCTGTCGTCGCGCTGCTCGCGCAGAAACTCTTGAAGCTCGGCGGCGATCTCGTCGCCACTGGGAATGCGCGTCTCGCCGGTGATGTCGTCGACGTCTTCGTCGTCGTCATCGTCCTCGTCGGCACCTTCGTCACCTTCGTCTTCGTCTTCGTCTTCG
>SYIF01000103.1 GCA_005798855.1 Actinomycetota bacterium | reverse complement strand
GGCACCATCGCGGGGAAGTTAAACGGCGTGATCGCCGCGCAGACACCAACGGGCTGACGGATCGTCTCGGTGTCGACCTTCGTCGCAACGCCTTCGAGGATGCGTCCCTGCATCGTCGTTGGGATTGCACAGGCGGCCTCGACCATCTCGATCATGCGGCCAACCTCGGCCTGCGCGTCGGGGTACGTCTTGCCCATCTCGCTCGTCGCGGTTGCCGCGATCTCGTCGGCACGCTGCACGAGCTGCTCGCGGAAGCCGAACAGCCAGCGGGCGCGCTCAATCGTGCTCGTGGCCTTCCACGCTGGGAAGGCGGCGCGGGCAGCCTGAACTGCGGCGTCGACATCGTTGGCGCCCGACAGTGGAACCTGTGCCAAAACCTCGCCCGTGGCGGGGTTGGTGATGTCGAGCAGCTCGGAGCTGGTCGACGGCACCCAGCCACCGTTGATGTAGTTCGGCAGGATCTTCGTTGCGGTAGCGCTCATAAGTCGGTACACCTCACGGACGTTGGTCTCCGGATGCTACAAGCGACTGCTAACTGGTGGTGCGCTCCATCAGCTGACGCTTGACCCGTGCGAGGATCGCACCGACGCTGCGCATCCGCAGGGGCGACACAACATCGGTGAGACCCATCCCGGAGGCAAAGTCGGACGGGGTCGCGAGGATCTCGTCAACGGTGCAGCCATCGAGGCCAGCGTGGATGATGCCGGCGAAGCCCCTCGACGTCGGCGCCTCGTCTGGTGCGGCGAAAAAGAGGTGTACGGCATCGCCCTCGAGTTCGGTCTGCACGAACAGCGGCGTCTGACATTCGTGGACACGCTCGAGCTCTGCACCCTGCAGACGCTCGGGGAGATCCGGCAGGTCGCGCGAGTACTCGAGCAGCAAGTCGAGTCGCTCGGTGCGATCAACCTCGGCGAACTCGTCGACGATCGCCTGCAGACGGGGAGGGAGAGTGGTGTTCACCAGACCTAGGCGCTGGGCTTCTCGATCGGCACGCGCACGGCGTTGCCCCATTCGACCCACGAGCCGTCGTAGTTGCGGACGTGCTCGAACCCGAGCAGGTGGGTGAGGACGAACCAGGTGTGGCTCGACCGCTCGCCAATGCGGCAGTACGTAATCACCTCATCTTCATCCCGCAGGCCCTGCTCGTCACCGTAGATCGCGCGCAACTCGTCGGCGCTCTTGAACGAGCCATCATCGTTGGCGGCCCGCTTCCACGGCACGCTCTTCGCGGTCGGCACGTGGCCGCCGCGCTGTGCGCCCTCCTGCGGATAGTCCGGCATGTGCAGCAGCTCGCCGGAATACTCGCCAGGCGAGCGCACGTCGACCAGCGGACCAGTGCCAATGTGGGCGAGGACGTCTTCTTTGAAGGCACGGATCGTCGCATCATCGCGCGGCACGATCGGATACTCGCTCGGCGTAACAGGCTCAACATCGGTCGTCATCGCACGGCCTTCGGCAACCCACTTTGCACGACCGCCATCGACGAGGCGGACATCCTCGTGGCCGAACAGGCTGAAGACCCAGAGGGCATACGAGGCCCACCAGTTGAAGTTGTCGCCGTAGATTACGACCGTCGTGTCACGCGAGATGCCGCGCGCCGCGCACATCGCAGCAAAGCCGTCAGGGCTGATGTAATCGCGCGTCGTCGGATCATTGAGGTCGAGATGCCAGTCGATCTTCTGGGCGCCAGGGATGTGGCCGGTGTGGAACAGCAGCACGTCCTCGTTCGATTCCAAGACCACGAGACCAGGCGTGCTCAGGTTGTCCTCGAGCCACTGGGTCGTCACGAGACGACCAGGGTGGGCGTAGGACTGGAGCTTGGCGTCAGTATCAGCGGAGAGCGTCATAGGATCCTCGAATAGATGGGTGGGTCACGTTGCGCACACGTGCGAATGGTAGGAGTGCTTGGCTGTTTTTGGATCAGACAGGAGTAAGTCGGTCCACGATGTCGTCAAGCGGCCGCCAGAAAACTCGCCGGGTCGCCCTTGACGTCTGTAGGACGGAGAAGTGGCCGTAAGACATCGACCGTGTCGAGCGCAGAATCTCGAGCGTGGACGGGTGTGGTGCGATGCTTCGTGCGATCTCCTTGGCGCCACGACTGCCGACAACCTGATCGCGGTCACCGACGACAAGGTCGATCGTGATCGACGGTGAGATCACGAGCGGGTCGGAATTGCGTCCCCGTACGAAGTAGGGAAACACGCCGTAGACGGCTGCTGGAGCCGGGATCTTCCATGCCTCCGATTCGGCGGCGGCGATCACGCAGATTCCGGCTCCGAAGCTATAGCCCGCGAGGATCAGCGGGCCACAATCGTCGCCTAGTTCTGCAAGGCCTTCACGCAGGCTGGACTCCGCGTTCGCGAGCATCTGCTTGCGGCTGGCACGGAGGCTGCTCTGGTAGCGCGGAAACACCACGGCCACGCCGGAGTCCGTCAGGTGCTGGATCCAGGCGAGGTAGTTGCGCGGCGAGCGGTCACTCCAACCGTGCAAAAACGCGACGGTTGCGCGCGGCGTACCGGTAGGGAGAAACAGATCGGCCGCCCGCTGTGTCTCGAGTCCAACGCACGCAGCGCGAAGCGAATTGAGGGCTAGGGTGGGGAGCAGCGTCTGCACGATCTGCTCTCTTCTTCGCTGCGCACAGACCGAGCGGCCTGTTTCGCGAAATTTTTGTGCTGGAGCTACGGCCCCGTGAGTTTGTCGATGAGCCGATCGAGTGGGAGCCAGAACGCGCGCTGGGCGGCGCTATCGGTTTGTTTTGGCGACAGATGTTCGAAAGCGATCGTGGAGTTCGATGAGAGGGTGCGAATCGTCGTGGCGTGCGGCTCGATCGCAGCGGACAATGCGGTCGCGCCGGAGTCGCCAATCACGGCGTCGCGATCGCCAACGAGCATCGTCACGGACGTCTCTGGGGGTACCGTGCCGAACGGTTCGGGTACGACCGGCGGCTTGGCCGGGAAAATGGCGTAGATCGCCGCGGGCGCGGGTAGGTTCCAGGCCGCAGCATTGGCGCCGTAGACGACGGAATAGCCACCACCAAGCGAATATCCGACGGCGATCACGGGACCGACTGGTGGTGCCTTGTCGAGGCCGTCACGTGTGGTGGTCTCCGCATCGGCAAGCATCTCTGCGGGCGACGAGACGACGCTGCGCTGGTAGCGCGGAAAGATCACCGCCACGCCCTCGTTGTTGAGGTGCTCGATCCATGGGAGATAGTCATCGGGCTCGAGGTCGGTCCAGCCGTGGTACAGGACGACCGTCGCGCGCTCGGCGTTCTTGGCGGGAAAGACATCGGCGGTCGCAGCAGGATTGGAACTCGTCGCTGCAGGCTCAGTGATGGCCGGAGGACTGCTTGTATTCGACGACGAGGCGCCGTCACAGCCGGCGAGGAGAAACAAGGCGAGGAGTGGAAAGAGACGGCGCATTAGATCGGAAACAACTCACCCTGGGCGGGACCGGGTGCGGTCGAGACGGGTACCTGCGCATCATGCAGTACCTGACGCAGACGGTCGGCGTTATCGGGCCCCTGCGTTGCCGCGTTGGTGTTGAAGACCGCGTAGAGGCGGCTCGTGGTCTGAGCGAGCGTGCGCAGCGGCTCAACCCACTCGGCGAGTTCTGCGTCCGAGTAGAGGTGATCAAAGCGCGATGAGGCGCCATCGCCGTGGTGGTTCCAGGTGGCGGCGTTGCGGCCATGGAAGCGCACGTATCCGGTTTGCGTGGTGGCCGCAACTACGGTCTCGACCACGTTGTTCGACGAGACGTGCGGCGCGTCGACTGCAACGTAGGTGAGATCGCGCTCGCGCAGGCTGTCGAGCGTCTCATCGCGCAGGGCGGTCGAGAGCCAATCGCGCTGGCGAAATTCGACCAATAGTTCGGTGTGGGGGAGCGCCGCCTTGGCATGCTCGATGCGTTGCCACGACTCGCGGCCCGGCAGTGCCGAGGGTGGCAGTTGAAAGAGCACGCCACCGAGCTTGCCGGCCTGACGCAACGGCTCAAGCGAGCGCGCGAAGCGGGCAAAGACGCGGTCTCGAAGAGCGTCGGACGGGACGACGTGGCCACGCGCCGTCACCGTGTCGACGAGGGGGCGCAGATCGACAGGCAATTGTTCGGGGCGGACGGCGTGCCCCGTCATCAGACCAAAGGCCTTGATGTGGAAGACGAAGCCGGGCGGGGTTCGCTCGGCCCAGTTGTGCGTCGTGCGCTCGGCCGGGATGGCGTAGTACGACGAGTCCACCTCGACCGTGTCGTAGTGCTCGGCGTAGTACCGCAGGCGCGCCTCAGCCGTGGTCGTGTGAGGCGGATACCAGTCCGCGATCAGGCCCTTCTCCACCCACGCACACGTACCGAGGCGGACCGTTGCGGTCACTGCGGTGGGTGATCGGTGATCCAGTGGCGGGCAATATCGACGCGGCGCGTCACCCAGACGTCTTCGCGGCCAGCGATGTGGTCGAGAAAACGGCGCAGGCCATCGATGCGTCCGGGGCGTCCGACGATACGGCAGTGCAGCCCGACATTCATGATCTTCGGTGTCGTCGCGCCTTCGCGATAGAGCGTCTCAAAGGTGTCGATCAGATAGGTCGAGAATTCGTCGGCGGTGCGGAACCCGTTGGGCGTCGCAAACCGCGCGTCGTTGGCGTCGAGCGTGTACGGGACCACGAGATGGTTCTTCTCACCCACGCGCGTCCAGTAGGGCAGCTCGTCCGAGTAGTCGTCCGAGTCGTAGAGAAAGCCACCCTCCTCGGCCGCGAGACGGCGGGTGTTGTAGCTAAAGCGTCCGGTGTACCACCCGTAGGGGCGCTCGCCGGCTGCGTCGGTGATCAGCTTGATGCAGCGATGAAGATGGTCGAGCTCGGTCGCCTCGTCCATCTGGAGATAATCGATCCAGCGGTAGCCGTGGCTGCAGACCTCGTGGCCCGCGGCGGCTGCGGCGGTGACGGGGGCGGGGTTGAGTTCGATTGCCTTGCCGACGGCAAACACCGTCAACGGCTGTTGGTACTCCTCGAAGGCATCGAGAATGCGCCAGACGCCGACGCGGCCACCGAATTCGTAGATTGACTCGGTCAGGAGGTCGCGACCTGGACCTCCGGGGCCTTGGATCTCCGTCAGATAGGTCTCGCTCTCCGAGTCGCCGAGCAAAGGCGTGCGCTCGCCACCCTCCTCATAGTTGAGGACAAGGCTGACGGCCACGCGTGCACCACCCGGCCAATTGGCTTTCGGGGGCGTGCGGCCGTAGCCAATCAGGTCGCGTGGCTGCATCGTCATGTCTGGAACGTTAGGCGAAACTCGGTGCCAAAGCATGATCGCGGAAAACCTCGAGGCAGGTCTCGAACCACGGCTGACGCGATCCGCGTCGCCTACCCTATACGCATGGAACCGGACGCCCCGATTGGCATGTTCGACTCGGGCGTGGGTGGACTAACCGTTCTCCACGCGACGCTCGTGCGTCTGCCGCACGAGGATGTCGTCTATCTCGGCGACACCGGGCGCTTTCCGTACGGCCCGCGTTCGAAAGACGAACTGATCGTCTACGGGCGCGAGCTGACCGGAATCCTCGTCGAGCAGGGTGCCAAGTTGATCGTCGTGGCCTGTAACTCGGCGACGGCGGCGGCGCTGCCCGTGCTGCAGCAAGAGTCACCGGTGCCCGTCCTCGGTGTGATCACGCCCGAGGCACGCGCAGCCGTGCAGGCGACGCGCCTGCGCAAGGTCGGCGTGCTCGCCACCGAGGCCACAGTCAACAGCCACCGCTACGTTGAGGCGATCCACGATCTCGATGCCGGCGTGGAGGTTGTGCAGGTTGCCTGCCCAGGTCTCGCCGAGTCGATTCAAGGCGGCGAGCCCTATTCGGAGCGCACGCTGGAGTTGGTCCAGACCGCGTGTGCGCCGCTACGCGAAGCCGGCGTCGACGTCGTCGTGCTCGGTTGTACGCACTACCCGTTGGTGCGACACATGCTGCAGCGCGAGCTTGGCACCGAGGTGCACACGATCGCCGCCGCGGAGGAGCTCGCCGAAGAGATCGCAGCGACGCTCGCTCGCAAGGGCTGGCAGCACAGCGACGACCATCGCGGCGAGTACCGCTTTCTCGCGACGGGCGACGCCGACGCCTTCCGCGAGGAGGGCACACGCTTTTTGCAGCTGCCGATTGGTGACGTAGAACACGTAGTCGTCGCGGATTCCTTGTAGGCTGCGT
The DNA here is from genome assembly GCA_005798855.1 of Actinomycetota bacterium. GTDB lineage: Bacteria > Actinomycetota > Thermoleophilia > Gaiellales > F1-60-MAGs149 > F1-60-MAGs149. Next base: position 20,838 of record SYIF01000103.1, on the reverse strand, counting down.
CTGTTCCACCTTGCTCGCGGCTCATGATCTGCGCTCGAGCCAATGTTCCAACGAATGGGACCTCGTCTGTCCTGGCACCACCCTAAACCGGTCGTGTTGGGCGGGGGACCCACCTGCATAAGCAGGTTCGACGGGAGATGGGTCGCGGCAGGGTGGGACAACTCAGCCCGGCGTTCCCAGCGGCTGTCACGCCACAGTTGTTCGTGCGGTGCGACAATGCACGCGTGATCTACCTCGACCACGCAGCCACGGCGCCACCCGAACCACGCGTGGTCGAAGCGATGCTGCCGCACCTGACGGAGCGCTTTGGCAATCCGTCGGAACCGCACGCGCTTGGACGACAGGCGCGAGCAGACCTCGATGCAGCGCGGGAAGAGATCGCCTCGCTTGTGGGTGCAGATCCGTCCGACGTCGTGCTGACGGGTGGTGGTACCGAGGCCGACAATCTGGCCGTGCTCGGCCGTGCGCAGGGGCAGCCAGGGCGCATGGTCGTCAGTGCCATCGAGCACCCAGCAGTGCGACGCACGGCAGAGGTGTTGGCGCGACGAGGGTGGGAGATCGCAGTTGCGCCGGTGTTGCCGAATGGGCGCCTCGACCTGATCGAACTCTGGGACCTCGTGCAGACCGGCGACGCGCTGGTCTGTGTGATGGGCGCGAGCAACGTGACAGGTGTTGTGCAGCCAATCGCCGACATCGCTGCGATCTGCGCCGAGCACGCAGTGCCCCTTCATGTCGACGACGTCCAGACGGCCGCCGGTGCCGAGCTTGACCTGTCCGACCTGCCTGGGCGCGTGACGATTGCGCTGGCTGCCCACAAGTTGGGTGGGCCGCGGGGGGTTGGAGCGGTGATTGGCACGGGCGTACAGAGCCTCGATCCGATCGTCTTTGGTGGTGGACAGGAGGGTGGCCTGCGCTCGGGTACAGAGGATGTCGCTGGCGCTGTGGCCTTGGCTGCTGCATTGCGAATTCGACAGGGTGCGCAGGCACCGGCCGAGCGCGTCCGGCGTGCTGCACTGCGCGACGACCTCGAGGCGCGCCTTGCCTTGCCGGTGGTCGGCGTGGAGGTCGAGCGACTGCCCGGCCATGCGTTGCTGTTGACGGGCTATCGCGGCGACACCGTCGTGCGCCTCTTCGACGAGCGTGGCATCGCGATCTCGGCGGGCTCGGCCTGTGCCAGCGGTGAGACGCTGCCGGACGCCACGTTGACCGCGATGGACATCCACGGCGACGCTGCCCGTAGCGCGATCCGTATCACACTTGGACCGACGTCGACCGCCGCCGACGTCGACGCCGTCGTCGCCGCCTGGACAGAGCTCGCACCCGCGTTGCAACTGGCCACTGAGGCCTCGGCATGATCGACCTGTCCCGCGCCGGTGCAGTTGCCCGGCCCGATGGCGAAGGCCGGGCGGGCGGCGGTCGCTGTAACGATCGCGTGCGCTTTACGCTCGGGCTCGTCGGCGACCGTCTGGAGCAGGTGCGCTTTGGCGCCGATGCCTGCGCTGCCACGACTGCGGCAGCGGCGTGGCTCGCGGCGCGTGCTGAGGGCGGGTTGCTGCTCGATGCCGCTCGGCTCGGGCTAGCTGAGGTGCTCGTAGGTGCGGCGATCGAACCGGCTGGCGTCGACTGTGCACTGACCGCCGTCGATGCCTTTCACGCCTCGATTGGCGATGCCGTGGCCCGCGGCGCCGTCGTGTCGGCCGACCCGAACCGTGTTGTCGTTGCCATGAGCGGTGGTGTGGACTCCGCGATGGTGCTGACGCAGACGGTTGCCGAAGGCTACGAGGCCGTCGGTGTGACGCTGCGTCTCTGGATCGATCCCGAGGCGCCGTCGCCCGAGCGAGCGTGCTGCGCACCGTCGGCCGTGCGCGCTGCTCGCGACCTCTGCCACCAGAACGACATGCCACACATCGCGCTCGATTTGCGCGACGACTTTCGAGCCGTCGTCGTCGATCCATTCGTGGCGGGCTACGCAGCCGGCGAGACGCCCAATCCGTGCACGACCTGTAACGGCGCCTTTCGGTTCGACGCGATCGACCGCGCCGTCCAGCGACTTGGCGCATCGACGTGGCGCACAGGGCACTACGTGCAGCTCGTCGACCACGCGGGTACGCCACTCGTGGCGCGTGGCGTCGACGCGACCAAGGATCAGTCGTACATGCTCGCTCTTGTCGATCCAGAGATTCTCACGCGGGTGCAGTTTCCGCTCGGTGCGCGCAAGAAAGTCGATGTGCAGCACGAGGCGGCCGAGCACGGTTTGGCAGCGGCGAAGGCGCTCGAGAGTCAAGAGGTTTGCTTTCTTGGTGGCGGCGCACTTGCACCGTTTCTCGAGCGTCAGGGCGTCACGATGACGCCCGGGCCGATTGTCGATGAGGACGGGGTCGAGCTCGGAACGCATGCTGGCGCCCTTGCCTTTACGCCCGGCCAGCGGCGCGGCCTGGGCGTCTCGCGCGGCACCGAGGCGCTCCACGTGCTGCGTATCGACGCACCAGCAAACACCGTCATTGTGGGCACTGTTGGAAGACTCCGCCGCCGCGAAGTTTCGCTTCGTGACGTGCAGGTGCGGGCCGACACGCCACGCATCGATGCCTGTTTTCGCATGCGCTCAACTCCTGTCGCTGGTCGACTCGAACATGGTCCAAATGCCACCGCCACTGTCTATCTCGAGACCGATGCACACCAGATCGCCCCGGGCCAGGTTGCCGCCCTCTACGACGGCGAATGCATCGTTGCGGCAGGTATCGTCGTAGGCTGACGGGCCGCGGTCAACTTTGCCTTGGGGTCAGACCCCTAAGCGACGTCCGCGGGCTCTGCTCTGCGAACTTGTCGGTCTAACTTTGCTTTGGGGTCTGACGCCAAAGCAACGTTGATCCCGGCCGTGCCGGCATCGCGTACCCTGCGGGGGCAATGTTGGCTCACGAGATCCGCACCGCTTTTCGAACCCACTTCGAGCAGAACGGTCATCTTGTTGTGCCGTCCGCAAGTCTCGTGCCTGACTCGCTCGATCCGTCTGTCCTGCTGACGACCGCAGGCATGCAGCCGTTCAAGCCGTACTTCCTCGGCGTTGAGCAGCCGCCGCAGAAGCGCCTGACGAGTGTGCAGAAGTGCTTTCGCACGACGGACATTGACGAGGTCGGCAAGACCGCTCGACACCTGACCTTTTTCGAGATGATGGGCAACTTCTCGATTGGCGACTACTTTAAGGCCGGCTCGATCGAGTTTGCCTGGGTCCTCGTGACGGGCGCCTGGGGGATCGACCCCGCAAAGGTCTGGATCACGGTTTTTGCCGGCGACGAGCAGGTGCCTGCCGATGACGAGGCGCGCGGTCTCTGGCTCGCGCAGGGGGTCGAGCCGGATCGCATCGTCGGTCTTGGTCGCAAAGACAACTTTTGGCAGGCTGGCCCGACTGGGCCGTGCGGACCGTGTAGCGAGCTCTACTACGACCGTGGTGCCGAGCACGGCTGTGGACGCCCCGTTGGTGCCGACGGCTGTGCGCCGGGCTGCCACTGCGATCGCTTCCTCGAGTTTTGGAACCTCGTCTTTATGCAGTACGACCAGGCTGAAGACGGCTCGCTGACACCGCTCCCCAACCAGTGTGTCGACACGGGCGCGGGCGTCGAGCGAGTTGCGGCCTTGCTGCAGGACGTGCACTCCGTCTACGAGACCGACGGCTTCCAGTCGATGATCACGGCAATCGAGGAGTGGACGGGCACGTCGTACGAGACCGGTGGCATCCAGACGAAGGCGCTGCGCGTGCTCGCCGACCACGGCCGCGCGATGACGTTTCTCGCCGCCGACGGTGTGCTGCCCGCCAATGAGTCGCGCGGCTACATCCTGCGGCGCGTCATCCGTCGCGCCGTCTCGCATGGCCATCGACTCGGCATCCAGGGTGCGTTTCTGACGCGTCTGGCCGACCTCGTGATCGCGCAGCTGGGCGACGTCTATCCCGAGCTCGTGCAACATCGCGACGACATTTTTCGCATCCTCAACGGCGAGGAAGAGCGCTTCCTACGCACCCTCGAAACCGGCACGGCATTGCTCGACGATTGCATCGCGCGCGTCCGCAGCGAGGGCGGCGTCGCGATCCCCGCTGCCGAGGCCTTCCAGCTCCACGACACCTTTGGCTTTCCCTTCGAACTGACGCAGGAACTCGCGGCTGAGCAGGATCTTTCTGTCGATGAGGCGGGCTTTGCCGAATTGATGGAGAGCCAGCGGCAGCGCGCCCGTAGCGCTGCCGGCAAGGTTGGCGGCGTCGACCTTGATCGCGTGGCGGCATTCGCACGCGCAGCCGGCTTCGTGACCACCTTTTTGGGCTACGACGAAATTGATATCCGTACGCGCATCGGTGCGCTCGACGACCTCGGCGAGGGGCGCTTGGCAGTCAAGCTGCGCGAGTCGCCGTTCTACCCCGAGGGCGGCGGGCAGGTCTCGGATGCCGGCTCGATCGAATCCGACACGGGCCGCGCAGCAATCGTCGAGGTGATTCGCTTCGACGGTGATCAGACGTTGATCGTGGTGGTCGAACGCGGCACGTTGACGGATGGGCAGGAGGTGCGCGCGCTCGTTGATCCGACCCGCCGCCGCCCAACGACCGCGAACCACACGGGCACGCACGTGCTGCATCGGGCGTTGCAGGAGGTGCTCGGTGACCACGTGCGCCAGAAGGGCTCCTCCGTTCGTCCCGACAAGCTCCGCTTCGATTTCTCCCATGACAGTGCTGTCACCGCCGAGCAGTTGGCGCGGGTCGAGGACATCGTCAATCGCGTTGTCGTCGAAGGGCATCGTGTTTTTACGTTCGAGATGAGCCAGGACGAGGCGCGCGAGCTCGGCGCGATGATGCTGTTTGGCGAGAAGTACGGCGACGTTGTTCGAGTCGTCGAGATTGAGGGCTTCTCGCGCGAGTTGTGTGGTGGCACGCACGTCTCGACGACGGCCGAGATTGGCCCCATGCGCGTGACGTCCGAGTCGAGCGTTGGGCAGGGTGTGCGGCGCATCGAGGCGATTACGAGCGGAGTCGCGATCGAGCAGTTGCGAGCCAGCGAACGGGCGGCCGACGAGGCAGCCCGGGCCCTCAAGGTTGCGCCCGAGCAGCTGCCCACGGCAGTACGCGAGCTACAGGCCAAGGTGCGCGACCTCGAGAAGCAGCTAAAGGCTGGCGGCGGTGGCACGGCAGCCGATGCACAGGTTGAGGCGCTTGCTGCGGGTGCGGTTGCGCACGGCGACGTCAACGTTGTTGTTGCGAGCGTCGGCGAGATTGGTGCGGATGCCCTGCTCGAGTTGGCAGATCTTTTGCGCGGCAAACTCGGCTCGAGCATCGTGATGCTGATCGGCGAGAGTGGGGGCAAGCTCCAGTTGATCTGTGCCGCTACTCCAGAGGCCGTGACAGCAGGAGCCGATGCGGGAGCTGTCTTGAAGGTCGCTGCGCCGCACGTTGGTGGTGGCGGCGGTGGCAAGCCGAACCTCGCGCGCGCGGGTGGCAAGGACGCCAGTGGCATCGAAGCGGCGCTCGAAGCAGCTCGCGGTGTGCTCGCCGAACAACTCTCTACCTAGTTCACGCGTGGTGATGGCGCGTTCGCGCGTGTTGCGCGCGGTGCGGGCGGCTAGGGTGCGTCTATGAAAGTCTTGGCCCTCGACTACGGCTCGGCCCGTACGGGACTCGCGATCAGCGATGCCTCGGGTGCGCTGGCTCGGCCACTCACGTTTGTCGAACGCATTGGGACGCCCACGGGCCTTGAACAACTGTTGTCTGTGATTGCCGAGGAGCAGCCAGAATTGTTGTTAGTGGGGTTACCCGTGTTGGCCGACGGCACTCGGGGAGCGCAGGCCAACGCCACGCTGGCTTTTGTCGGTCGACTACGCGCAATTTGCACGGTGCCGATCGAATTTGAGGACGAGCGTTTCACGAGTCGAATTGCAGAGACGAAAGGAGGAGCCAGCAGCCTCGACGATCGTGCCGCTGCCGTGCTCCTACAGGGATGGCTGGATACCCACCACAACCAGTAAATCGCCGCCGTCTGCTCGCGCTCGCCGTCGTCACCCTTGCCGTGGTCGCCGTGCTGGCAGTGGCCTGGTGGGGTATCACGAGCCTCGTGAGCGATCCAGCGCCGACGCCGGGAACGCCAGTCGCGGTGACGATTCCACAGGGATCGAGCGCGACACAGATCGCAGAGATTCTCGCCGCGGCAGGGGTCGTCAGCGATGCCAGCGCGTTCGTGGACCAGGTCGTCGCCGATGGTCTTGGAGCGGCCTTCCGTCCGGGCACGTACACGTTCCGCACGAACGAGCTGTATCGGCGGATCGTCAACCAGCTCAACGCCGGGCCAGCGGAGGCATCGGCGAGCCAGCTGGTGATCCCTGAGGGCTATGCGATCTGGGATATCAAGGCCGCTGCTGCGAAGGTTGGGATCACGCCGAAGCAGTATCAAGAGGCCTTGACGAATCACAGTCCTCCTGACGGTTTCCTTGACGCAGGCGAGAGCGCGGCGACGCTGGAAGGGTTCCTGTTCCCCGCTACCTACGACGTTGGCATTCCAGCCGACGCCGACCAACTCGTCGAGGATCAACTCGGAGCGTTCGAAGCCAATATTGCTGCCGTTGATTTCTCCTATGCAGAGTCTCGCCAACTGACGCGCTACGACGTCCTCAAGATCGCCTCGTTGATTGAACGCGAGGCCCGAGCGCCCGAGGATCGACGGAAGGTGAGCGCAATCATCTACAACCGACTCAAAGCCGACATGCCGACCGGAATGGAATCTGGCATCCAATACGCAACGGGCGCCTGGGGCATCTTGACGGCCAGTGATCTCAAGCTCGATTCCCCGTACAACCTCTGGGTCAGGCACGGGCTTCCGCCGACACCGATCTGTAATCCCGGCCTTGCTTCGATCGAGGCGGCTGCAAACCCGGCTAAGGTCGACTATCTCTACATGTACGCAATCAAAGGTGACGCCAAGGGGCGCCACTATTTCACTAATACCTACGAAGATTTTCTGCGGTACCAGAAGGAGCATCCCTACTCGTGATTAGCGGCACCACTCGACTACTCGGCGTGATTGGCGATCCCGTCGCGCACTCGCGCTCGCCACGGATGCAGAACGCGGCACTGCAGGCGCTTGGGCTCAACTGGGCGTACGTGCCGCTGCCGGTCAAGGCCGCCAACCTCGAGAGCGTGCTGCGGGGTCTGCAGGCCGTCGGCTTTGTCGGTGTCAACGTGACGGTGCCGCACAAGGAGGCCGTTGCTCAACTCGTCGATGAGCTACGACCCACGGCGCAGGCAAGTGGTTCAGTCAACACGGTGATCTTCGCCGAGGATGGCCGATTAATTGGCGATTCGACTGACGGGCCGGCAATCGCCGTCGCGATCGCCTCCGAGATCGAGGAGACCTACCAGGGCAGCGCGCTTGTGCTTGGTGCCGGCGGCTCCGCGCGTGCTGCTGCGGCCGCCCTCGCGCAAGATGGTTGTGCCGTCCAGATTTATGCCCGTCGCTTCGAGGCCGCCGAGGTGCTCGCCCGCGATCTTGCGGGAAGCGGCAACGTCGAGGCCGTCGCCGAACTCCCCGACCCGGTTGGCGGCGTCGTTGTCAACTGCACGCCGGTTGGTGCACTCGTCGATCCGGACGGCATGCCGCTGCCGGCCTCGCGCCTGCTCGACGTTCGCGTCGTCGTTGATCTTGCTTACCGGGGCGACGCGACACCGACACCACTGATTACGGCCGCTGCCGAGACGGGTTGCGCTGTAGTCGATGGGCTTGAGGTGTTGGCCCGCCAGGGTGCGAAGGCACTAGAGATCTGGACGGGCGAATCGGCGCCGCTTGAGGTCATGCTGGCCGCAGCCCGCGGAGACTGAGCACGTGGTCGCACTCGCGACAGCGATTGGCACCGTGCTGGGTGTGGTGGCTGTTTGGCTGGTGGTCTGGCTGCCAAAGGGAATCGACGAACGCCTCGAGCAGCCGGTCTGGACGCGGCAGGCGACGCGACCGGTTCTACTGGTGGGGGTTGGCGCGACACTTGGTGCGGCGCTTGGCCTGCTGGCGCCGAGTGGGGCAGAGCTCGCGCTGGGGCTGGTGCTTCTGGCTGTGCTGCTGCCGGCCGTGGCGATCGACATTGTCTGGCGCGTCGTTCCCGACACGCTGGTCGTCGTAGGCACCATTGGCGCGCTTGGAGTGCTGGCGCTTGCTCGCCCAGATGCACTCGCGAATCATCTGGTGATGGCACTCGTCGTCGGTGGCGTGGCACTGCTCGTGGCACTGGTGTCGCGCGGTGGTTTTGGTCTTGGCGACGTCAAGCTCGTAGCGATGTTTGGGGTTGCGATTGGTGCGGCAGTGCCGATTGCCGTTGGCATCGCCTTCGCATTGGCCGCGCTCGTTGCCGTGCCCGTGATGGTGGTGCGTGGCCGCGGCGCGACCGTGCCGCTGGTGCCATTCTTGGCGATCGGGGCGCTCGTGGCCGTCACTGGCCCGTTCGCCGGTCCAGCACTGTTTTGACGTCACGGTGAGACTGTGATGAAACCGTGACCTTCCGTTGAGAAGATCGCCACACTTTGCGCGTACTCTTGTGTCCAAGCAACGGTCCCTCCCTCTATATCGTTGCCTGATGAGCCCACTGGGCCGTCTGGTCTCACCCGTCGTAAGGCGGATCCTCCCACCTCGAGCGTCGCGCCCTAGCGGGCGTGGCGCTCAGAGGTTTGGGGAGCCGTACGATTCCTGGCATGGCTCCAATTCGCCAGGTTGCTCCCGGTGGGAACGTCGAGTTCGAGGTTGACGCTGCGTCGCAGCATGCCGCGTGGCGCGTGGCGGGCAAACGGGCCTCGGTCAAACGAGCACGAGCTGTGGCGGGCGATGAGGCCGTCGATCGAATTCTCCGCTCCGTGATCGCACAGTTGCGCGCCGCCGCCGTCACGGCCGGCGAGGACAGTGCAGCACTCCGCAGCTTCGCCGCGACAATCTGGGCTGGGCGGAACGGTGGCGCTGCCACCCCAGCACGCGACCAGTCAAACCGCCTCTTCTAGCGTTGGACCTCAAAACGCCATCAGCTGCGTAGCGTCGACCCAAAGCGCCATCAGCTGTGTGGCGTCAATCCAAGGCGGACATGACAAGTGCGCACTTGTCATGTCCGCCTTGGATTGCGACCGCGTCCTGAGGAGCCGCTGAGGACTGCGAGCTCGTCGAGGGTCGTCTGGAAGAGGCGATCGAAAACGGCAGCCTCTACAGGCTTACCGGCTGCTGAGATCAGAGCATCGAAGGCGGCGATTGTCCGCCCATAGGACCCTGGGGCCAGCGCCGTCAGCGAGGTGCGGCTGTTGGTTAGGTTGGAACGCGCGCGGATGATGCGCGCCTGCGCATCGGCATAGGCCGACACATTCTCGACCGTCCCAGCCGGCACGGCCTTGACATAGAGCGGCTTGGCTGGAGCGAGCTCGACGGTGACTGCCTTGACAGTCGAGCGTGCCTGGTCAGCCAACGTCTGGAGGTTCGGGGACGAGGAGCGGCCAAAGTACATTCCCGAAGCGAAGCCCATCGAAATCGCGAGGATCGCGACGATCGCGACGACTGCGATCAGGCGAGGGGTAAATTCGGTATCACCGTCGTTTTGCCATGCACTCATGGGACACAGCATGCCGTAGACGGGGCCTCAGTGGCGTATTTAGGGTACCCTTCGATGTGTGCCCAGAGCGTTCAGCCTGCAACTCGAATCGGTGACGCGTCGGTTTGGCGACGTGCTGGCGCTCGACAATGTCTCGCTCGAGGTCCACAGCGACGAGATCCTTGGCATTCTCGGTCCTTCTGGCTGCGGTAAGACGACGCTGCTCAACCTGATCGCCGGCCACATTCGTCCCGATCTGGGCACCGTCACCATCGAGGGACGTGTCGTTGCCAGCGGCGATACATGGGTCACTCCACAGGATCGCCGCGTGGCGATGGTGTTCCAGGACTTCGCGCTCTTTCCTCACCTGACAGCTGTCGAGAACGTCTGCTTCGCATTGCCAAAGTCAGAGCGCAAACACGCTGCTGCACGTGGCCGCGAGTTGCTCGCAGTGCTCGACGTCGAGGAACTCGCTGAGCGTCGACCAACCGAACTGTCGGGGGGGCAGCAGCAGCGTGTCGCCCTCGCGCGCGCCCTCGCCCAAGAGCCCGAACTCGTGTTGCTCGACGAACCGTTCGCGAGCCTCGATCAGACGACGCGCGATGAGGTACGCACCGAGATCATCGCACGCCTTCGCGAGACGGGCCTCACCTGCATCTTCGTCACGCATGACCAAGAAGAGGCGCTTTCGATCTCCGATCGAGTCGCCGTCATGCACGCAGGACAGATCCTCCAGGTCGACGAGCCCGAAGTGCTCTACCGCAAGCCTTTCTGCAGCGAGGTGGCCGATTTTATGGGTCGCGCCAACGTCGTCGAGGGGATTGGTCGTGGTGATCATGTGGACACTGCGCTCGGCGCGTTTGCGCTGCTTGGTAGCGTCGACGGTCCCGTTCGCGTCTTTATTCGCCCCGAGCTGATCGGGGTGGCGCGAGATGAAACCGGGTCGGCGGTAGTCGAATCGCGTGACTTTCGAGGTCACGATGTCGTCTACGGGTTGCGATTGTCCGACGGTTCGCTCACGTGGGCACATCGTCCTAGCATCAACATGGTGGACGTTGGCGATCGTGTGCGGATCGATCCCCAACCCGGTCATGCCGCGCTCGTGCCCGTCGCTTGGGAGACGCCTTCCAATTAAGGGCGTGGTCGCGCCTCCGGGCGAATCAGCAGGAAGTAGACGGGGATCGCCGAGATCGCGATCAGAAGCAACGCCGGTATCGCCGCCGAGGCGTACTCGGCGACGTTGGTCTTCTGCCAGATGATCGTGGCGGGGGTCTCGAACCCGTTGGGACGCAGTAGGATTGTGGCTGGCAACTCTTTGATCGCTGTCAGCACAACGAGCGCCGCGCCGGTCAGAATTCCGGGAGCCGCAAGTGGCAGCGTCACCCGAAACAGCGTCCCGGATGCCGAGCGACCCATGCCGCGCGCGGCCTGTTCGAAGCGGGGATCGACGCGCTCCCAGCCGCTCCGTGCGCCACTAATCGCCTGGGGAAGTAGACGTACGACGTAGGCGAGTACGACGAGCGCGACTGTCTGATACAGAAACGGTGCCGTGCGAATCGCAAAGAACACGAGGCCGAGGCCAACCACGATCCCTGGAAGCGCGTAGCCAACGTAGGAGACGCTCTCGATCCAGCGCGGCAGCCTCCCCTGTGAGCGCGTGACGAGCGCTGCAACCGGCAAGGCCAATATCAGGCAGACGATCGCCGCAGCGGTGGAGACGCCGATTGCATTGGCGGCAGCGGGCAGCGCATCCGCGAGTTGGTTGAGCAGGCTCGCTTCGCCGATCAACGTGAGCGCCCACCAGATCAGAATCGCGAGTGGGAGAATCAGCGCCAGGCTGATGATCGTGACGACGAAGGCGCTCGCGCCCAGCCGGGCAGTCCGTCCGAGTTCGAGGGGGGTGGTCGCTTCTCGGGCGCGCACGCGGCGACGAGCAGCGATCGTCGAGCCGCGAATGGTCCACTGCTCTGCGCCGACCATCAGCAGGGCAAGCGCTGCCAGAACCAGCCCGACGGCGGCGGCACCGGCCGGATCGTAGAGCGCGTCGTAGCGTAGAAAGGCCTCGCGGGTGAGGGTCGTGCAGCGCAGCAGGCTGACCACACCGAAGTCGCTCATGGCGTAGAGGGCGGCGAGCAGCGCGCCGGCGATCACCGCCGAGCGGATTTGGGGGAGCGTGACGCGAACGAACGTGTCAAGCGACCCACGCCCCATTCCGCGAGCAGCCTGTTCGAGTGCCGGATCGACGCGGCGTAGCGCCGCCGCTGTCAAGAGCAAGACGTAGGGGTAGGTAAAGAGTACGAGCACGATTGTCGAGCCGAGCAGGCCGTCGATAGTGGGAAGGCGAAACACGCCAAGCGGTTCGAGGGCTTGGGCGAGCAGTCCACGTGGTCCAAGTGCGCCAAGCAACGCGAGCGCGCCGACGTAGCTCGGAATCACCAGCGGAAGCGCTCCCAAAACAAGGGCGATCCGACGCAGCGGTAGGTCCGTACGGATTGTCAGCACCGCGAGTGGCACGCCAATGCCAACCGCGCCGATGGCGACGAGGATCGAAAGCACAAAGGTGCGAATGGTGGCGGGACCAATCGTGCTGATCTCAAGTGATTGCAGACCACCACCCGCTGTCGCGCGCGCGACGAGGTACACGATCGGGGCGATCGCAATGAGCAGCGCCGGAAGCGCTGCGAAGAGCAGTACCTTTCGGGTGGCTGCGCCTGCGGGCGATTGGCTCAGTTGACGAGCCCGGCCTTGCGGATCATCGCGATCGTGTTTTCGAGGTCGTCACCGAGCTTGGCGAGATCAACATCGGGCCCGGGGTGCTCTGCCAGCGGTGGCAGTTCTGCGGAGCGCTCGAGGCCCGGTTGGGCGCTGTTGAGTGGATGCTCGCGCTCCTCCGCGTCGTTCGCGAAGAAGACCTGGCCCTTCGTGAGGAGCCAGTTTACGAATGTCTCTGCATCCTGCTTGTGCTTGGTCGTGGCGAGGATGCCGACGGCCGAGACGTTGACGAGGGAGCCGGCGTCAGTCGGGTCGAAGTAATGGTTCGCGAGCGGGGCGTTCGGGTCGCTCGCGAGCTTCTCGTACAGGTAGTAGTGGTTGACGAGGCCCGTGTCGACTTCGCCGGACGCGATGGCATCGACGATCTGACCGTTTTTCTGGAACGTCTTAGCGTGTTGGGCGAGACCATCAAGGAACGCCTGCGTCTGCTCGTCGCCGATCGTCTCGCGCAGAGCGCTGACGAAGCCGACGAATGAGGCGTTGGTGGGGGCGACTCCAACGTCGCCGAGCATCCAGTCGGGGCTGGCGAGATCGAGTACGGAGGCTGGTAACGCGTCGTCCTGGACGCGGTCAGTGTTGTAGGCGAGTACGCGGATCCGTCCCGTCACGCCGACCCAGAGACCGTCAGGGTCGCGGTAGCGCGCGGCAACGAGATCGAGGTCTGCTTGAGGAAGAGTGGACAGCTGAGGATCGATGATGCCAATCGAGCCGGCATCTTGGGCGTAGAAAACGTCGGCGGGGGAGGCGTCGCCCTCTTCGCGAATCGTGGCGGCAAGCTCGGGTGAGTCGCCCCACCGAACGTCCAGTTCGATGCCCGTGTCCTTCGTAAATTGAGCGTAGAGCGGCTCGACGAGTTCCTGTTCGCGGCCGGAGTAGACGACGAGTTTGCTGTTTTCGCTTGACCCGCCGCAGGCGCCGACAATCAGGGCGGTGAAACTGAAGAGCGCGATCAGCAGGAGGAGTTGTCGTCGAGTCATGGCGTAATCGTTCCGTTTCTGAACGCACAGGTTGTGCATAAGGGCACCCTAAGGGGGCACCGAGCGCAACGTTAGGGCAACCTAAACAGTTCGTCAAATCTGACGTGTCACAGAGGTGCGCACGAACGCGAGCGGAACCAAAGCCCGCCTGTCGCGATACCCTGTCAGAACCAATGACGCTCTCCTTTGTCACCTCTGGCCAGTCGCATGGTCCAGGCATCGTTGCGATCCTCAGCGGCCTGCCCGCGGGCATCCACGTCGACCGTGACAGACTGCAGCGCGATCTGGCTCGTCGCCAAGCCGGCTATGGACGATCGCCGCGCCAGTCGATCGAGACGGATGAGGCGACGATCCTTGGCGGTATGCGGTACGGTCGCACGATCGGTGGTCCCATCAGCCTGATGGTCGAAAACCGAGATCACGCCAACTGGGGCGCTTCCCAGAGCGCGTGGGCCGTGACGGAAGAAGAGCTCGCCGAGGTTGCGGCGCGCCGCACACGCACCGTCGTTGTGCCGCGTCCAGGCCACGCCGACCTGTCGGGCGTGATGAAGTACGAGCTCCCCGATGTGCGCGACGTGCTCGAGCGGGCCTCGGCCCGCGAGACGTCTGCACGCGTGGCCGTCGGCGCGATGTGCAAAGACCTGCTCGATGCGATTGGGATTAGCGTCCACGGTCATGTCGTACGCGTGGGTTCGGTTGCAACCGCGCCCAACGCGGCACTGACCGCCAAGGATTTCGACGTTCTCAGCGACCGCAAGGTTGGCTGCATCGATGCCGACACCGACGCCAAGATGGTGGCCGAGATCGAGCAGGCCAAGAAGGATCAGGACACGCTCGGTGGGATCATCGAGGTGCGCGCCTTTGGTTGCCCACCCGGGCTCGGCTCGTACGCCTCCGAAGAGCTCCGGCTCGACGCTCGCATCGCGGGCGCTGCCCTCTCGATCCAGGCCATGAAGGCCGTCGAGATTGGTGAGGGCTGGGAGAACGCGACCTTGCCAGGCAGCAAGGTCCACGACGAATTGCGCTACGAAAATGGCTATCGCCGCGACACAAACCGGGCTGGTGGACTTGAAGGCGGTATGACGAATGGCGAGCAGGTCATCGTGCGCATCGCAATGAAGCCGCTCCCGACCTTGATGAAGCCGCTCAAGACCGCGACGCTCGACACCCACGAGCCAGCCGAAGCACTGGTCGAGCGTTCGGATACCACGGCGATCTGGGCTGCCGCAGTGGTCGCTGAGGCCGTCATCGCCTTCGAGCTAGCGCGGGCCGCCAAGGAGAAGTTCGGTGGCGACGCGATCGGCGATCTCGTGGCCGCCCACCAGCATTATCTGTCCCGCATCCCCTGGTCGCCGGCGGCCCCGTGAGCGCGCGCCCCGACGTCCTAGTCGGTTTCATGGGCGCGGGCAAGACGACGGTCGGGACCGAACTGGCTGCGCTCAAGGGCGTTGACTTTCTCGATGTCGATCGTGAGATCGAACGGCGCACGTCGCGTTCGATTCCCGACCTTTTCGCCGACGGTGAGGAGGCCTTCCGCGAGCTTGAGGAGTCTGTCCTCAGCGAGCTGATCACGAGCGGCACCGCCGGTGTGATCGCCCCGGGTGGCGGTGCACTGACCCGACCAGGCACGCGGCGGTTGCTGGCCGAGCGCGCACGCGTGCTGTGGCTCGACGCGCCCTCCGAGATATTGTGGGCGCGCGTCGAAGCAGACGGTGGCGCGAAGAGTCGACCACTCGCAGTCAACCACCACCGCTTCTCCGATCTTCAGCATCAGCGCGAAGGGCTCTACGAGACAGCCGCCGACGCCATCATTGACGCGGCCGCGCCACCGACCGTGGCGGCGATTGCCTGTCGCGACTCGGGGATCGTGCGGGCGGGCGCGCTCGACCGGCTCGCCGAACTCGTCGGCGGGCGCCGCGCTTTTTCCGTCATTGACGCGCCGGTTGCCGATCGCGTTCCCGAGCTGGGGGAGCGCATCGTGCTCCCGGGTGGCGAGCAGGTCAAGAGCATGGAGACTGTTGAGCAGTTGTGGCGCGCGTTCGCTGCTGCTGAGCTGGAGCGTGCAGACGTGATCGTTGCCGTCGGTGGCGGAGCCGTGACCGACGTCGCCGGCTTTGCGGCCGCTACCTTCCGTCGCGGTCTGCCATGGATCTCTTGTCCGACAACTCTGGTTGGTCAGGTCGATGCAGGGATCGGTGGCAAGACAGGCGTCGACGTCGCCGCCAAGAATGACGTCGGCTCGTTTCACCCGCCGCTCGCCGTATTGAGCGACCCCATGCTGCTCGGCACCTTGCCGCATCGCGAATGGGCCGCTGGCTTTACTGAGGCACTCAAGTCGGGACTCTTGGCGGGTGATTCGCTGTGGGAGCTTGTGCGCAAGTGGCCCTCGACGCGTGGTGAAGACCAGGCACAGGCAACGTTGATTCGTCGTTCTGCGGCACTCAAAAATCGCGTCGTGGCGGCAGATCCGAAAGAGGCGGGCGAGCGCGCCATCCTCAACCTTGGCCACACGATTGGTCATGGCATCGAGCACGCGGCAGCGGGGCGCTACCTGCACGGCGAGGCGATTGCGATTGGCCTCGTGGCCGCGCTCTCCTTGTCCGTCAGTGAGGCGGGTCTGTCGCCTGCGGTGGCGGCTGAGGTCGTTGCGCTGCTCACACGCCAGGGGCTGCCGACGGTTGCCGAAGGTGTTTCGGTTGAGGTGGTCCTTGACGCCATGCGTTCGGACAAGAAGCGCAGTGCTGGTCGGACGAAGTTCGTGCTGCTCGAGGCTCCGGGGCGTGCCGTTTGGGGTGTCGATCTCGATGATGCGGTCGTCGAAGCCGCCGTTACCGACGCCTGTTGCCGCTAGTCGCGAATGGCGTGGTGCGAGCCGCGTAGACTGCACGCATGATCGCGGTCTTCAATGGAGTCAACCTCAACATGCTTGGCCAGCGCGACCCGGCGCAGTACGGGACGCTGACCTTGGGTGAGCTCGAGAGCAAGATCTATGAGTGGTCGCGCGCGGCAGGCACGACGGCGCGCTGCTTTCAGACCAACCATGAGGGTGCCTTGATCGACCACATCCACGAGTGTCGCGGTTGGGCGAGCGGCGTGATTATCAACCCGGGTGCGTGGACGCACTACTCCTACGCGCTGCGCGACGCCTTGGAGATCGTCACCGTCCCGATTGTTGAGGTCCACCTGTCCGATATCAACGCCCGCGAAGAGTGGCGGCGCCAATCGGTGATTGCTGACGTCGTCGCGCACCGCCTTAGCGGCCACGGCGCGGACGGATATCACGAGGCGATTACCTGGCTGACGCAGGCGACGGCAGGTGTCTAAGCACGCACAGCGGCTCGTACGGGCAGTCGCGGAACTGGCCGATATCGACGCACTGATCGTGACGAACCTCGTCAACGTGCGCTACCTGACGGGCTATACCGGCTCGAATGGCATCGTCGTGCTGTCGGCCGAGCGCGCTGTGCTGGTGACCGATTTCCGTTACCAAGATGCCGTCGAACCGCTTCGTGCCGTGCTTGACGTGGAGATCCTTGATCGCGATATCGCGGGCCAAACGATCGAACGATTGGCCGAGTTCGCGCCGGGCTGTGCGACCATCGGCTTTGAAGGTTCGATGCCGTACGCGCTGGCCGAACGGCTACGGGTACTCATGCCAAGCGGCTCTCAATTCGTGGCGATAGATGGGCTGATCGAAGCGCTCCGGCTGATCAAGAGCGCACCTGAGATCGCGGCTACGCGGCACGCATCGGACATTCTTGAAGTTGTCTATTCCAACATTGCGCAGGGCCAACTGGTCGGGCGTACGGAAGTGGCAGTCGCCTGGGAGATCGAGCGCACGATTCGCGAGGCGGGCTTCCCTGCGCTCTCTTTCGAGCCAATCGTGGCGAGTGGTGCTCACGGCGCATTGCCTCACGCCGAACCGCGCGACGTCGCCATCGAGCGAGGTGCGCTGGTCGTGATCGACATCGGCGCACAGGGCCAGAGTGGCTACTGCTCGGACTGTACACGCACCTTTGCGGCGGGTGGCGCTCCCGATTCGGCTGCTGCCGAGGACTACGCACTCGTTTTGTCTGCCCAACTCGCTGGCCTTGGTGCTGTGCGCGCGGGCGCGATCGGCGGCAGTGTCGATGCGACGGCGCGCGAGGTAATCGAAGCCGCTGGTGCTGGTGACCTCTTTGGACATGGTCTCGGGCATGGCACGGGACTTGAGGTTCACGAGGGACCGACGCTCCGCAAGGGATCCGAGGACGTGCTCGAAGCAGGCCAGCTTGTGACGGTCGAGCCCGGCGTCTACCGCCCCGGCAAGTGGGGGATCCGAATCGAAGACCACGTCGTCGTGACCGCTTCTGGACACGAAATTCTGACCGGCTTTACCAAGGATCTCGTCGAGACTGCCGGGTAGAGCCGTGATCAACGTTGCTTTGGGGTCTGACCCCAAAGCAATGTTGGACCGCTACCCTCTCCGACATGGCCGAACACGTTTCGACGAACCAGTTCAAGAACGGCATGCACATCGACGTCGAGGGCACGATCTATCGGATCGTCGAGTTTCAGCACGTCAAGCCCGGCAAGGGTGGCGCGTTTGTGCGCACCAAGTTGAAGATGTTCAGCACAGGTGCTGTCGTCGATCGCACCTTCCGAGCGGGCGAAAAGTTTCCGCGCATCCTCACCTCCGTCGCCGACATGCAGTTCCTCTACGACGATGGCACGGAAGTCGTGATGATGGATACCGAGACGTTTGAGCAGGTTTCGTTGTCGCGTGCAGTCTGTGCCGACGACCTGCAGTGGCTGAAAGAGGGAGACACGGTGCAACTCTTGTCGGTTGACGACAACCCAGCCTCGTTGCAGTTGCCGGCCTCGGTCGAGCTGGTCGTGACCGCCACAGAGCCTGGAGTCAAAGGCGACACCGTCTCGAACGTGATGAAGGCCGCCACGCTGGAAACCGGCGCCACTGTGCAGGTTCCGCTCTTTGTCAACGAGGGTGACACGATCAAAGTTGACACCCGTGAGGGACGTTACATGTCGCGCGCGTAGCCGTTCCGCCTGTCGGATCGCTACCCTTTGCCTCTCATGGCTCGTCTCGTCGACACCACCCTGCGTCTTTTGGCGCAAGACCCGATCGCCGGTCGCGTCCCAACCTCGCTTCAGCTTGAGGCCTGCGAGTTACTGGACAGCGCTGGTTTTCATGTGCTCGAGGTGACGGGCGGAGGCTGTTTCTACAGCGCCGTCAACCGAGGCGTCGAGAGTCCGTGGGAGCGCATCCGCAACATCAAGAAGCGTGCCACCCAAACCCCTTTGGGCATTGCTCTGCGCGGGCGCTTCCTCGTCGGCACGCAGCCCGTTGAGCAAGATCTGATTCGTCGTTTCGTCGATAGTGCTGCCGAGTCGGGCATTGCGGTCTTCCGCATGCACGATCCGATGAACGATCCTGAGGATCTCGTTGGGTCTGCCGAGGCTGTGCGCGAGACAGGCGCTCGCCTGCATCTTGGTCTCGTCTACGACGACCATCCCGACGGTGCGCAGCGCATGATCGACCGTGCGCCCGCGTTGGCCCAACTCGGTGCCGATCGCTTACTGTTGCTCGACCCGGCGGGTGCGCTCGACCCATCGCGGACGGGTGCACTGATTACCTCGTTGCGCGATGCTGCCGGCATCCCGGTTGGGCTGTATCCTCAGGGTCCAGGCGGCACGTCGCTCGCCGTTGCGATCGAGGCAGCCCGCGCGGGCGCCGATCCGATCTCGGTTGCCACCTACTCGCTGGCGGTCTCGGGCCATCGGACGAGTTCCGAGCTACTCTGCCAGGCCGTCGACGGTCTCGGTCTCGAGTCGGGGATCAACCAAGGCATTCTCTGGGAAGTTGCAGAGCTGCTCGATCGTGCCCTTTTTGCGGACACGGCGCTGCCGCCGCCACTGTCTGCTCACGTTTCGCTGCTTGCTGCGATCAAGGGTGTGCCGGCCGGATTGGTTTCGGGGGTTGAGCGCAGGCTCGCCGCGATCGATGCCAGCGATCGCTTGGCCGATGTGCTCGATGAGGTGCAGCGTGTGCGCGAGGACCTTGGCTCGCCGCCTGCCGCGTCTCCGCTCGGGGATGTCTTCGTGCGACAGGCGATCGACCATGTACTTGAAGGGCGCCGTTGGCATTCGATCGACGGCGAGATGCGGGCACTGATTCGTGGTGAGTGGGGCCGCCCGCCGGCTCCCGTTAATCCTGAAGTCGTAGCGCTTGCCGAAGCCGGTAATGGTGGTGCCTCCTCGATTCCTGTTCCGGCCGATCTCGAAGGCGCCCGCGCCGAGGCCGGCGATCTCGCAACGAGCGAGGAAGAGCTCTGTCTCGTGGCGCTGTTCGGTGAGGACACGCTGCCGCTGCTCGAACGTCTACGTGGCCGGCATAAAGCGATTACGCCCGGCGCTACGATCGAAGAGGACGATCGCATTCGCAGCCTTGTCGAGGTGCTCGAGGAGACCGGTCTCGGCGAATTGACAGTCGAAGAAAACGGCACGCGCATTACGCTGCGCCAGCAGACTCAGGTCCAGCAGATTGTGGCCGCGCCGGCTGCTGCTGCTGCCGCCGAGGCCACCGTAGCCCCGACCGGCACGCAGATCACGAGCCCGATGGTTGGCACGTTCTACCGTTGTGCCGCCCCCGGCGAGCCTGCGTTCGTCGAGGTTGGCACCACCGTCGCCGTTGGTCAGGTGCTCTGCATCCTCGAGGCCATGAAGCTCTTCAACGAGCTCAAGTCCGAGACCGCTGGCACGATCAAGAAGATTCTCGTGGAGGATGCCTCGGCCGTTGAGTATGGTCAGCCGCTCTTCGAGATCGACCCCAGCGGAGCCTGAGGCCACCGGTGCTGCGTCGCTGCCTCGTCGCAAACCGGGGCGAGATCGCCGTCCGGATTATTCGGGCCTGCCGCGAGCTCGGCATCGAGTCGGTCGCCGTCTATTCGACAGCCGACAAGGACGCGATGCACGTGCGACTAGCCGATCGGGCAGTCCAAATCGGACCGCCCGCAGCAGCTGATTCGTACCTCCGTGTCGACCAACTCGTCTCGGCGGCTTTGACGACGGACTGCGATTCGATCCATCCTGGGTACGGCTTCTTGGCCGAGAGCACCGAGCTCGTCAACGCCTGTGCCGAGCACGACCTCGTCTGGATTGGTCCCTCCGCAGAGGCGATTGAGACGATGGGCGACAAGGCGGTTGCGAAGGACACCATGCGCAACGCTGGTCTACCGCTCGTGCCTGGCTCTGCAGGGCGCCTGTCGGGGCCGGAAGAGGCTGCGATCGTCGCGGAAGAGGCGGGCTATCCGGTGTTGCTCAAGGCCGCAGCGGGCGGTGGCGGCAAGGGGATGCGCCTCGTGCACGGACCCGGCGAGATCCGAGACGGCTTTTTGGCTGCGAGCACCGAGGCCGAGGCCGCCTTTGGCGACGCCGGCATGTACCTCGAAAAGGCTGTCATCAACGCCCACCACATCGAAATTCAAGTGATGGGCGACGGTGCGGGAGGGGG
>SYIF01000102.1 GCA_005798855.1 Actinomycetota bacterium | reverse complement strand
TAGCCCGGATCGGTTGCCATCAACCCCATGTGCCCATCGATCGATTCGATCACACGCAGCTCGCCGTGCGGCACCATCGCGATCTCGTAGGCCACATCGCGTGGCGGAAAGAACATGTCTTCACTGATCGGCATCGCAAACACGGTGGCGGTGATGCGCCCAAGCGCAGCCTGCAGGTCGCCATTCGTGTTGCGCGCGACATCTGAACGCTGCCACTTCCACGCCATCGAGAGCAGCGAGTTAGGGTCGAGCGGCTCGTGGTAGCCCTCCGTGAATTCTTGTTGAAAATCTTCGAGCGTCGCAAAGTCACCCGTGCGACGCCAATGCTCCTGTTTGAACCACTCCGTCGACCAGCCCATCACAGCGGCAAAGCGCCCATGGAGACGGAGGCCGGCGACAACCTCCGAGGGGTGCTCGTAGGCCCCATTGTTCCAACCGGGATCGTGAGTGATCGCGTCGATCAGGTTTTGGGTATAGAGAAAGTCGTGAGGGGTGTTCTGCGCCGTGCCCGCGATCGGAGCAGCTCGAAGCACCATTTCTGGAAAGCGAACGGCCCATTCCCAGACCTGCTGTGCTCCCATCGAACCACCAACCACGAGGGCGAGACGCTCGATCCCAAAGAGCTCGCGCACGAGACGTTCCTGTGCACGCACGTCGTCGCTGATGCGCACCTTGGGAAAGTTTGGGCCCGCATGTGCACCGTCGACATTGTGGGGCGACGACGAGAGTCCGTTGCCGATCTGATTCACGATGATGATGAAATACCGATTGGGATCGAGGACGCGCTCGGGACCGACGTAGACGCGCTGCATCACCTCGTGCGTGCCCGAGTACCAGGTAGGTATCAAGATCGCGTTATCTCGCGCCTCGTTGAGTGTGCCAATCGTCGTGTAGGCGAGTTGGAGATCGGGCAGGACGCCGCCCTCGTCAAGGGCAACGTCGCCAAGCGAGTACCGCTCGTACGGTCCGTGGACTTCCGGCGTGTAAAACGGGTTCTCGATCGCCATCGCGTGCTCCTCCACAGGCTGCTGTGGCTGTTGTACCACGCCTACGGTCGCTGATTGGCGACATCCGATACGATCCTCCCTGCAGATCAGGGGACCGCCGGGTCTCCTCGGAGACCGGGAGGAACGTCCGGACACCACAGAGCAGCGTGCTAGGTAACGCCTAGGCGGGGTAACCCGACGGCAGAGCGCCACAGAAAATAGACCGCCTAACGTTGGTTGGGTAAGGGTGACACGGTGCGGTAAGAGCGCACCAGCGGCTCCGGTGACGGAGCCGGCTTGGCAAGCCCCACGCGGTGCAACGCCAAACAGGGATGATGATGCGGCTCGCAGAATCCCGGGTAGGCGGCTCGAGCGGCTCGGCAACGGGTCGCCTAGATAGATGGTCCCCCTCGACAGAATCCGGCGTATCGATCTGCAACAGCGACGCCCCCACCCACCGGTGGGGGCGTCGGCCTTTCTCGTCCCCCTGCAATACCTGCGAGCCGGCAATGCGGCTGCCGCGATACCCTTAGTGCATGATCGTTTCCGTCTCGCTGATCTCCTACCCGCCTGCGAAGCGACGCTGGGCGTTCGGGCGGATGGGCCTCGATCGACCCGACCTTCGAGCCACGCCCGGGCTCGGTTTTCGTCGCATGGTCGGCACAGCGCAAGGGCGCTCCTTGGCCTGGAAGCCCGATCTCCTGCGCTGGGGCCTGATCGGCTGTTGGGACAACGAGGAGCACCTCGACGAATTTCTCGCCGAGTCGCCCATCGCAGCACGCTGGCGCGAACATGCCAGTGAGGTCTGGACGATGCGGATGGTCCCGATCAAATCGGTCGGCGAATGGGGCGGTTCGAATCCCTTCACCGCCACAGAGGACACACCGGAGGATGGTCCCTGCGCCGTGATTACCCGTGCGACGCTCCGTGCCCGCCATACCAAGAGCTTTCATGATGCCGTTCCCGCCATCGACCTGGATCTAGCGCGAGCGCACGGCCTCATCAGCAGCGTGGGCTTCGGCGAATCGCCCGTGGTGCATCAGGGCACGCTAACGCTCTGGAAATCTCAGGCGTCGATGCGCGAATTTGCCTACGGCACGGCCGCCCACCGTGAGGTTATGCGGCGCCGTACCGACGAGCGCTGGTATTCCGAAGAGTTGTTCGCGCGCTTTCGACCGGTGTCGAGCGAGGGCACCTGGGGTGGCAGTGATCCGCTTGCAGGGCTCACGACGCCGACATGATCGTGCTGTACTTCTTGGCTGCTGTCGAAGCAGTCTCTGCGGTGATCGTCCTAGTGCGCCTGACTCGTGGCAAAGATCGCCCCGAGCCACTGCGTCCCGGCCACACCGCCCGGCCTGGTTCGATCAGTGTCGTGATCCCGGCGCGGAACGAGGCGGACCGCATTCGCCCGCTCCTGGCGGCCCTCGCGCAGACCACGAGCACCGTGCGGGAGGTGATCGTGATCGACGATCGCTCTAAGGATAAGACGGCCTCAGTCGTCGCCGAGTTTGCTGCGCTGGATTCACGCATCCGCGTGGTGAAGGGCAAAAAGCGGAAGCGCGGCTGGGTCGGCAAGCAACACGCACTCCAACAAGGGCTCTTGTTCGCTGAGGCGCCTTGGACCCTCTGTCTCGATGCCGATACGTGTCCCGACCCGGGCTTACCGGACGCCCTGTTGCAGACGGCTGAGGAGCACGGGTACGACGTTGTCTCTGCTGGCCCACGCTTTGCGGTTGAT
The DNA here is from genome assembly GCA_005798855.1 of Actinomycetota bacterium. Classification (GTDB taxonomy): domain Bacteria; phylum Actinomycetota; class Thermoleophilia; order Gaiellales; family F1-60-MAGs149; genus F1-60-MAGs149. Next base: position 13,471 of record SYIF01000102.1, on the reverse strand, counting down.
ACTGCCGGTGAGGCGATGCTGCACCCTTCACTGCTCGCAACTCTCGTGTACCGCTTCGGCCCGCCGACGGTGGCGCCCGTCACGACCACGCGAATCATCGCGAACGGTCAGTGCCTGCTCGTCCCGACTGCGCGCTTTCGCCTGGCTAGAGGCTGGGAGCCGGTTGCCGCCAACATGACGGAGGACGTCGCGCTTGCCCGCCACCTCGTGCGGTCTGGGTGGAAGCTCGGGATGGCCAACGCCGCCCCGCTGCTGCTCGTGGACATGCATGCCTCGACCCGTGAGGCGTGGCGTGAGTGGGGACGATCGATCGCCCTGCCCGGCGTCGCTTCGGGTCGCGAACAGCTCGTCGATAGCGTCGTGCTCTTCTTTGCTCTCGCCTTGCCACCCTGGATGGTTGTGGCTGCGATCCTCACCCAGAATCTGCTGATCGCAATTCCCGCAATCGTGCTGCTCGCAGTTCGAGTGATGTTCCAAATCGTCCTGCGTCCAAACTACGAGCGCCCCGGTTGGACGTATTGGCTTGCGCCGCTCGCCGATGGCGCCGCCGTGCTGCGTCTGATCATCTCGGCGGTGCGGCCGAATCGAACCTGGCGCGGACGCTCGTACGATCAATCGGGCTGATGCTTATCGATGCCAGCGCGTTTGAGCGCCAAGTCGGCCAACCCCGAGCGAGCGCCGATCAGAACCAATAGCGCGACTATCGCAAACAATTCGATGCCTGCGCCGTAGATGATCCACGTTGCGAATGGCCCGATGATCATCGCTGCTTGGATGCCACGAGCAAAGTCCCAACGCCAGCGCACGATCAGCAAGGCCACGATCGCGACGGCGCAGGCCAGCGGCACGATCACGATCGCACCGCCCGCGAAACAGAGGATCCCGCGACCACCTCGGAAGCGCATCGTGACCGGAAACATGTGCCCGACAATCGCAGCCGTCCAACCGATCACGCCACCCCAGATGCCCGCGATCATCAGACCAGCGGCTGCTCCGGCAACACCTTTGGCCCCGTCGAGAACGAGGACCGGCAGGGCCGAGCGAATTCCAAGACGCTGGCGCGCATTCCAATAGCCGGGGTTGCGATCACCAACACTCCGTAGGTCCGCCACGCCGTGGCGTCGCGCCACGAGGTTGGCGAACGGAATACACCCACAGGCATAGCCGACAAGCCCCGACAGCACGAATGCGATCACGGTGCCGATTCGCGGGCAAGCTCATCGACGATCGCGCCTGCAACGACCAGCCGATCGATCGCGCCGAATGCACCGGGCCCCCAGGGCCAGCGGGTCAGCCACTCGACCAGGCTCCAAATTGCGGCTCGCGTCTGTTCGCCGCGCGGGGCCTCGACAATCCGGCCGTAGAGGATCTCGGCGTACCTGAGCGTGACGTCGCGGTCTTTGCCACGCACACACCGATGCCGCACGAGAATGACGACGCGGGCCACGAGCACGGTGGCAAACCGCTCGAGATCGTCGACGGTGTCACCATCGAGCTCGGCGTAGAGATCGCGTTGTGCGCGCGTCAGTAGAAGTGTGTCGGTGGATAGCACGTTCGAGAAATACTGCCGAATCGGTCGGCAGATGTCATCTCTCGCTTCGCCGCCATGCCGGCAACGGACGACGCTAGACCGTCAGAACAGCAGGCTCGTCTTCGAGCACAGAACCACATTCGCGGCAGGCCCAGGCGCGCAAGCCGCCTCGCAACTCGACCCGGAAGGTCTCGCCTTCACAGACGACACATGTGCCTCCGGTCGTCGTGTGATCGTGCGATGCCCACGAGGCGAGGAGCTCGTCCAAGGTGGTAGTGACTGGTGCTACGGAGTGCATATCGAGTAAAAGCATTGCTTACATCCTCCTAAAGACGCCCACAACAAGGCCCATCACGCGGACCTCGTCGGGAAAAAATGGTTCAAGTTGATCATTTTCTGGGTCCAGACGCACGCGACCTTCGATGCGCCGCAAGCGCTTGACGGTCGCCTCTTCGCCGTCGACGAGGCAGGCAACAATCTCGCCATCGGCGCAGTCCTCTTGCCGTCGTACGACCACAGTGTCGCCATCGAGGATGCCCGCGTTGATCATCGACTCGCCGCGAACCTTGAGCAGAAAATTGTCGCCACTGCTCGTAATTTGCTCGGGCACCGCAATGTGCTCTTCGATGTTTTGCTCAGCCAAGATCGGCGAACCCGCGGCAATGCTGCCCAGCAGCGGCAACATCCGTACGCCCGCACGTTCGGCCGCCTCGGCGTGCTGCGCGATGCGGGCTGCACGCCGCTCGCCAAGATCAATCGCACGAGGCTTTGTCGCATCGCGTCGAAGATCGCCGCTCAACTCGAGCGCCTTGAGGTGCGCGTGCACCGTCGATGGCGACGCCAGTCCGACCGCGTCACCAATCTCGCGCACGGTCGGCGGGTAGCCGTTCTCCTCCATATACTGCTCGACGACATCGAGGACTTGTTGTTGACGCTTCGTGAGTGCCATGCGTGGACTCCAATCGAACGGGTGTTCGCGTCGAACTATGACACATCGAACACGTGTTCGCAAGTCGAATTGCAAACTTGGCCAGATGCGATGTCCTAGCGCGGCGACCCACTCGGTTCGTTTACCATCCGCGGGCACGCGCTGGTGGCGGAATTGGTAGACGCGCAAGGTTGAGGGCCTTGTGCCCGCAAGGGCGTGGAGGTTCAAGTCCTCTCCAGCGCATGACAGAACGGCCCCCCGGTTTCCCGGGGGGCCGTTTTCGTTCCTAGGAGAATTGTGCTTGGGTGTAGTTGTCGGGACACCCTCCCGCGTGATGGTACTACGAGGCCTTGGCGGCCTGATGCGCGGCCTTGACGGCAGCGAACGCAGCCGAGACCGTGTCCTTGGACAGGCCAAGGTTCGTGGCAACCGCGGTCTCGAAGGCATTGCGCTGAGCCTCCGTGGGACGACCCTGCGGCTTAGGATTAGTGACGTGCGCGTCGTCGATCGCCTTGGTGACAACGGCGGTGCTGAGGCCAAGCTGTGCGGCAATCGCGGCAGCCTTGGGACCCTTGTGGCCTGCCTGTGCTGCGCCACGGCCGTGCTTAGTGACCAGGCTCTTTAGGGTGGAGGCCTCGACACCAAGCGCGGCAGCAGTTGCCGTGAGCGCAGCAGTCCGCTGAGCCTCCGTTGGACGCGTGCCCGTCTTCGGTGGGCGGTTGTCGCGGAAGGCCGCCTGGACCTGCTCAGTCGTCAGCTTCAGCTCCGTGGCGATTGCAGCAAAGTTGATCCGGGGATGATCGGCACGAGACTGGGTCGAGGTTGTCGACGTCGACGCGTTGGTGGCGGAGTACGCCATCGCAGCAACCGGCAGCGCCAAGCTGGCGGTCACTCCGACGAGGGCAATGATGGTACGGCGGTTCAGATTCATGACGTGCTCCTTTGAAAGGTCGGTGCCGATCACCTGATCGACAGACCAGACGATGCACGACAAACCTGAGAGGAATCTGAATCCTGAGAAACGACTCAGAAAAGCCGCCAGCGAGGCGTCTTAGAGGCGCTGCTTCTTCGCTCGAAAAACGGCGTTGAGATCGTCAGCCGAGAAACCCTCCGGCGTGACACCCTCAGTCGCGAAACGATAGACGACGACAGTGAAGACGGCATGCAAGATCTGGCCAACCGTGATTGCCGCGATGAGCACGACCAATCCGATCGCGATCAGCGGCGCACCCACCGCCCACAAGCCACCGAGCCCCACGTAAATCCCCAACGCAGCAACGCCGATGCCGGCGAACGCAATCAAACCAGGGATTAGGCTGACGACCGCACCCCCGATCAGCGACTCGCCCCATTTCTCGCGCACCACCTTCAGCGACTGCTTGATGGCATCAAATGGCCCGAGTCCCTCGAGCGCGAGAATGGGCAGGACAAAGAAACTCGCAATGCTCCACGCTGCACCACCAATGATCCGCACAAGCGCACCACCGAGGCCGCCGGCACGATCGCTGATTATTTGCAAGACGAGGCCCACCGTGGCCGAGACGACTCCCCACTGGATGATCACCTTCAGGCGCGAGCGCGCAACGCGAATGCCGTCGCTGAGTTTCGGGTCCTCGCCGTTAAGCACCTGAGAGGCATTCGAGGCTGCTGCGACACCAAAGAAGGTCGCGCCGACGTTCATGCCGAGCAGGGCAATTGCGAGTAAGACATAGCGAAGAATCATGTTCTCCCCGAACGCCACAAAGCCGATCAGGCCTAGCGGCGCAACGACCAAGATCGCGTACCCCAAACCAAACGCTGCCGCGAGAGCCGGAAACGCCAGCAGGCTTTTCTCCGAGCGCACGACCCGCCAGCTCGCGCCAGCCATCCGTAGTCCTGTGCGAAAGCGTCCCATCGCTGGAGATCACACGTCGTGGGCTGATACGAAAGCAATCTGGTGCGTCAGATTCTCGACCAATCGACGTCGTCGTAGGTGGCGGGCAGATGCCTGACCAACGTCTTCAGGAGGACACGATGTCCCGTTCCACCCTTCGCGCCCGCAACGCCATCATCGGCGCTGTCAGCCTGGCCGTCTTGGCGGTTGCTCCAGCCGCACAGGCCTACCCGGGCGACTGGTCGATCTCCGGCGAGTTCGAACGAACCACCACCCCCAGTTTCGCCGGCGGTTTCAACCCCAACGACGTCGACGAATTTTCGGCCGCGTATGACAATCGCGCCAAGACGCTCGCGATCGACCTCGAATACTTCCAGGTGCCAGGACGCGACAACGTCTACGTCTCGTTTGGCACTGGACTCCCTGATGGTTCGTGCAACACCGGCGCGATCGATATCACGATCGCCTCGCGCGACATCACCACGACGCGCACTTCGCGGGTCTGGATCCCCGCACAGTGGTTCAACAACGATGGTCGTCACTTTTGGCGCGACGGCTACTGGGCGATCCGCACCGATACGAGCGTGGACACTGAGCACTACGAGCGCTTCGCCACGCTCGAGCGCGACGGCGTCGATGGTTCGCTCGAGCAGGTTGCTCGACTCGACAGCGATGAGACGGAGATGGGCTGGACCTTTGGTTCGCCGCTCCTCAACGGCCTCGCTGCTGATTGCGTCGAGATCACCGTGCCCGGTCGCCGGGCTCCGTTCGTGATCGCTCCACCAGCAGCACCGGTGACCGTTCCTGCCCCAATCCCGAGCCCAACCCCGACCCCAACCCCGATCCCAGGAGCAGGTGCGCCCGACCCGTTGACGAGTGACGATGTCGCCCTCGACGACATCATCACCAGCGCGACCCGTGTTGGCTCGCGCATCAAGGTGACGATGACGGGCGACGCCAACCAAGTGCAATTGCGGATCCGCAAGTCGTCGAAGACGCTGGCGTTCTCGAACAGTCTCTCGATCAAAAATCAGCCGACCAGCGTCCGCTACGTCTACGTCCGCTTCTCGGACGGTACGGACTGGTCCGATTGGGACCGCATCGCCATTAGGTAGCACAGCCAGCCGCGTCCGATGAGCCACCCGCCGTCGGACGCGGCCAGCACGTCGAGTCGGGTTCGGTGCGGATCTGGTGTTGATTCGGAGACACGCCAGGATTCGCGACGCAGAGGGGGTACGTTGAGGGCATGAACACACGAATCCCGCAACACATCGCACTCGTCGCACACGACGGTGCCAAGACAGCAATGCTCGAGCTCGTCGAACGCCATCAGAGCGTGCTTCGCACCAGCCGCCTTGTCGCCACCGCGACGCTTACCATCGAGTGTGGATGGATATGCAGTACATCGACGACCGCCTGACTAGCAGCGGCGAAAGGTTTGGTGATATGTTATGGCCGCGAACAAAAAGAACACATGGAACCCCGTCGGAACCGTCCGCTACCTCGCTGACGGAACGAAGAGAACTACCGTCAATTTTGACGGCGACGAGGACTACCGCGCGGGCATGGCTGAAGCCCTAAAGAAGTTTCAGGAACTGGGCAGCGCTCGCGATGCGGCTAAGGCAAAACCCGAAGACACTGCGTAAGCCTGCTACGTTAGGCGGACGCAGGTAGGGTGTGCCTGCACAACTTGGAGGCGACCTGCAGATTGGCGCGCTCGCCGCCGAGGAGCAGCTCGACCTCGTGGTCTTCCTCCGTGATCCACTGACCGCCCATCCGCACGATCCCGACATTCAGGCCCTGATGAAGGTCTGCGATGTCCACAACATTCCGCTCGCCACAAACCCGGCGACGGCCGAGCTGTGTCTTGGCGCCGTCGGACTCACGCACGGGCAGTACGTGCGCCCCGAGGTCGCCGCGCGCTAGTTCGGACGGGTGACACGGACACCCCCAGGCCTAGCTACTGGCGGAGCTGAGCCGATCAGCAATCAACGAGACCTGCTCAAAGGCAACGTGCCCTGCCACCATCGCTGTCTGGTTGTTCGGTAGGTCCTTCGTCGGCATCAGGCAGACGACATCAGCACCGACGATGTCGAGGCCACGCAGACCGTGGAGCAGCTGGTTGGCCTCGTCGATCGAGAATCCTCCCTCACCGATCTCGATATTCGAGACGGCGGGTGCAATCGACGGGTCGAGGCAGTCCAGATCGAAGGTGATGTAGACAGGGCCCTCCCCCGCTCGCTCTCGGGCCGTCGCGATCACCTCTGCGAGACCGCGCTGGCGACACTCCTGCATGGTCACCACGTCGTAGCCCAACTGGCGACTCGTATCCAGCCAAGTCTCGGTGCGCGGCTGACCACGCATGCCGATCTGCGTGCTGCGGTGCGGGTCGATGCAACCGGCCTCGACGAGGTAGGCCGCCCAATGCGCCGCAGAGCGCTTAGCGCCGAGCCAGTGCGGGATCTGGGAATACGAATCGACGTGGGCATCAAAATGGATCAACGCAACCGGATCATCGCCTGTCAGTTTGGAACCAGGGCCAGCGAGGCCCAGCAGGACGGCGCCCGTGATCGCATGGTCACCACCGATCGAAACCAGTCGGGTCTGCGCATCCGCAATTCGACGTGTGGCGGCCGCGATGCGATCGACGCAAGCCTCATTGTCCATGGCTTCCGGAAGTGCAACATCGCCGAGGTCGTGGACGCGGAAGGCCTCAAAGGGGTGCAACCCGTAATCACGGTGTGGCCGCCGATTGTGCGCCGAAACATTGCGCACGGCGCGCGGTCCGAGGTGTTGGTCGCGCTCCGTCGAGCCATTGCCCGAGGAGTGAGGGATGCCGAGCACGCCGATGTCGCACGCCGCCGGGTCTTCGTTATGAGGACTTCGGAAGAACGTCGCAACGCCCCACCAGTAGAGCGTCTCGAGCTGCTCGCGGATCTCGTCATCGGCCATCACCAACTCCTCTCGTTGGGAGCATCCTAGTGGCGCGCCTCCTTCCCGAGCCAGTTGCGCCTTGGAGGCGCACGACCACCGGCGCTCTATGGCTGCCAGGAGGGCTGCACCGACAGGTGATACGCGTTGCGTAGGAACACGCGCAGCCGTCCGTTGCCGACGGGCATCGTGCGGTAGACGGGTGTGCCGGCGATGACGCCGGTGGCAACCAGCAGCGTGCGACCGTCGGCCGACACGGCGACGGGCGACGCATCGTCGAGCAGATCGCCGCTGCCGTCGCGCAGGCGCGTGACGCGCCCCGTGGTGGCGTCAATGCGCCCCGGCATCGAGACATCCTCGCCGCCGATGCCGCCGTACAGCGTGGTGCCGTCGGGCGACCAGATCGTCGCGTAGGGGCCGTAGATCATGCCCACGCTGGGGTAGCGCGTCAGCTGCGTCGGCGCGCCTGGACCGACCGGATCGATCGTCCACAGCTGCGTATGTTGGAGCCTCATGCCGTGCCAGCGCACCGTGGTGTAGCGCTGGAATGCGATGCGCGTCGGACCCCACAACGGGTTCGAGCCCGTGCCGAGGACGTCGATCAACGCGCCATCGAGCCCGACGATGCGCATGCTGCACGCGCCGAACGCTGCCCCGTAGCGCTGCGTGCTGTACGCGAGACGGTCTCCCGTGGGCGCCCAGGAGTAGCCGCAGGTATCACGGCCCTTAGGCGCGGAGATGACGGTGACGGTGCCCGTGGCCGCATCGACGATGTCGAGGCCCGCACCCGTGATGTACCCGTCGGCGGTCGCCGACTCGGTCGGCATCAGCAGCCGCGCGGAATCTGGCGCCCACACGATGCCCAGCCCGACCGCCGTGCCCGGCATGGCCGAGGCGACGACCTCGGCGCCCGTCGTGATCGTGCGGATCCGCAGCCGCGGCCGGGCCATCGTGCCACCGATGTACGCGACGCGCGTGCCGTCGGGGGAGATCAGGGGACCCGTGCCCGTGACGTCAATCTGCGTGGCGCCCGTGGCCCGATCGCTGGCGGTCATCAGGCGCGAGCCGCTCGCCGACTGGTAGGCGATCGTGGCACCCGCAGACGATGCGAGCACGAGTAGCGCTGCAACGGCACTGGTGGTGACGACGGCGAAACGGCGGCTGTACATGGCTGCTCCTCGAGCGGGGGTGCCCTCAGCGTACGCCGCCCGGCCCACCTGCACATGGCGAACGTGTCGCAGTGGGGAGCCGGCCCGCGGCCGACTCCCCACGCGAAACGACTATGGCTGCCAGTTGGCGGTCACCGAGGGCTCCCAGGCGTCCTTGACCAGCAGCGTGGGGCCGGTATTGGCAAGCGGTGAGGCGTAGATGGGCTGCTTGCCGCCGCCCATCAGATTCGCCATCACGAGAGCCTGTTTGCCATCCGCCGAGACGCCGTAGACGCCGGCGTTGCTCGCACAAAACTTGTGGATCTTGCCGTTCATCGTGATGTAGATCGGCTGGTTGTAGTCCTCGCCATACAGCTCGCCGAGGATCTTCGTCCCATCAGGCGTCCAGCGCATCGCCACGGGACCGGAGACGAACCCCTTGGCCTGATACGCCGTCAGCGCCTTTGCTGACGTCGCGCCGACCGCCGGGTCGACGGTCCAGACCTGCGTGCGCTCCACGCTCGTGCCTGCGACGGACGCGTGGGTCGCGCGGATGAAAGCGATCTTGCTCGGGCCCCAGACCGGCAGGGCGCCATTGCCAAGCTTGCCGACGGTGCCCGAGCCATCTGCCGGCAGCCAACGCAGTTTTGAGTCCGCAGTCCATTTGCCGAACGGCGTCTGACCCCAGACGACCTTCGTGCTATCCGGCGACCAGCTGTAGCCGTTGACCAGCGTGCCGACGGACGGAACGATGATTGAGACCGCACCGGCGGTCGTGATGGTGTTGAGGCCTAACCCCTTGAAGTCGCCGGCGCCGCTCCACTGCGTCGTGGAACACGCAACTGCCGACGAGTTCGGCGCCCAGATCGGTCCGCCACAGTAGGCACGGGTGTTGAAGTCGGCACCCGTGGCGACGGTTAGGAAATGCAGCTGCGCTGCGCCGGTCTTGGAGTTCGTGACCTTCTGGTACGCGACCATCGCACCGTTCGGCGAGACCACCGGGAACTGCCCCGTAATCGGCAGCGTCACCCGATTGCCGCCGTCGTCATCGGCCATGTAGATCGCACGGTTGCCGCTAGCGGACACGTCCGAGTTGTTGCTGCCGGTCTCGTTGGTCGATACCTCCCACGTGATAGCAGTGGCCGAGGCAGCCTGGTACACAAGCGACGCGCCGGCGAGCGCAGGCAAGACAAACAGCGCACCGAGGGTCGTTATGAGAAAAAGCAAACGTCTGCTCATGGGTGGACTACCTCCTATGGTGAAGTTCCAGTAGAAAGCGTACCCGGCTCTCGTCTGTTGCCATCGCGAGCCGCGATTCGGCGGGGCTAGCCCCGCGACACGAGCGGTGGCGGGGCGCTCACTCGTCGCCAGGAACGCCGAACGATGGCGCGGCACCAGGCCGCAGCGCGCGCGTCACGTAGCCGTCAAGCTCGGGCTCCCAACGCTCCCACAGAGCCGTCAGCTCGCCGACCGGATCCTCGTCGACCCAATCGACGCGTAGGTCCGTCACCGCCCAGGCAACGTCGCGCGCGACCAGTAGCCCTGCCGAGTGAACAGGACCCGCTTCGCCACCCGCCGCAATACCGGCGTTGAGGCCAGCCATCAGGCGCGCGGCCAATGGGCCCTGCGCGGTCTCGAACGCCGCGGCGGCGATCATCGGGACGTTGGCGGCGGCGAGCAAGTTGCCCGCCGAGACGACCGCGGTGCCCTGGTGCTCGCCCACCACGCCAAGTGCGTGGTCACCAGAGAAGATCGCCGTGCGTCCGTCCGGCGTAACGGCCGTCAGTTGCCGAAAGGCGATCAGTTCGGGTGGCTGCTCTGCGATCAGTGCCTGCAGCGCTTCCTCGGGGGAGGCACCAGCCTCGAGACGATCGAGCAGTGCCGGGCCCAGGCGCGGGTCGGTGACGTTCTGCGTCGCCACAGCCCCCACTCCAGCCCGCACGTGTGCGCAACGCGCAGCCACCGCCGGGCTCGAGGATGTGATCACAACCCCAACCTCGCCCGTCGCAGGATCCGCCGCGACGAGGGACAGCGTCACGCGTCGCTCCCGTCGGGGATGACGGCGGTGATATCGACCTCGACGAGCCAGGCCGGACGCGCGAGCGCCACCACCACAAGCCCCGTAAAGACCGGGAATACGCCGGGCATGCGCTCGCCGAGCACGCGATAGACGGGCTCGCGATGCCGAATGTCCGTCAGGTAGATCACGCACTTGACGATCTGTGCCAGCTCGGAACCAGACTCGGCGAGCAAGAGCTCGATGTTGTCCATCACTTTGTGGGCCTGAGCAGAGGGATCGCCGATCCCGACGTCCTCGCGCGTCTCCAAATCCTGTGCAACCTGGCCACGCAGGTAGACGACACCGTTTGCGACGACGGCCTGACAGAGATCGTTCGAGAGGTTCTGCTCGGGGTACGTCTCCTTCGTATTGAAGGGCCGAATGCGCTTATGAACGGTCATGCATTGCCTTCCTGGCGGGCTCTCTCAATCATCCATTGCTCCTGATCACGCTCTACGTTGGGTGACAACACTTCGCAGGCGACGCTGGAATGTCTAGCGCTGGATTACGGTCGAAAAAGCCCGCTGGCTCAAGCCGAAAACCGGCTCGGGCGACGGGCATAACCGGCCAGTCCTCCGTGCGCACAAAATGCGTCACACCAACGGTGTACCAGCAGACGACGTCGGTGTCGGCGATCGGACGATCGGCCGCCGTCCACTCCGGCAAGCCCTCCGCGTCGAGCCGACCATACGGATACGTGCCAGCTGCGTGTCGCTCGCTCTCTTCGTAGGGCGTCACCCAGAGGATGTTGCGCGCAAAGCCGGCCCGCTGCGAGATGCTCGAGGCGGGGTCGGCCAGCATCGGCGTGACGCCATGCATCGGCACAATCCGGTAGCTAGGCGTGCCCCCGATCGCGTTCTGCTTGTGAGGATTACCGACGTACCAGGCCCGCGCGAGCGTGTCCTTGGCGTTGCGCTTGGCGTCGTTCTCGGTCTCAAAGAACGTTGTCTTCGAACGGAAGGCATTACCAACCGGGTTGTCGGGGCCGATCGGGATCGCCTCGGCCTCAATCTCGCGCACCGTGTTGTCCGTGCCATCAACGTCGAGGTCGAGGCGGAAGCAGAACAGGTGCTGATGGTGTGGACCCGAAAGGCCCGCGTCAACCATGCTCGTCCCCTGCAACACCTCGCCGTCCGTGTGCGCCATCGTCGAGATGATGCCGTGCAGTTGCAGCTCGAGCTCGATGTGGCCGTCGAGGCCGAAGTTCCAACGAAACGCGTAGTCGTAGTTGCCGACTGTCGCCATCGAGTTAACGACGAAGCGTCGCGCGCGTCTACTCTCGACGTTGCCCGTGGCGTGGTCGGAGTGCTTCCAAAGCAGACTGAAATCCTCTTCGTGCAGGCAGATCGCATTCGGCACCTCAACGACCTCACCGTGCCCATTCACGAGGTGTGCATCGAGGTAGGTGATGTCACCCACGCAGTCACAACCCAAGACCAGCGTGTTGGTGCAGGCGCCGAGTCCGTACTCGCCGGCATCGAAGTAGTTGCGCCAGTTGTGCATCGGATGCGGATCGCCGTAGGGGACGACCAGTTCGGCACACGAGGCGCGGTGCATGATGCGACGCCCCTTGAAACGCACATCGTGCAGAACCAGGCCTTCCTGCGCGTCGAGTGCTGCCGAGAACTCCCAATCGAGCCAGTGAATGCGATTGCCGTCGACGGTGAAGGAGACGCCGTCGGGCTGGGTAATCTCGATCGCCTTGAGGTCGCTGCGCGCCGGTACGGTGCCGGTCTTGTACTCACCGTCGGCAGCCGGAATCGGCTTGACGTCGTACTCCTCGATCTTCAGCACGCGCATCTCGTCGAGGTCGACGATGCCGAGCAGACTCTCGATCGGGCGGGCGTAGCCGTTGTCGTTGGCGGCACCTCGCAGGTACGGGACGGCACGCGCAATGCGGTGATTGGCTTCGAGCGGATGCCCCATCGCGCCAGCGGCGAGCACGTCGATTTGAACAAGGCCCATGTCGGTAATCCCGCGACTCGCGAGCGCCTCGATCATCAGTGGATCCTGCTTGACGGCGTGCTCGACGGCGACATACTCGTCGCCGGTGATGGGCGGCTGCGCGCCAGGAAAATGGAGATCCTCGGCAATCGTGCCAGCGTCGAGATCGACAGTAATTTCGCGTAGGCGCCGATGGGCGTCGTAGATTGCCGCCCGGCCGTGACGTGCTGGCCGCGGGCCGCCCGCATCGGCCCAGGACAGATATTCCGTCTTGTTTGGGTCGCGCAGACTGATGTGCACGAAGACTGCGTCGGCCGCATTCTCGGCGGTGCGAGCGACCTCAGCCGTGCGACGCAACTCGTCGGGGGTCAATGGATGCAGTGGGTGCAGCGGGCTCGTCATATGCGGATCGTCGCACAGTCAGTTCCTGTTTGGCGACGGGGCGTGACACTGCCGGGTACCCTGCCGCCGATGACTGATGCGACAAATCTCTTCGACCGCGGCATTGCGGCGTACGAGGCCGGCGATTTTGCGGCTGCTCAAACGCTCTGGGAAGAGGCCGCGGACGCCGGCGATCTGCAGGCGCGCGACCATCTGATGCTACTCAATACGGGCGCGACACGTCGCCGGGTGTTGCTCGAACGGATGGCCGAGCGCGACAACGCCAACGCGCTCTGGAGCCTCGGTGTGGCAGCGGTCGAACAGGCCGACCTACCCGGCGTCCGCATGGACTGGGCGCAGGCCGCAGAGCTCGACCCCGCGCTCGCCGACGAACTTGCAGGCCTGCTCGAATGCGATCCGGCGGCCGCGGCCGAGCAGCTGCGCACAATCGATGACGGCCCGCTCGCCTTTCGCCTTGGCGAGCTCTGCCTCAGCACCGGCCTCAACGAAACGGCACTCGTCTGGTGGAACCTCGCGGTCATCGCAGGAAGCCTCGAGGCCGAAGCGCTGCTCGAGCGTTTTACCGACGTGTCCCCTGACGCCTAACGCAATCAGGGTCCGCTGGTGTGCGGGGGAGGACATGACAAGTGCGCACTTGTCATGTCCTCCCCCGCAC
>SYIF01000101.1 GCA_005798855.1 Actinomycetota bacterium | reverse complement strand
GGTGGCTACAAGGTCTCTGGTGGTCTGCACGGTGTCGGCGCGAGCGTGACCAACGCACTCTCCGAATGGTTGGAGGTCGAGGTTCGGCGCGACAAGCGCCTCTGGTCGCAGCGGTATCAGCGTGGCATTCCCGATGGGCCTGTCAGGGACGTCCGTGCGCTGGAGAAGGGCGAGGGCACTGGCACGACGGTGCGCTTTACCCCCGACCGCACGATCTTCGACAAGAACGCCCACCTCTCGCCAACAACGGTCCAGCAGCGCCTGCGCGAGAAGTCGTTTCTCGTTCGCAACCTCACGTTCCAGCTGCGCACGCCCGACGGGACGGAGCACGAGTACCGCAGCAAGGAGGGCCTCGCCGACTATGTGCGCGAACTCAACGAGAGCCGCGACGTTGCGCATCCGGGCATCGTTTTGTTGTCGGGTACGTCCGGCGGTATCCCGATCGAAATCGCGCTGCAGTGGACGATGTCGGTCGACGATCGTGTCTTCAGTTTCTGCAACGTCGTCAACACAGTCGATGGCGGTGCGCACGTCTCCGGCCTGCGCCGCTCGCTGACGCGCGTCCTAAACCAGGCCGCCTTCGACGCCGGGCGACTAAAGAAGGACAAGGGCGAGACGCTCGACGCCAAGGACGTCGCCGATGGCCTGACCGGCGCCATCTCGGTGATGCTCGAAAACCCGCAGTTCGAAGGCCAGACCAAGGGGCGCCTCAACAACCAAGAGGCGCAGACCGCCGTCACGGCGTTTATGACCCAGGCACTGACCGACTGGCTGGTGGACAAGAAGAATGCCGACGACGCCAAGAAGATCCTCGATCGCGTCGTGCTCGCCCGCGACGTGCGCCTCGCCAAAGCCAAGATTTCGAAGAAGCTGCGCAACGCCGCGACCTCGATCATGAGCGACTCGAATCTGCCCGGCAAACTGGCCGACACGATCGACAATCCCGCGATCCCCAACTCGGACCGCGAGATCTTTATCGTCGAGGGAGACTCGGCCGGTGGCAGTGCTAAACAGGCACGCGACAACGCAACCCAGGCGATCCTGCCCATCCGCGGCAAGATCCTCAACGTGCTCGGTGCCAAGAACGGCAAGGCCTTCGACAACACCGAAGTCGATTCGATCCTCGTCGCCCTCGGTGGCCGCAAGGACGTGATTGGCGCGACGCTCGTCGCGACGCTCGAGGAGGAGCAGTTGCGCTACGGCAAGGTCGTGATCACCGCCGACGCCGATGCCGATGGCGCACATATCGCCAACCTTCTGATTACGCTCTTTCACGAACTCTTCCCTGACCTCTTGGCTGGCGGCCGTATCTTCCTGGCTCGCCCGCCGCTGTTCCGAATCGCACTCAAAGACGGTGCGCTCTACGTGCACACCGAAGAGGAGCTCAAAGAGGCGCTCAAGACCACGAAGCGCACGGGCGAGCACGTCACGCGCTTTAAGGGTCTCGGTGAGATGAACCCCGATCAGCTGCGCGAGACCGTCTTCGATCCGGCCACGCGGCGCCTCTTGCAGATCTCGATCGAAGATGCAGCCGAGGCCGCGAAGACCGTCGACCTCGTGATGGGCTCAAACCCTGCCCCACGCCGTGCCTGGCTCGAGGAGACGGCGGGCGACTCTGAGGTGCTCGTATGAGCAAGGAGCCGCAAGAGGAGCAGCTGGACCTGTCGGTCCAGATCGACGACGAAACGACCGCCGAGCATGACAACGCGGGCGATACCAGCGAGCCAACGGCCGACTCGACACCGCTCGACACAGATGGCACCGATGGCGCTGACGGTGCCGAGGAGTCCGACGAGGAGTCCGACGAGGCGCCGACGGGCGGTGACGATGATGACGATGGCGGCAGCCGCATCGCTCGGCTCGACTGGGATGGGGACTCCGTCGATGCCTCCGATGCGCTGCTCGACCGTGCTTACGCGTACGGCATGTACGTCAATCTCGGCCGCGCGCTGCCGGACGTGCGCGATGGCCTAAAGCCCGTCCAGCGGCGCATCGTCCACGCAATGGACGAGCTCGGTGGCCGTGCCGGCCGGCCGTATCAGAAGTCTGCGTTGACGGTTGGCCATGTGATCGGCAATTACCACCCGCACGGTGACTCGGCGGTCTACGACGCGATGGTCCGCATGGCACAGGGCTTCGTCCTCAACGTGCCGCTCGTCGATGGCCAAGGCAACTGGGGCAGCGTTGGCCCGAAGGAGTACTCGGATCCGCCGGCCGCCTACCGCTATACGGAGGCCCGCCTCTCCCCCGCCGCGACGGCCTGGCTCGCCGATCTGCGCCCCGAGATCGTACCCGAGTACAAGCCGAACTTTACGGAGAAGAAGCAAGAGCCGTGGGTTCTGCCCGTCACCTTCCCGAACCTGCTCGTCAATGGGTCGCGTGGCATCGGCTGGTCGATGGCGTGCGAGATTCCGCCGCACAACCTCGCCGAGGCCTGCGCCGCCGCGATCATGCTGGCCGAGAACCCCGACACGACGCTCGAGGAAATCCTGACGGTCATGCCCGGTCCGGACTTTCCGACCGGCGGCATCCTCGTCGATCCGTCCGCGCTGCCCGAGGCCTACGCCAAGGGCCAGGGCACGACCCGTCTGCAGGCGCGCTTCCACACCGAGCCACTGCCAGGTGGCGTACAGGCGATCGTCGTCACCGAGCTGCCGTACGGCGTCTCGCCCGACCAGATCGTGGCCGAGGTCGTCAAGGCCGCGCGCGCCGACAAGATCCGCGACGTCACCGAGATGCCGCGCAACCTGACCGACCGCCACGGTACGCGCGTCCAGATCCGTTGCAAGCGCGGCGGTAGCCTCGATCGACTGATCTCCGACCTCTTCCGTACGACCTCGCTGCGCGTCACGGTTGGCATCAATATGACCGTCCTCGTCGAGGGCACGCCGCGCCAGATCGGCCTGCGCGAGGCACTCGACCGTTTCGTCGACTTCCGCTTTACGATCGTGACGCGCCGCCTCGAGTTCGAGCGCGACGAATTGCTGCGCGAGCTGCACCGCCTGATTGCGATCCTCGCTGCCCTCGACGCGATCGATGCCGTGATCAAGATCGTACGTGCCTCCGAAGACGATGACGACGCGAAGCTGCAGTTGATCGGGAAGCTCAAGGTCACACCACATGGCTCCGACAAGGCCGTGCCGATCGACGACGAGCAGGCGCAGTGGATCATCGACATGCCGATCAAGCGTCTCGCGCGCCTCAACCTACTCAAGCTCGAGGAGGAGCGCACGCAGAAGGGCGAGCGCGTCGACGAGATCGGTCGCATTCTCGACTCGCACGCGGCGCTCAAGAAGATCGTGGTCAGCGAACTCAAGCAGGCAGCCGCGCTGTCTAGCCCGCGTCGAACGGTGCTGGGCGGCGAGGCCTCGGGCGTCACGATCGAATCTGGCGCGGGCAAGACCGCGACAACCGTCGATGTCGTCGCACGACCCAAAACTGAGGCGTGGCTGGGCTCCACCCGCGGTGGTCTCTTTGCCGCGCTCTCGCGCACCTCGATGCCGACGGCCTTCCCGATCGACATCCAGCCTGGCGACCGTCCGCTACCGGTCCTCGAGACCGATTCAGAGAGCGAGATTCTCTGCTTTACGGCCGATGGCCAGATTGCGCGGCTGCGCATCAACGAGCTGCCGCTCTCGTCGCGCACCGTGCGCGGCGCCAAGGCGCTCCAGTTGGCGCGCAACCAAGAACTCGTCGCGCTTGCTGCCGCCACTGCCGAGTTTGTCTTGCTGGTCAGCGAGGGCGGAGAGATCAAGCGCTGCACGCCTGACTCCCTGTCGGGTTCCCACGGCACCCCCACGCCCGCCTTCGGGCTTCCCGACGGCGATCGTCTCGTCGCCGCCGTGGCGCACGCGGAGGGCGCGGAGATCCTGATCGCCACCGCTGCGGGCAAGGTGCTGCGCACGGCAATGAAGCCGATTCGCCCGGTCAAGAGCGCGTCGGCCGGCGGTGTCCTCGGCATCAAGCTCGCACCGGGCGATCGCGTCATCGGCGCCTGCGCCGTTACCCCCGGCGATCTCTACGTCGCGCACGAGAGCGGCTTCGGCAAGCGCGTCGCCATCGACGACATTCCCACCAAGGGTCGCGGCGGCGGCGGCGTAGCCCTCGCCTCGCCGGACAAGCCTTCGAAAGAGCCCGCCGGTCTCGTCAGTGCGATCGCCTGCTCCGAGGTCGCCCCGGTCGCGACGCTGCTTTCGGGCCAGATCATCGCGGTGCCCGAGACGGAGGCCGCAAACCGTGCCGCCGTCTCGCGCCCACTCGTCGACACGATGGTCGGCGACGAAGTGATCGCCCTCTCCTAACCGAGCCTCAGCTCGGCAGGTACTGGACGAGCGTCTCGCAGGGCGCGGGCAGCCCAGTCGGTTAGACCGGCAACCAGAGGGCGTCGTTGCCGAGCGCCACGCGCCGAGCCTTGCCCGCCGCGACAAGATCGACCAATGCCTGCTCTGCCGCCGCAAGATTCGGATCGTCGGTGCGCGCGCACATCAGCAGGGCGACCTCAAACGTCACGAGACCACGAGGGAACGCGGGCAGCGTCTCGTCGGGGCCAGCGGGACCGCGTTGGGTCAGCGTTGGATCGAGGTTGGCAATGCAGACGTCATATGCAGTCAGCGACTGCCACCCGGCCGCCACCAGCGTGCGACCGTCGTGCTCGAAGACGAGGCTCGGTGCCGTGTACCGCTCAGGACCATCCGTCTGCGCCGTCTTGCCTTGGGCGCTCGCGGGGGGCGCGACCGAGCGAGCCTCAGCACGGTCGGCCTGATAGAGCACCTCGACCTCGGGATCATCAAGCCCAGCCAACACGGCATCGGCGTCGATGCCACTGACCGAACGCACGACCGGCTCCAAGACCTCGAGGCTGTCGTGCCGTCGCGGGTTCGTAAACCACGAGAAGCGCAGCGCACGCAACAGGGCCTCCCCCGCCTCGTAGCCCTGACGTCGCGCACTCACCACCAGGCGGCAGGCCAGGCCAGTACCGGCCGGGCCCTCGCGCAGGTCTGTGCTGTAGGGCATGTGAAAGCGATCGCGAAATTCGATGTTCCACTTCGTCATCTGGTCGCCGGTGTAGCCGCGCGCCACGTACTGCTCTGCGCTCTCCGTCAGCCCGATCAGCACCGTCCGCCACTCAAGCCCGTCGCCATAGCGCCACTCGAGGGCGCGCAGGTGGGGTTCGGCGGAATACGCCCAGGGACAGCCCGGGTCGGTGTGATGGACAACGGAAATGCTCATAACATCAGCGTAGCCGGATGCGACGAAGGGGGTCAGACCCTCTTGTCGCATCGCCAGGAGGCAAAACCGGATAGTGCGGATGTCACTAAGGGGTCAGACCCCTTAGTGACATCCGCAGACACGGTTGGTCATCGGCGACATACTGTCGCCGATGACCAACCGCGTCTCCGACCGCCGCATTTTCGCGCTCGCGATTCCGGCCCTTGGCGCGCTCGCGGCCGAGCCGCTCTCCCTGCTCGTCGACACCGCTGTCGTGGGGCACCTCGGCAAGGAATCGCTGGCTGGACTTGCCGTCGGTGCGGCCCTGCTTGGCAACGTAATCTGGTTGATGAGCTTTCTCGCCTACGGCACTACGGGTCGAGCCGCCAGGCTCTTCGGCGCTAACCGTCGTGCCGAAGCGGTCGGCGCTGGCGTGCAGGCAACGTGGCTCGGACTCGGCATCGGGATCCTGCTGTTGATCCTCCTGCAGGCTCTGGCTGAGCCACTGGTAAACGCAATCGCCGGCGATCACGCCGAGACGCAGCGGCTCGCATTGAGTTGGCTACGGATCGCGGCCTTCGGCGCTCCCTTCGTGACCGTTGCCCTGGCGGGGCAGGGCTGGATGCGTGGCGTGCAAGACCTGCGCAAACCACTGGTCTACCTAATCTCGGCGAATGTCGTCAGCGCAGCCCTAGCGCCGGTCTTCGTCTACAGCCTCGACATGGGCCTCGAAGGTTCGGCATACGCGAACGTGATCGGACAGGCGATCGCGGCCGCACTCTTCCTGCAGGCTCTGCTTCGCGAGCGCGTCTCGCTGCGACCTCACCGCGAGGGCATCGTCAGCCAACTGGCGACCGCGCGCGACCTTGGACTACGCACGATTGCTCTTGAGGGCGTGTTTTTGAGCGCGACCGCCGTCGCCTCGCGCCTCGGGCCCGAGCAGGTCGCAGCCCACCTGATTGCAATCCAACTGTGGTTCTTCCTGGCCCTGACCATGGATGCCTTCGCGATCGCTGCCCAGGCACTGATCGGCGAACTACTCGGCGCTGGCGAGGTCGCGAAGGCTCGAGCCACGGCGCGGAGGCTGTGCGAGCTGGGCGCAATCCTCGGCGGCATCTTTGGGGTAATCATCCTCGCGGGCTGGCGCGTCATCCCCCGCGTCTTTACCTCCGACGACGACGTCGTCCAAGCCACGGGTTCCGCCTGGGGCTGGTTCGGCGCGATGCAACCGCTCGGCGGGATTGCCTTCGCGATCGATGGGGTCTTGATGGGTGCGAGCGACACGATCTTCCTCCGAAACTTCACCATCGTGGCCGTCGTAGTCGGGTACGTTCCTCTGATGTTCGGCACCGTCTACTTCGGCTTTGGCCTGACGGGTCTATGGGCCGGAATTACGCTGTTCGTGGTCTTGCGTGTCGTGCTCGGTTCGCTGCGCCTACGCCGCGGCGTCTGGGCGATTGGTGGAGCCACGACGTGACCGTGTCGTTCGGTGCCGCATTCCGCGTCTGGCTGAGACTCGGCTGTATCTCGTTTGGTGGGCCGATCGCACAGATCGACCTGATGCACCGCGAGGTCGTCGAGCGCCGCGGTTGGATCGACGAGCGCTCCTTCCTCCATGCGCTCCGGCTCTGCACCGCGTTGCCCGGCCCCGAGGCTCAACAGCTTGCGTGCTATCTCGGCTACCGCCTGCACGGCGTGCGCGGCGCGATCGCCAGCGGTGGACTCTTCATCCTGCCCAGCCTGCTGCTGATCATCGCCCTGTCGTGGATCTACATGGCGTTTGGTGACACAGGCGTGGTGACGGGCATCGTCCGCGCGCTCGGTGGCGCCGTCGTCGCACTAGTCGTCGCGGCGGGCCTCCGGATGGGCCGAAAGGTCGTTAAGACGCGCTGGACGCTGGGGATTGCGGTGATCGCTGGCGTCGCGATGCTGCTCGGTGGACTGTTTCCAATCCTCGTCGCACTCGGAGCGGTGGCAGGCATTGTGATCGGCCACTTCCGCCCGACTGCCCTCGTGCCACTCGAAGACCAGGCCGACCCGGGCGAGCCGCCCCACCCCGTCGATCGGCCTGCACTAATCCGTCGCGCGGTCATCGGTGCGGCTCTCTGGCTGGGTGCAATCGTTGCGCTCCTACTCGTCGGTGGCGTCGTAGCCGAACTGACAGGCTTCTTTACGATCGTCGCTCTCGTGACATTCGGCGGGGCGTACGCGGTGCTGCCCTTCGTCGCGGCCGCTGCCGTCGGGCGATTTGGGTGGCTGACTCCTGAGCAGATGATTGCCGGGCTCGCACTCGGTGAGACCACGCCCGGCCCGCTGATCATGGTCAACTCCTTCGTTGGCTTCGTGGCGGGCTGGACTACGCTCGGTGGTGCTGCCGGCGGCATCGCCGGAGCCCTCGTCGCGACCTTCGCAACGTTTGCGCCGTCGTTCTTGATGATCTCTGTCGGTGCGCCGCTGATCGAACATGTGCCCCGACGCGGCCCGGTTGCCGACGCTCTGGCCGCGCTGCAGGGCGTCGTTGCTGGGGCAATCGCCGTGTTGGTGATCTATCTCGCCGACCACGCGATCTTTCGAGCCGGCGGCATCGACCTGCTGGCAGCAGCAATTGCCGTCGCCGTGTTCGTCCTTCATCGGCGCGGCCTGCCTGTGCCGGCGCTGATCATCGGAGCCGCGCTGATCGGCGCAGCCTGTGGCTTGATTGACCCGGCCTTCGCGCTGCTCACCTGACCTTCACCTCATGGCATGATGCTGGGATGACGCCTGCAGCAGATCCTCTCCACGCGCGTCGTCCGCTCCCCGGCGTTGACGGTGTCGACTACTTTGCGATCGCCGCCTGTGACGAGGCCGGCATTGACACAAGCGCACTGCCGTATACCGTCCGCGTGCTGCTCGAGATGCAGCTGCGCAATTCGATTGGTGAGCACGTCTCTGAGGCCGACATTCGCGCACTTGCCGCGTGGCCTGCTCCGGCACCAGAGGGCACATCGGTGCCGTTTATCCCGTCGCGCGTGATTCTGCAGGACTTCACTGGCATTCCGACGATCGCCGACCTCGCTGCCATGCGCGATGCGCACGCACTGATGGGTGGTGATCCCGGCGACATCGACCCGCACGTCCCTGTCGATCTCGTGATTGACCACTCGGTCCAGGTCGACACCTTCGGTACCAAGTACGCGTTCGCGAAGAACGTCGAGCGCGAGTACGAGCGCAACGGCGAGCGCTATCGCTTCTTCCGCTGGGGCCAAGGCGCCTTCGGTCGGCTACGCGTCGTGCCACCGGGCATGGGCATCGTCCATCAGGTTAACGTCGAGCACCTCGCCTCCGTGGTAGATGTGCGCGAGGTTGCTGGCGGCCAGGTTGCGCTACCCGACACACTCGTGGGCACAGATTCGCATACGACGATGGTCAATGCGCTCGGCGTACTTGGCTGGGGCGTC
>SYIF01000100.1 GCA_005798855.1 Actinomycetota bacterium | reverse complement strand
GGCGACAAGCCGGAGCTGCGCTACGAGGCCGCGCGTATCGAACTCGCCGAGCTTGGCTTCGCCACGACTGCGGCGTACCTCGCGCACTGCATGGAGCGGGTCTTGACCGAGACCGGTCTCCTGCCCCACGCCAACCCGGGCATCCTCGACGACGAGGAGCTCGCATCGTTTCGTGCCTTCGCTCCCTCGCAGGGGATCATGCTCGAGACCGCGAGCGCACGCCTGAGTGAGAAGGGAATGCCGCACTATGGCTCGCCCGACAAGGAGCCTTCGGTTCGCCTCGACGCTCTCGCCCGGATGGGTCAACTGAAGATCCCGACGACGAGCGGCATCCTGATCGGCATTGGCGAGACGCGCACCGAGCGCATCAAGGCGCTGCTGGCACTACGCGACCTGCACGCCGAGCACGGCCACCTGCAGGAGGTGATCGTCCAGAACTTCCGCGCCAAGGCCGATACGAAGATGGTCAACGCACCCGAGCCTTCGCTCGATGATCACCTGTGGACGCTCGCCGTTGCACGGCTGATCCTGCCCGACACCATCTCGCTGCAAGCGCCGCCGAACCTCGCCCACGCTGACTTCCCGCGACTGCTCGACGCGGGCATCAACGACTGGGGTGGCGTCTCGCCGGTCACACCCGACCACGTCAATCCCGAGGCACCTTGGCCCGAACTGGCTGTGCTCGAGACGGCCACTGCCGAGGCTGGGCAGACGTTGCAGGCCCGATTGACCGTCTATCCGCAATTCGTCAACAACGACTGGCTCGAGCCCGCGCCGCTTGCCGCCACCCTGCGGGTCGCCGATGCGCAGCTGCGCTCGCGGCCGAACGATGGCTGGACGAATGGCGTCACCGAGCTGCCACCGCTCGCCTGGCACGACGGCCCACCACTGCGCGTTGGTGGCGTGTCGCCCGCCTTCGCCCAGGCACTCGCACGCGCCGAAGCCGAGCAGCTGCTCGACCTCGAAGACACCGAGGCGTTGCTCAACGCGCGCGGCCCCGAGATCGCGCTCCTGACGGGGCTCGCCGATCAGTGCCGCCGCGACCGTGTCGGCGACGACGTCACGTACGTGGTCTGCCGCAACATCAACTACACCAACGTCTGCTATTTCCGCTGTGGCTTCTGCGCCTTCTCGAAGGGGCGCCTCGCCGAGAACCTGCGCGGCCCCGCCTATCTGCTCGAGCCCAGCGAAGTCGCTCGCCGCTCGGCTGAGGCCTGGGAGCGTGGCGGCACGGAGGTCTGCCTGCAGGGTGGGATCCACCCCGGTTTTACCGGCGAGTGGTACCTCGAAGTGCTGCGCGCCATCAAGGCCGCCCAGCCCGAGATCCACGTCCACGCGTTCTCGCCACTCGAAATCTCGCAGGGCGCGGCCACGATGGAGTGGACCCTCGAGGACTACCTGCGCCAGCTGCAAGAGGCCGGGCTTGGCAGCCTGCCCGGCACCGCCGCCGAGATCCTCGACGACGAGGTACGCGCCGTGCTCTGCCCCGACAAGGTCAACACCGAGCAGTGGCTCGAGGTGATGCGCGCCGCACACGGCGTCGGACTCCGCACGACCGCGACGATCATGTTCGGCCACATCGAGCGCCCGATCCACGTCGCGCGCCACCTGCACCGCATTCGCGACCTCCAGCGCGAGACTGGTGGCTTTACCGAGTTCGTGCCGCTGCCGTTTATCCCCGAAGAGGCGCCTATCGCTCTCAAGGGCAAGGCGCGCTACGGCCCGACCTTCGACGAGACGGTTGTGCTGCATGCCACTGCACGCCTCGTACTCGACCCGTGGATTCAGAACATTCAGACGTCGTGGGTCAAGCTTGGTCCCGAGGGTGCGCGCGTGATGCTCGGCGCTGGTGTCAACGATCTTGGTGGCACGCTGATGAACGAGTCGATCAGCCGCGCCGCCGGTGCCGACCACGGCCAGGAGTGCCCGCCCGAGCGGATGGAGGCTGTGATTCGCACCGCGGGTCGCAACCCGATCCAGCGCTCGACGCTCTACGGTCGCCCACCGGCCGACCAAACCGCCCGCTCGTTCGGTGCCCCCGAACTGCTCGACTCGACGCCGCCACCGTACGACGACGGTGGGCTCATCAAGCCCGCAACGCTGATCCGCCCGGGCCTCGCCATCCACTAGCTCCGCGATTGACGGAGCGTCAGGCTTGGCGCAACCACGACGGATAGCGCTATCCAGGTCCACTCGCGATCCTAGGAGGACATGACAAGTGCGCACTTGTCATGTCCTCCTTGCGTCTCCAGCGGACCCTGATCGCGCCACCACCAACGCCGCTACGCCACACACCACCACGCCGCCGAACAGCCAGCCGCCAAGAATGTCGGTTGGCCAGTGCACACCCAACACCAGGCGGCTCGGGGCCATCAAGACTCCAACTGCCACAGCGAGTGCGCCGATTACGCGCGGTAGTCGACCGCCGACAGGTGCGAGCAGCAACACCAGACCGAGCACGACCCACGTCGTGATGCCGCTCATCGCATGGCCCGAGGGAAACGACGCCGTCAGCGGCTGAAACGCCGACTCGGACCAGGCGGGGCGGGTGCGACCGACCAGTTCCTTGACGATATTCTGGAAGGCGAAGCCGCTAATCGCGCTCCACATAAGCCACTGCGCCCAAAACCGATGGGGGCGCCACAAGAGCGCAACCGCGACTGCGACCACTGCACCCGAGCCGAGATCGCGCGTGGCGAGGCCCAGCGAATCGGCCGGCGAGACAAGCCAGTCCGGACGCCCGACCATGCCGTGGCCGAGCCAGTCGTCGAAGCGCAGGATCGGGTCCCACGCCGCAGTGACGGCGATCAGCAACACCACGAACAGGCCAAGCAGCACGCCCGCAGCAATGGCGAGCGAGCGAGGGCGCGGGGCGTCAGTCGACGCCTTGCTCCATCGCCACGTCGATCGCAGTCTCCGGCTCATCCTTGCTGGCCAATACGGGTCGGTGCGCACCACCAGGTCCAAGGTGCCCTTGGATCGATGGATTGGACGCGTCGAGCAGACCCGCCTCCGCGTAGATCTCGAGCTTCTCGCGCGAGTCTTGAATGTCGAGGTTGCGCATCGTCAACTGGCCAATTCGATCGAGCGGGCCAAAGGCCGACTCGGACTTCTCCATGCTGAGGCGCTCAGGGTGATACGTCAGATGCGGACCACTCGTCTCGAGCACGGTGTAATCCTCGCCGCGGCGCAGACGCACCTTGACCTC
>SYIF01000099.1 GCA_005798855.1 Actinomycetota bacterium | reverse complement strand
GATTGCGGTTGCGGGCTCGGCGGGAATGCGCTCTGTGATGTCGCATCGCTCGGGCGAGACGGAAGACGTCACGATTGCCGATCTTGCCGTTGCTGCTGCGACGGGGCAGATCAAGACGGGCGCACCATCGCGCTCGGATCGAATCGCCAAGTACAACCGCCTCCTGCGCATCGAGGAACTGCTCGGCGACAAAGCGGCATATCCGGGCCGCTCTGCATTCGCTCAGACGCGCTGATCTCGAATCTGTAACAACGTGTGCGGGGACCCCACAGTGGGGCAGGAGATAGCCGTCCAACGGTCGTACAGTCAGGGCAGAGAGCCGAATCTCCCGATTCGCGCGAGCACCCCTGATGGCCACTCGCTCCACAGCGCGTTACACCAAGCACCGTCAGAGGGCGGCCGTGCGCCGTCGACGGATCGTGCTGTTGCTCGTGCTTGTGACGGCGCTGGTCACTGTCGGTGGCGCGATGGCCTGGCCGCGCGGCGAGGACCCAACGAACTCGCAGGTTGCGCTTGTTTCGACTAAGGCGAAAGTGACAGAAAAAGCCAACGCCGATCCACAGCAGCCTGTTGAAGAGGGGCAGACGGCAGCGGCCGCAGCTGCGGGTGACGGAGCAGCCGATGGTGGCGTTCCGGCCGATCCGAGCGAGATCCTTCCCGATTGGGAGCCTTCGCCGCAGGCGAAGGCCGCCATCGCAACGGCGCTTGCGAATGGGCGTCCACCGCAGTTCATCGTTACGTCGTTCGACGGTGCAGCCGACTATCGCATGTATCAGCGTTGGCTGAAGGTCTCCGATGACGTTGGCGCGCGTTTCACCTTCTTCGTCAGCGGCATCTACATGTTGTTGCCGGAAAAGAAAGATGCGTATCAGCCGCCTCAGGCGCCGCGAGGGTTTTCGAATCTTGGCGGCTATGCCGAACTCGCTGGGCCGAAGTCGGCTGCCAAAAATCTCGTCGATAACGTCACTGACTTCAACACTGCTCGCGCGTTGGGGCACGAGATTGGTTCGCATTACGTCTCGCATCTCTGCGAACAGTCGGACGCCTGGTCGTCGGCAGAGTGGGTCAGTGAGCAGTCTCAGTGGGAGCAGTTCATGCTCGACCCGGCTGGTGTCAATGGTCTCAGCAACATCCCCACACCGATCTACACGAAGCAGGACTTTCATGGCGGTCGCACGCCGTGCCTGTCGGGCAACAAGCCGCTGCTGTATGACGCGATGAAGCAGGTTGGGTTCGAGTACGACGCGAGCCAGGCCGGCATCCTCGGGGCGTGGCCGACGAAGCAGCAGGGACTCTGGAACTTTGCGTTGCCGTCGATCAAACGTGTCGGGTCGAAGTACGACACCATGGCGATGGACTATAACTTTTATGTCAACCATGGGCAGGCTGAGACGCAGGCTCAGGCCGACGAGTTTGAACAGACGACCTACCAGAGCTACATGAATGCGATCAACTCGCTGTACCGCGGCAACCGTGCGCCCTACATCACGGGTTCGCATTTCGCGAACTGGAACAAGGGTGCGTACATGAATGCCCTAGAGCGAACGCTACGCGACGCCTGCACGCGCCCCGAGACCGCCTGCGTCAACTTCATCACCCTCGCCCGCTGGCTCGACGAGCAGACGCCGGCGCGGCTGGCGAAGTGGAACGCCGGCAACTTCAAGCAGTCGTAGCGTCGCTGTCCGCTGTCGCGTTCGCTCGTGAGGCGGACATCACAACCGCGCGGATGTAGTGTCCGCCTAGCGGTTACCGACGGAGAACGGTGTCTCGCCGGGGAAGATGTAGCCGCGTCGGCGCGCCTCGCGCACCAGCATTTCGCGTGTGCCGAGGGCATCGCGTTCCTTGACGGCGCGTTCCTTGATGGCACGGGCATTGTCGAGCTGCTCACGCGCGGTCGTCAATTCGGACTGCGCGGCGCGGTAGGCGCGGATCGGCTGTACGAACAACACACCCAGTAACACCACGACACCAATGATGATCAGCTTGCGCACGCTGACCGATTCGCCATGCGTGTGGAGGCTCCTCCCACGTACGCTGTGCCCGTGATTGACGAGACAGACATGGCTCGCCTCGAGCAACAGCTAGGGCGAACGCCCTATCCGCCGCTGCGCGTGGCGTGCCGCTGTGTTGCTGGATGGCCCGTCGTGGTGGAGCAGCCGCCCGTCACACCCGATGGCACGCCGTTCCCGACGGCGTATTGGCTTTCCTGTCCAGGGCTCGTCCACGCGGTTGGCGTATTGGAGGGGGAGGGAGGCGTCAAGGCACTCGAGGCGCGCCTTGAGCAAGATCCCGAGCTCGCGGCTGGCTTCGACGAGGCGATGGAGCGGCACCGAGCGTTACGGCCTGAGTTCGAGCTCGGCATTGGCGGCGTGCATTCGGAGCGTGGCGTCAAGTGCCTTCATGCTCACGTGGCGTTTGCACTGGCAGCACCCCCGTACCCAATTGGCGAGGCGCTGTTGGCCGAGGCCGGCGGACTGCCGACGCGGTGCTGCATGGAGCAGATGGCGTGAATCCAAACCCTAAGACAGAGGTGGCGATCCAGGCCTGGGGCGAGGCTCCTGGCACTGCTCGCCGCGTGCGTGCAGGGCTCGACGTCCGAGGGCTCGGCGCGTTTGAGCGGGCTTACGCCGCGATCTACAGCGAACTCGTGCGCAAAGTGGGGCAGTCGTACTCCCTGGACCAACTTGCCGACGTGTGGCGCGAAGCGGACCGCTGGGCTCCAGACGTCGCGCTCGATGCCGCAAGCCCAACGCTGCCGCCACGCTCAACGCCGCTGCTCGTCGACCTCGCCTGCGCCCGTCTGCAGCGCAGCGCGCGCGACGCACGCACGTAGCGCTTCAGGCACCACGCGTAATCAAGGGCCGCTCGGAAGGCAAGGAGGACATGACAGTGCGCACTTGTCATGTCCTCCTTGGAGCACGGCCACAAAGCTGATTGCGCTGTCGAGGCGTGAAAGGCGACCGACTAGCTGGTTGCCGGCTCCGATTCGTCCTCGGTGACAGCCTGCTCGACGTCGTCTGCGGGCTCTTCGTCGTTTTCGGGTGGTGCGACTGCGAGCGTGATGCCGTCGGCGCTGACTGTGATGACACCGCTCGTCAGCTCGAGCCAGTGCTCACGGAAGACATTCAGCTCGAGGACAGCCGCATCGATCCGAATCGTGACGCCCTGATCGTCGCGCTCGAGGGTGGCGGCGATCGTCTCGACCTTGGAGCGACCACGACTGCGGCCGCCACGACGGCCACGACGGCGGCGCTTGGCAGGGGCCTCGCCGTCCACTGTCGCCTCGTCTGGCGCGTCGTCCGCGCTAGCATCGACGGGCGAGACCTCCTCGGCAACGACTTTCGGAGCGCGCCTCCTCGGGGTTGCAGCCGTGCTGGTGCGCGCTCGGCGCGGCTTTGGCGCGGCTGGTGCAGCAGCAGCCTCATCGGGACGCAGCAATCCTTGCTGGCGACGAAACGCCGAGACCTCGGCAGGCGTGGTCTCGAGCTGATGGGCGATCCAGATATCGGTGACGCCCTCGGCAACCCACGTGCGGACCTGATTGAGCTGTGGTTTGAGCGATGAATTGCGGCGAGCCATCCCGGCAGGGTATACCGCCCGGCGGTTTGACCCGTCAGGCCCCGAACGCCGAACGCAGCGTTTGCAGCGACAGGTACGCGAAGGTCGTGGCGATTGCCAGCAAAACCAGCACGACCAGGAGGAAGCGAAAACGAGCTCTGCGGCGCTCGGAGGTACGCAACGTGGTGGCCTCACGCTCGGCCTTAGCGAGCGCGAGCTCGGTCTGAAGTTGAACCTCGAGTGCGCGGTCGGCGGCATCCGGACTGAGCGGTGGTTGCGACACGTGTACACGGTAGCGATCGGGCTCACTACCGGTATCCGCACAGGAAAACGTGGGACAGAGTTGAAATCGATTACACACCATGCGATTGCAAAACCCTGCCTCCTTACTTGCCCTGACGCTCGCACTCTTCGTGGGTGCCGCCAGTGCTTCCGCGCAAGACACCACAACGGTTCCCGCGCCCGCCCCGCCCACTGGGATTGCCGTGGCGGGTTCGTTCGTCGCCGGCGTCGACATCTCCGGCATGGACGCAGCGACGGCGCTGGCAACAGTCAATGCGGCGTTTAGGCAGCAGATCGTGATCACCATCGATACTCGAGTGTTCAAGGTGCGAAGTAGTCAACTCGAGGCTGTCTACGACACGCAGACTGCAGTCACAGACGCCGTTGCGCGGACCGTGGGTGGCAACACGCCCGTGTCGAAAACGTACAGCGAGACGAAGTTGAAGGATCAAGTCAAGCGAATCTTGCGCCTCTCGAGCGACAAGGGCAGTGTCTCGACGTGGGTGATTCGGGCGAAGCCGATGATCAAGCGTGGGAAGGCTGGTTCGGCGCCGAACGGCAAGCTTGTCGAGCAGCAGATTCGCGCGGCGATGAACCAACCCCTGTTGCGTGCACAACAGGAAGCGATACCGCTCGTGGCGGTCAACCCGTCGGTCACCCTCGAGCAGCTCGGCTACGTGGTTGTCGTCTCGAAGGGCGAGCGTCTCGTGCGTCTCTATGCGCCGGTCGCGGGCAAGTCGAAGGCGGTATTGAAGTTCAAGGTTGCCGTCGGTGCTCCGTCGTTTCCGACACCATCGGGCACGTTTACGATCATCACCATGCAGAAAGACCCGTGGTGGAATCCGCCCGATTCGGATTGGGCGAAGGATTTGGAGCCGGTGCCGCCAGGTCCGAGCAACCCACTCGGGACTCGTTGGATGGGCCTCGATCATGAAAACATTGGCCTCCACGGCACACCCGACTCGAGCTCGCTTGGTGGCTACGCCTCCCACGGCTGTATACGCATGTTTATTCCGTCGGCGGAGAGGCTCTATAGCCTGGTTGATGTTGGCACTCCCGTTGTCATTTTCTAGCGCGCTCGGTCGCGCGTAGACTGCGGATCAGTGAAGCGTGCAGTTGTAGTCGTCGTTGCCGTCCTCTTGCTTGGCTTGGGCATCGTGCTGGCACGAGCCGTCATGCAGACGTCGGGCGCGCGCGCGTTTCCAGCCGAGGTCGCATCCGGTGCCAAGCCACCGGCCCCCGACTTTGCGCTGCCACTGCTGACGGGTGACGGCGAGGTCACCCTGGCCTCGTTGCGGGGCCAGGTTGTGGTGGTCAACTTCTGGGCCTCGTGGTGCGATCCCTGTAAGGATGAGGCGCCGATTTTGCAGGATCTTTGGCTCACTGAGGCGCAGCCACAGGGAGTCGCGTTCGTGGGAATTGATACGCAGGATTTGAGTGACGACGCCCGCGCCTTTGCTGTGACGTACGGTTTGACGTACCCGCTCGTCCACGATGTTGGCGGCGCAGTGGGGCGGGATTGGGGTGTCGGCGCGTTTCCTGAGACGTTTATCATCGATCCCCAGGGCAGGGCCGTGGCGTGGTTTCCAGGCGAGGTCACCGCTGACGGACTGCGCGACGCGGTCGCTAAGGCACGGGCTTCTTCGTGATTCGCCGACTCCTCCTCGTGCTCGCCGTGATGCTGGTGCTCGTGCCTCTAGCCTCGGCAGCGCAGCCACAGTTCTCGATGGCGGAGATCGAGAGCCAGTTGATGTGCCCGACGTGTCAGAGCCGGCTCGACCTCTCGCATAGTCCAGCAGCCGACCGGATCCGCGCCTTCGTCGAGAAAAAGCGCCTCGAAGGATGGACGGAGCAGCAGGTCAAGGATGCACTTGTGGCAGATTTTGGCCCCTCGGTGCTAGCGGCGCCGCCCGCATCCGGGATCGGTCTTGTTGCTTGGGTTGCTCCGATCGCACTCGTCGGAGGTGGTCTTGTGGTGGCCGTCGCAATCGTGTTTGCCTGGCGCCGACGGCGACATGCGGGACGCGCGCAGACGCCGGCCGACATCGCGCTCGAGGCGCGGGTCGACGCGGCGTTGCGTTCGTTTGACGACGTGCTCTAGTAGGGAGCGGGGTACGGCCCTTCGAGCGCGACGAGGTATGTCAGGGCGAGTACTGGGGGGAGGATCGAGAACGGTATCCCGTCGCCCGCAGGAATGACTGCCGCCGACGTGCCGTCCGGCGTGGCTGTGCTGCCGCCGGCGGTGGCCCAGCCGCCCGCTCCACCAGTGCCACCGAGTGATACCTGATGCGTGTGGGGTGGCAGGTTCGTATTCAGCAGAGTCGTCGACTCGCGGCCCGTCGTTTCGCCGATCTCATACGACGACAATCCAGTTCCCGTGCCGGTGCCGATTGGCAGCCGGCTTCGAAGATCGGGCAGCTGGAAATTCGAAGACCCGTTTCCACCGTAGAAGGTATTGAAGATCGAAAAGAGTGCGGTGTTCTGGTAGATCGGTAAGGTTGATCCGTCGGCGATGGCAAAGTTCGGGGGGGCATAGTTAAACCCTGCGATGTCGATCGAGCCTACGTACGATTCGGGGCTAGGCATGTGCTCTCCGGTGGTAGGCGCGGTGGATGATCGCCTCGAAGCGCCGGTCGCTACCGGTGCTCAGGACGGGGACGACAAACAGGTCGAACGACTTGCTGCCAATGCTTACTCGGTGCGTTCCCTGAGGAATATCGACACCCTTCGGGCCTTTGAGGTTGACACGGAAGGCGTCGCGCCACAGCGGCGATCCAGCCTTGGCTTCGGCAGCAACGCCAAGCGGTTCGATGGTGTCGATCTCGAGCGTGACGGGACCGTCGGCAAGTCGGATCGTCATCCGTCCCCCCGGCGCATTTTCGAATCGGTTGCGGTTGTGGTGTGGGTGGGCCGGAAGTGGCGCGTGTGGTGCTGGGTGGTTTGACGGCGTGCTGGTGCGGGGCGCTTGGGCAGCAGCAGCGCTGCCCGCAGTGCCGAGCACACCGGCGCTGATCGCGACGCCAGCCGCACCGGTCAGGAATCCCCGACGCGATTTCGCGTCGGGCTGGTCGGTTTCGGACATTCGATACTCCAGTCTGTAAGCAGTGAGTGTCTCTGCGATCCTACACCTGTGGCCGGAACAACTACGTGATCCACCGCACAGATCAAGGATCACTCTGAGGTATGCTGCCTGCGCGCAAATCGACGCGGAGGAACTTGTGACGTACGTCATCGCCGAGCCATGTATTGACACGAAAGACCGGTCCTGCGTGGACGTCTGTCCTGTCGATTGCATCCACGAATCTGATCGGATGTTGGTGATCGATCCGGAGGAGTGCATTGACTGCGGTGCCTGCGAGCCAGAGTGCCCGGTCGAGGCGATCTTTCCGGAGGATGCGGTTCCGGTCAAGTGGGAGCCCTTCGTCAAGATCAACTACGCCTACTCCGATGGCATGGAGAGCGTCAACAAGCTGGTGGCAGAGCGCATCGAGGCGTCGCCGCCCGAGCAGTCCTCGTAAGGGTTTGCCCTTCGGGCGCGACGAATCGCCGTGGCCCTTGAACTGATCATCGGTCCGGCCCATGCCGGCAAGATTGCGGCGCTCTATGAGCGCTACCTCGCCGAGCTCGCTGCTGGGCGCACGGCTGCGTTGGTCGTGCCCGATCAGACAGCCAAGGCGGTAACGGAGCGCGAGCTTCTGGCGCGCGCCACGGGCGTGGTGGGCGCCGACGTCGTTACGTTCGACACGCTGTTTGAGCGCGTTGCACGCGCCACTGGCGATCGCCGTACGGTGGTGCATGGTGCGGCGCGACAGGTGGCGCTGCGGCGTGCCTTGTCAGACGCTCCCGCGACGCTGATGGCGCGGTTTGACCGGCTGGGTTCGGCCCTGCTCGGACCCGACGATGTGCGGGCGGCTGGCGATGCCTCGTTGGCAGAGAATTATGCGACTTGGTGGGCGGCGCTTGATGCGCTGCAGCTTGTTGACCGAGCGCGGTTGCGGATTGAGGTTGTCGCTGCACTGAAGCGAGATGTGGCCGCTTGGCCGGCAGGTGAAGTGCTCTTCGCACAGGGCTTTGACGATCTCAGCTTGGCGCAAGAGACGCTGTTGACGCTGATTGGTCAGCGCGCTCGCGCCGTGGTCAGCCTGCCGTATGAGGCCGGCCGAAGCCCATTTGCGGTCCTGACGCCGGTGGTGGGCCGGTTGGCCGACTTGGCTGGCAGTGGCGGCATTGTCGAGTTGCCTGCGGGCGCGTTTGATCGCGACTCGGGGCTGGCAGCATTGGAACGACGGCTCGGTGCGGCTGATCCCGACCGCAGTGCCGAACCGCCCGACCTATCGGGCATCGCGACGGCCGAGGTTGAGGGCGAGCGTGGCGAGGCCGAGGTCGTTGTCGGTTGCGTCGCGGAGGCCCTGCGTTCGGGCATTGACGGACAACGCATTGCGATCATTGGACCGCGTGGTGCGACCGATCGCACCCGGCTTGTGCGCCAGTTGAGGGAGGCGGGCATCGAGGCGGTCGGCAAGGATCAACGCGCGCTTGTGAAGACGCCGTTCGGGCGGGCGCTCCATGCGCTCCTCGGCCTGGCCTGGGCGCCTGAGCCGACCGATTCCGATCGCCTGACGTGGCTTCGTTCGGCGTGGAGCGGGGCTCCGGCACACCTTGTCGAGCGAAGCGAACGGCCGATGCGCCGCTCGCTGGATACGCTCGATAACGCGATTGAGAAGGCGGGCGAGCCGCTCCTGCGGGCGCTGGCACTGCCGCCGGGATCGCGCGGGGGAGAGACGGCGGCGCGCGAGGTCGCAGCTGCCGTACGGGGCATGGTGCAGCGTGCTCACGGCGATCGAGCCCCAGTCGCCACAACAACGGTGCGCGAGGACGTGGCCGTCGCAGCCGCTGTGCTGTCGTATCTGCACACGGTGGACGCAGTCGAGCCGGCTCCTTCGCGGGCAGAGGTACGGGAACTGCTCGCCGAGTTGACAATCTCGATGAGGCAGACCCGCGCCGATGCAATCTGCATCCTCGATCCACGCGATGCTCGCACGATTGATGTTGACGTGGCGATTGTGCTCGGGTTGGAAGAGCCGATGTTTGGTGTCGGGACGTCGGCCGCGCAGGACCCGCTCGTCGAGGCTCCCGACCAAAACGAAATCGCACGCCACCTTGTCTACAGCGCCGTCACACGCCCGCGGCGGAGGCTTGTGCTGGTTCGTCGTGTGTCCGATGATGAAGGCAGCCCGTTGGCCGCAACGGCAATCTGGGAAGATCTGATGATCGCTGCGGGCGAGCCGCCGACTGCCTATCGTCGTCGCTTCTCCGACGCCGTCTTGCCGCTCGCGGAGGCACCGACCGTGCGCGAGCGCGCTCGCAGCATCGCGCATCTGGCGGCGACCGATCGACCCGAGGCCCTGCGTCTGGCGGGCGTCGCGGGCGTCAGTGGCGCAATTCGCCGTGCTGTCGCAGCGCCGCGTCGCAACACGTGCCTCGTCGATCCGCGCGTCGTCGACGTGTTGCGTGCACGAGAGATGTTTGGCGTTACCGAGATCGACCGCTTTGGCGATTGCTCTCAGATCTGGTTTATCGAGCGGCGTCTCAGGCCCAACGTGATCGATCAGCCGATCGACAATCGCCTGCGTGTGGGCACGCTCGCGCATACCGTGCTCGGTCGCTTCTACAAAGAGGTGCCGGCGCTCTTGCAGACGACGGTGATTGGCCCCGATGACGCCGATCGGGCAATGGTCGAGATGGTGCGGATCGTTGATGAGGAGATGGTCAAGCTTCAACCGATCGTGGCGGGGGATCCACTCACCCTCGAACTGCTTGGCTGGGGTCTTCGCCGCGACCTTGCGCGGTTGATCGAGCAGGCGGCACGCAATGCGGCACCGCTTGTGCCGACGGAGTTCGAGGTCGCTTTCGGTGGGCGTGGTGCTCAGCCTGGCCGTAAGGAGGGCCTCAACATCGGCCCCGCGCACGTGTCGGGCAAGATCGATCGGATCGACGCAGATCCGGCCTTTACCGCCCGGGCGATGGTCGTCGACTACAAGACCAGCACGATCAGCACTGGTGCTCAGATCATGCGTGACGGGAAGCTGCAGATTCCGCTCTACCTGCTTGCGTTGCGTGAGGTGCTTGGGCGAGAGCCAGTTGGTGGCCTCCTGGTCTCGATCCGCAAGGGTCACGTGCGCGGCATTGTCGACGTCGACGAGCTCGACGTTCTGCCCGCCAACATTGCCCGCGAAGACCGCCTCAGCCACGACGACTTCGAGGCCGCACTCGAGGCTGCCCGCAGCGAGGCCGCGGCGCGGGTATTGCGGATCCGCGATGGCGATGTGCGCCACGATCCGCAGACGCAGATGCTCTGTGAGCGGTTCTGCGACTACCGCGGAATCTGTCGGGTGGAGCGATGACTATGCGCCTTCCAAGGCCCGAGTTGTCGCCGGCCCAGCTCGCGGCTGTCGAGGCGCCTGGCGGGGTCTTCGTCGATGCCGGAGCTGGCTCGGGCAAGACCACGGTACTGGTCGAGCGTTACGTGCGGTCCGTGACGGAGCGCAACCATTTGCCTGCGCAGGTGCTGGCCGTCACCTTCACCACGCGGGCCGCGGGCGAGATGCGCGAACGCATTCGTGGTCGCCTGCGCTTTGAGGGACGCGACGATCTGATTCCACTCGTCGAGAGTGGTTGGATCGGGACGATCCATGCCACGTGTCGACGGATTCTGGCGGAGTTTTCCGAGCAGGCCGGTTTGGCGAGTGGCCTCCGTGTGGCCGATCAAGTCGAGACCGTGCTGCTTCGCGATGCAGCCTTCGAGCGTGCGCTGGCGTCGATGCTGCATGAGTTGGGTGATCCCGGACTGCAACTGGTTGCGCTCCACGGTCGTGATCGGCTTCGCGAGATTGCCGGCGAATTACTCAACGGCGCACGAACGCGTGGCCGACCAGTCGTCGCACCGAGTGGCACTGCGACGGCCCGCGAGCTCGAGGCAGCGATCGCCGAGCTCGTTCCCGAGGCTCTCGTGGTTTCGACTGCGGGCACCGATTCTGACCAGGCTGTCAAACGTCGCCTGGCAGCACTTGATCTGCTTGACGTGCTCGAACGAAAGCCAGAGCCGATCGAATTGGCAGATCTCAAGCTCTACACGCTCGGCGATTCCGCCTACAAGGCACTCATTGCAGCGGTCGAGTTGCAGGCACGCGACGTGCTGGCCGGCGAGTTTCAGGCGCCGCTGCAGGCCTTGCTCGATGGGTTTTCAGACGCCTATGCGGCGGCGAAGGCCGAGGTCGGTGCCGTCGATAACGATGACCTCCAACTACGGGTTCGGCAGCTACTTGAGACGCATGCAGATGTGCGAGCCACGCTGCAGGAGCGCTTTCGCGAGGTGATGGTCGATGAGTTTCAGGATACCGACAGTCTGCAGAACGCCATCATTCGCCTCGTGCGAGCGCCTGGCACACCGCTCTTGGCGGTCGGCGATGAGCAGCAGGCGATCTATGGATTTCGAGGCGCAGAGGTTGAGGTCTTTCGCGGCGAGCGTGAGACGGCTGTGGCGGATCAGACGATCGAAGTGGTGTCGCTGCACGAGAATCGCCGTTCGACGCCACCCGTGATCGCCGCCATCAATGCGATCTTCTCGCGCGAAGAGCGCTTTACGCACCGTCCGCTGACTCCGTTTCGCACGTACGAGAGCGCAGGTCAGGGCCTGCCGGTCGAGCTGCTGATCGGCGTCGGTGACGATCTCGATAGCGGGCGCGAGGTCGAGGCGACGCTGGTGGCTCGACGGCTGCGTGATCTGGTCGATCGTGGTGTCTGCCAAGAGGCTGACATCGCAGTCGTCTTTCGTGCGGGTACGCGGGCCACGGTCTACGAGTCTGCGCTGCGTGCCGAAGGGCTCTCTACCGTCTCGTCGACAGGTCGCGGCTTTCTGCAGCGCCAGCCGGTTGGCGACGTGTTGGCGATGTTGCGTGTGTTATGGAATCGCTACGACGACCTCGCCCTGTTGGCGTGCCTCGCCTCGCCGTTCGCTGGTGTCTCTAACGATGGCCTTGCTCTGATGCGCGAGGCCGTGGAATGGGAGTTCGCCGATGCGCTCGACAATCTCGGACCGATTGGCCTCAAGGAAGATGATCTTGCGCGTGCCGTCACGCTTCGCGATGCCATTGCGCGTCTTCGAAGCGAGGTCGGGCGGTTAGCACTTGGCGATCTGGTCGCAGCGATTATTGCTGAGACGCGCTACGACCTAGCGATGCTCGCAATGCCTGACGGGGCCGAGCGGATGGCCAATCTGGAGAAGTTGCGGCGGGTGGCACACGCCTTTGACGATGCGCAGGGCTGCGACATTCCGGGCTTCGTGCGGGCGATTGAGTCGGGTCGGCTCGATGGAGAGCTGAAGACCGAAGGGGTGATCGCGTCCGAGGGCGCCGCTGCGATTCGTCTACTCAGCGTCCATCAGGCAAAAGGCCTTGAGTTTCCGATAGTCGTCTTCGCAGACACAGCATCGAAGACTCCTGCGCAGAAGCGGCTGGCGATCGTGCCAGCGGAGGGTGTGCCGGCCGCGAAGGTGCCGGCTTCGACGAATGAGATGTGCTCGACTCGAGCATTGAGTGCGGCGTTTGCGGCGGTTGCAGACGCCGGTGAGCGCGAGTCGCATCGGATCGCCTACGTGGCCTGCACGCGAGCGCGGGATCACCTAATCATCTCTGGCGCACGTGGACCAAAGTTGTCGACTGGCACGACGCTCGAGTGGCTGCTGGGATTGATCGATGATGACGCCGCGCTTGGCGAACGAGTGCTCGAGCTCGATCAGGCCCACGTCGGCATTCTGGTCAGCGATGTCTCGGTGGCTCCCCCGTTGCCACCGGCAATTCGCGATGACACGGTCGAATACGTTCTCGACGATGGTGGTCCACAGTTGGCCTTCGACGTAGATGCCGTCGGCACGATCAATGGCGAGACGGGTAGTGAATTGCCGCCGCTGCGCACTATGGGGCAGGCCGATCAGTGGGTCGTGCCGTCGCTCTCCTACTCGTCGCTCGATCTCTTCGAGCGCTGCGGCTATCGCTTCCATGCCCAGCGGATGCTCGGCTTGCCGAGCGCACAGGCTGGTGGCGCTGCGCCCGTCGGCAAGGCCGTTCATGAGGCGGTCGAATTGGGGGCGAATAGCGATGCCGGCGCTCTGCTGCTCGAAATCGAGCCAGCTGCCACGGTTGCCGAACAAGCCGAGGCCCGAGCAGCACTGGAACGGTGGAACACGTCACCGCTGCAGGCCCGCTTCGCGGCACTCGCGGACGTTCGGCACGAGCAACCGTTCTTGCTGCTGCTTGGTGGCGCGACCGTCACGGGTGCCTTCGACCTGAGTGCGCGCGACGGTGACTGCCTGGTGATCGGAGATATCAAGGTCGGCGGGCTGAAGGGCGAGACGCCGGACGAACGCCGCGACCATGGCTACACAATCCAAGAAGAGCTCTATGCACTGGCTGGGCTCGAAGCGGGCCACGCTTCGGTCGAGGTTGCCTACCAGTGGATTGGCGACGATCTGGCGGCGTCACACCTAGCCACGCGCGTGTTTGAGGTTTCCCAGCGAGAGCAGTTGCGGGCGGGGCTCGAAGCCCGTGTGCAGGCGGCTCTGGCGGGCCCCTGGCGTCCGACGCCATCGAAGCTGATGTGCGAGAGCTGTCCGGCGTTGGGTCTGCTCTGCGCCGGCACCGATCTGCCCAACGCGCATGGCTAGAGTCACGCGCACGAGCGAGCCCTCCGCACGTGCGCAGGCGATCGTGCGGCGCCTGCGGGTTGAGTATCCCGATGCCAAGTGTTCGCTGACCTTTCGGACACCCTGGGAATTGCTCGTCGCGACGATCCTCTCGGCACAGTGCACGGACGATCGCGTCAATCTCGTCACGCCGCCGCTGTTTGAGCGTTTTCCGACGCCGGAGGCCTTTGCGGGCGCCGACCTTGGCGATGTCGAGGAAGCGATCCACTCAACGGGTTTCTTCCGTAATAAGGCCAAGTCGCTGATTGGCGCAGCGCGCTGCATCCTGCACGAGCATGGGGGCGAAGTCCCGCGGACGATGCGCGAACTCAAAGCGGTGCCCGGCGCGGGTCGCAAGACTGCGAACGTCGTGCTCGGCAATGCCTACGGTCTGGCTGAGGGCATTGCGGTCGACACGCATGCGTCGCGCCTGTCGCTCCGCCTCGGGTTGACCGACACGGTCGAGCCCGTCAAGGCAGAGCGCGAACTGATGCAGATCGTGCCACGTAAAGAGTGGACCGACTGGACACATCTGTTGATTGCTCACGGACGAGCGGTCTGCACCTCGCGCAGGGCGTACTGCGATGGTTGCGTCTTGTTCGATCTCTGTCCAACCGGCTTGCAAGATCGGCGGCAAACCGTGCGCCCTTCGCGCGTCCGCTCCACCTAAAGCCGTGGCAGGATCGAGGTATGAATCGCCTCAACATCGAGCTCTACGCCGAACGCCTCGCTCGCCACGTAGAGCGTGCTGCCGACGAACTGGCGGATGCGCGCCTGCGCGAGGCCTGGTGGGAGCTCGAGTTGGCTGCGCGCCCGTCGCTTTCTGTGCGCGATGCCGAGCGTCTTGAGGCGCTTGGTCTACTGCTCACGCCAACAACTGCAAGCACAATCATGTGCAGCGTCGGCGAGCGGGTCGCAGACCTTGCTGCGATCCATCGATTGCAGGCGATCGTCGAGCGACAGCGCGCCGAGGCGCGTCAGGTTCAGACGGGTGTCACTACGACGAGCAGTCCGCCATCGTCGTCATAAGCGGGGAACAGGTCGCAGATCAGCTGCTTATCGATGCCAGCCCCATGGTGCAACGTGGCGTGTTTATCGAGTTGTCGCACGCCCCACTCGAGTGCGGTGCCAACGGGATCTTCGCCTTCGGCAAACGTTAATGCGAGTGCCGTACGGACGTCTTGGCCAATCAGTGTCTGCTCCAACCGGCCGGTAACCTCAAAGAGTCCCTTGCCGGCCGCGATCACACGCGCCTCACTGTCGCAGACGGCAAAGCCCGCGCCAGGACGGGGGAAGTAGTCCTCAAGCAGTTGGAATACAAAGCCAAAGCCACACTCGTGGCAGCCGCGCGCCTGGTGCGACAGGCCCTCGCGTCCGTCCTCGTCGAAGGAGCGATTTTGGCAATTAGGACAGATGAAATACGGCACAGCGCTGGTCTGTCTAGGCCTGTTCGGCGAGCCAGCGCTCGGCGTCGAGTGCAGCCATGCAGCCATTACCGGCGGCCGTCACAGCCTGTCGATAGACGTGGTCGGCGACATCGCCAGCGGCGAAGACTCCAGGCACACGCGTGGCAGTCGAGCCGGGCTGCTGGACGAGATAGCCGTTGCTATCCATGTCGAGCATCCCCTGGAAGAGTGCGGTTGTCGGATCGTGCCCAATTGCGACGAAGAGCCCGGTGCACGGGAGTTCCTTCGTGGCGGTGCCATCGGTTTCCCGTAGCAGCAGGCCACTGACGGCGTCTTCGCCAAGCACCTCTTCGACGACGTAGCCGAGATCCCAGGCGATCTTGTTGTTGGTGCGGGCGCGCTCCTGCATGACCTTGGAGGCGCGGAGCTCCTCGCGGCGATGCACGATCGTCACCTTCGAGGCGAACTTCGTCAGGAAGGTCGCCTCCTCCATCGCCGAGTCGCCGCCGCCGACGATCACGACCTCTTGCTCGCGAAAAAACGCTGCATCGCAGACGGCGCAGTATGAAACGCCGCGGCCTTGGAGTCGAACTTCGGAGTCGAGCCCGATCTGGCGTGCGGTTGCACCAGTTGCGACGACGACGGTGCGTGTGCGCACGATATCGGAGCCAATCTGCAACTCGTGGGGCGTCGACATCGGATCGTCGGAAAAACGCACCTCGGTGACGTCCTCGGTGCGCATCACAGCACCGAAGCGCTCGGCCTGCGCGCGCATTTGCTGCATCAACTCAGGGCCCATGATGCCGTCCTGGAAGCCAGGAAAGTTGTCGACATCGGAGGTGATCATCAGTTGGCCGCCAGCGGCGTAGCCCTCGATGACAACGGGCGAGAGGGCGCCACGCGCGGCGTACAGTGCAGCCGTGTAGCCGGCCGGTCCGCCACCGATGATTGCGAGCTCATGAATTCCGTCGTCTGCCATGCCGAGTCCTCTGCTTGAACGTGTGGTCGTACCAGATCAAACGCCGCTGATCGAGGCGTCATTCCTATTGTTCCGTATCGGGCGGCGTGGGTGCTGCGCCGACTGGCTCCACGCAAACGGGGCAGGAGTGGAGGCGTTCCGTGGACTCAGCGTTTACGACGCTATGACGTAGGGGATCGAGACGGGTTCGCCGTTTGTAAAGAGCGACGCGACGTAGATAACGACTTCGGTCGCGCCCATCACCTGCACCTTATGCGCGGTACCGGCAGGCTCAATCACCGAGTAGCCGGCCTTGACGTCGTAGGTCTCGCCCGCCTTGATCGTGCGGATAAACTCGGGCTTCGTGCCAAGCGCATTGGGCTTGAGGACCTTGACGGGCTTGCCCTTGATCACCGTATAGCGGAGCGTGCCCGTGGTGATTGCGGCGATCTGCGTGCCCGCGTGGGTGTGGGCCGCGAGCGGGGTATTGCCCGGGATCGTGACGCGCTGGAGGTAGAGGGTGCGACCATCGCCACCCTGAGGGTTTGTCGATTGGACGAGTACCTCGCGGACAGGCGCGCCGGCGCGCATGATTGCGGCCGTCGCGCTCGCGCCGCCGACGACACCGACAATCAGGACGACGAGCAGGGCAAGCGTGCGACGGGTGCGTAGGTGATGCATGGAGTCCTCTCCGGTGACGACTGGAAAGGTTATCGGATCGACGAGGGCTGCTCGTTCCAGCTGAGGATTTCGAGGTCCTCGCCGACGACCCGGATGCGAGCGATCAGCCGATGAGGGGCGTCGCCTGGGTTAAGCGTTGCCAGCCGTCGGTCGGGTGCCAGTGCAGGGGAGGGCGGCTCGAGGCTGCGTCGCGTGGCTGTCACCCCATCGGCGGCTACGGGCTCGCCACCCGGATCGTCAAAGAGAGCGACGTGGACGATTACGTCGTACAGGTGGGTGCCATCGGCGGTCTCGAAGCGCTCCGTTAGGACGGCCAGAGGCACACCGCCCGTGACGAGGAGTTCCGTCTCCTCGAGCACCTCTCGCCGTGCTGCCTCGAGAGGATCTTCGTTGGACTCGATACGTCCGCCGGGTAGGGCCCAGAAGCCGATCGAGGGCTGTGTGCCACGCTCGATCCAGACGACACTGCCTGTGCCACGAATCACGGCGAGAGCAATTTCTAACGGCGGCATGGCAGGGACGGTAGCGGCTGGGTGGCCGGCAGCTCAACCATGGGCAGACGTTCAGGTCGCCGACTGCACTGGTAGGTTGGGTCGTCCGGCATGCCTCGCTACCAGAAAGAACTCGGACGGTCCTCGCCGCTCAAGGCTGTGCTCCCCGGGTTTCGCTCGCGCGACGGGCAGTTGCGGTTGGCAGAAGAGGTCGGCGGTACGATCGAGCGGGGTGGTGTGCTGGTGGCTGAGGCTGCGACAGGCATTGGCAAGAGCTTGGCCTATCTCGTGCCCGCGGCGATGAGTGGGCAGCGCGTCGTCATCTCGACGGCGACGAAGGCCCTCCAAGGCCAGCTGTTGACCGAAGACCTGCCGCTTGCTCGCACGGCGACGGGAATGCAGATCACGGCAGCGGTCGTGAAGGGACGCAGCAATTACGTCTGTCGGGTCCAGCGCGCCTTTGCGCATCAGCGGGTGCCTGAGGAGTACAGCGGCCAGCTGGGTCGCCTTGAGGACTGGCTGGTGCGGACGCGCGAGGGCGATCGTGACGAGCTGCCGTTTGTGCCGAGCGAGGTTGTCTGGCGCGAGCTCTCCGTTGGTCCCGACCGCTGCCGTGGCGCGCGCTGCGCCGAGCGCGATGGCTGCTACGCCGAGCTGGCTCGCGAGCGTGCGACGGGGTGCGAGATCGTGCTCGTCAACCACTCGCTGTACCTCGCCGACCTCGCGTTGCGGTCGGCCCGGGGTGGCGAGCCAGTGATCCTGCCCGAACATGACGTCTTGATCATCGACGAGGCTCATACGTTCGAACAGATTGCGGCCGAGTCGCTTGGTGCCCGTGTCTCGGCACCTGCGCTGTCTCGCTTTGCACGCGATATCGACACGGCCTGTACGGCGGCGGTCAAGCTGCCGCCGACCGCCGAGCTGGCACTGCTGCAGATGCACGGCGACCGGCTCTT
Organism: Actinomycetota bacterium; assembly: GCA_005798855.1. GTDB lineage: Bacteria > Actinomycetota > Thermoleophilia > Gaiellales > F1-60-MAGs149 > F1-60-MAGs149. The sequence continues at coordinate 3,229 of SYIF01000099.1, read as the reverse complement.
CAATGCCCTGCCCGAGGGGCGCCGCGTGCGCCTCGACGAGACGCGTCTGCGGCTGTTGCCACTCGATGCTGCCGACGCCATGCGCGACGCGCTGGGACGCATTGCGGAACGCATCCGGGACTTCTCCGACGAGACCGAGGCGCTCGCACGCCAGGCCGAGCGACAGGCGCTGGCCCTCGAGGCGATTCTGTCGCCCGACCACGAGGAGACGGTCGTCTGGTCCGAGCGCGACACGCGTGGGGGAGTCGAACTGCGTGCGGCCCCGACGGCCGTTGGGCCGCTGCTTCGCGAGCACCTCTGGGACAAGCTGCACGCTGCGGTGCTGGTCAGTGCAACGTTGGCCGACGGCGATGGCATGACCGGCGTCTGTCGCCGTCTTGGCGCCGACGCAGCGACCACGCACGTCGAGGATTCGCCGTTCGATATCGATTCGAACGCGCGCCTCTACGTGCCCGACGACATCGTCGGTGGTGGCAAAGCGGATGCCGTGGTTGTCGCAGATCGGATTGGCGAACTGATCGAGGCGGCGGGTGGACGGGCGCTCGTGCTGTTTCCGTCGATCAGTCGTCTCCAACGGGCCCACGACCTGCTGCGCGATCGGCTGACCATGCCGGTGCTCTGCCAGGGCGAGGCCTCGCGCGACGTGCTGTTGGATCGATTTCGTGAAGACGAGACGTCTGTTCTGTTCGCGTCGATGACGTTTTGGCAGGGCGTTGATATCCCCGGCCGCTCGCTCGAACTGGTGATCCTCGAGAGCCTGCCCTTTGCCGTCCCCGACGATCCGTTGATCACCGCCAAGTCCGAGCGTGCCGAACGCGATGGTGGCAATGGCTTCCGCGACGTCCAATTGCCACACGCCGCGCTTTTGCTCAAGCAGGGCTTCGGTCGTCTGCTGCGCTCCGAGTCGGATCGTGGCGTGGTGGCCGTCCTCGACGCCCGTTTGGTCACCAAGGGCTACGGGAAGTTCCTCCGGGGCAGTCTCCCGAACGTCCCCGTAATTGGCTCGGTTGACGAGGTGCGCACGTTCCTCGCACGCGACGGTGACTGAGGTACCCCGAGCGGGACTCGAACCCGCATGCCTTTCGGCAGTCGATTTTAAGTCGACAGCGTCTGACCAATTCCGCCATCGGGGCCTCACGAGGATAGAGCAGTAGGTCGGCTACGACGGCGGTTGGTACGAATTGTTACCCATCTCCACGCTTGCCCACCAATCCGTGAACGAACTCCTCCAAAATCAACTTCCTGCCTATTGCGCAGGGTCGCTTCCGCGGGACTGGGACGCGTTTGTCGAGTCCGAGTTGCTTTGCTCGCCGTCGCTGCTTGTCGAAGCGATGGAGATGATGCACGTCAACGAATTCCTCCTCGAGGTGCGCCGCACGCTCGACGCAGCGGCCTAGCCCTAGGAGGCGAGACCCAGCACGAGTCCGTGCAGAATGTCGCGCTCGGAGGCTACGTAGCCATCGGCGTAGAGTGCATCAAGGGCGGCCAGCAGCACGATCGCGCCGCCGACGATCAGCGCGGCCCGGCCCGACTCAATCGCCGGGTAGAGCGAGTGGCGCTCGGCGGCTGTCAGTGGAGCGAGCTTGGCGATCCAGGTTGCGACGACATCGCGATCGACGCGATGGCCGTGGATCCGCTCGGCGTCGTAGCCCGGTAATTTGAGGCTGAGCGCGGCGAGCGTGGTGGCGGTTCCCGCTACCGCAATCGGCTCACCGACCACGGTCTTGGCCAGGTCGGGTGGGAGGTGGCGGTCGAGGAGGAGGTCGATCTCTTGGCGCGCGATCGTCATCTGCTCGGGGCCGACGCGATCTTCGCTGAGCCAGCGCTCCGTGGCGCGTACGCAGCCTGCTTGCAGCGAGACGGCGCCGAGCACCTGGTTGCCTTGCCCGACCACAATCTCGGTCGAGCCGCCGCCAACGTCGATCACGGCAGTCGGCTTGCTCGCTGGGTGCGCTGAGGTGACGCCGCGGAAGGTGGCCCGGGCCTCCTCATCGCCCGACAACACGCGGGCTGCGATGCCGAGATCGCGCGCGAGAGAGGCCATGAAGGCCTCTCCATTGTTGCTGTCGCGCACGGCACTCGTCGCGCTCGCGAAGATGACATCCGCATTCTTGGCTCGCGCCCGCTCAACGTAGTCCGTGACAACCTTGCGCGTCCGACCCATCGAGGTCTCGGCGAGACGCTGGTCGCGATCGACGTGCGCACCGAGGCGTGTGATCGTCATCAGGCGTTCAAGTTCGACGATTTCACCACCCGCAACGTCTGCAATCAGCAGCCGCGTCGAGTTTGTCCCCATGTCGATCACCGCTGCCCGCATGCGCGAAAGCGTACGCGGCACGACGGGCGGAGGTTCCGACTGGCATGGTGGGCGATATATTCGAGGCATGGCCGAGATCACGCGACTAGCACCATCGGCAACTAAGCCCGTCGTCCGCGTCCATCTCGACGACAGTTTTTGGGCGACGCTGCCCGTCGGACTCGTTGCGGATGAGCACCTGCGGGTCGGCGAAGACCTGACGGACGCGCGCCGCGCCTCGCTGGAGGACCGGGCTCAAACCTAACAGGCCTTCGTCTACACCGTGCGCTCGCTCGACTTTCGGATGGCTTCGCGCGCCAAAATGGGCGAGCGCCTGACCCGCAAGCGCTATGCGCCGTCGGTGATCACACAGACGCTCGAGCGCTGCGATGCGCTCGGCATCCTCAACGACGATGCCCTGGCTCGTGGTCGCGCACGACGGTTGATGGAGGAGGGACAGGCGCCCTACACGGCACGCCAGCGTCTGCGGAAACAGGGCTTTGCTCCCGAGGTGGTGGAGGGAGCGCTCGACGAGGCGTACGCCAACTTCGATGCCGGGGCGGTCGCGCGGCGATTGCTCGAGTCGCGTCCAAGCACCACGAAGACGCGACAACGCGCATATGCCTTCCTTGCGCGCCGCGGTTTTGGTCCTGACGTGATTGGGAGGGTGACGGCCGAGTTAGCACCCGCAGCAGCGAAAGCAGCAGCAGCGCGTGGCGCTCTCGATGTCGCTGCTCTGGAGAAGCAGGTTCGCCGTCGCTACCCAACGGCTGGCAACGATGCTGGTGTCGGGCGGCGTGCCTTTGCCTACTGCGTGCGTCACGGTGCCACATCAGCGCAAACGCAGCAACTCCTACAGCGTCTCCGAGACGGCTAAACCGAATGGGGTAGAACCTGTGAACTGGTGCCTCAAATCGTGATCAGCGCTAGAGT
>SYIF01000009.1 GCA_005798855.1 Actinomycetota bacterium | reverse complement strand
TCCTGGTCGACGAGTATCAGGACACGAATCACGCGCAATACCGACTGATTCGGTCGCTGGCCGCTGGGTATCGGAGCATTTTCGTGGTCGGCGATTCGGACCAGTCAATCTATTCGTGGCGTGGCGCGGACATTCGCAACATCCTCGATTTCGAAAAAGATTTTCCGAACGCCCGCACGATTCGGCTCGAACAGAACTACCGCTCGACCCAGCACATCCTCGACGCGGCCAACGCTGTCATCGAGCACAACGAGGGACGCCAAGAGAAGCGGCTCTGGTCCGAACTTGGGCAGGGCGAACCGGTGCGGGTGGTGGAGTGCCAAGACGAACGCAGCGAAGCACGTTTTGTCGTTGGCCAGATCGCTCGCGTGATCGGCGAGGGCGGCTCGCTGCGTGATGTCGCGATCTTCTATCGAACAAATGCTCAGTCGCGAGCGCTAGAAGAGTCACTGCTCCAGGCCGATGTTCCGTATCGGATCATCGGCGGCACGGGCTTCTATGACCGCCAAGAGATCAAGGACGCGCTGGCATATCTGCGAGCGATCGCAAACCCGAGCGACGACGTCTCGCTGCGTAGGATCATCAATGTGCCCCGTCGTGCGATTGGCGACACCACCGTCTCGCGGCTTTTCGAACACGCTTCCATGTTGGGCGTCCCACTGCGAGTTGCGCTGCTCGATGCCGAGTCGATCTTGCCTGGCTCGGCTGCGCGCAGGGCTGTGGCGGGTTTCTCAGACCTGATGGATCGTCTGACTGCGGCCGCAGTGTCGATGGAGCCCGCCGAGCTTCTCGAGCGCATCTACGACGAGACGGCGATGATCGAGTCGTTGCGCGCAGAGCGCACGCTTGAGGCGAACGGGCGCATCGAAAACCTCGACGAACTTTTGGGCGTGGCGCGGTCAGCGACGCTGACAGGCGAGCCCGAGGCTGATCTTGCGATGTTCCTGCAGGAGCTCAGCCTCGTCTCCGACGCAGACCAGTTGCCGGACTCGGACGATGACTCGGCCGTCACCATGATGACGCTGCACACGGCCAAAGGGCTCGAGTTCCCCCGCGTCTACATGGTTGGCATGGAAGACAACATCTTCCCGCACGCGCGGGCACTGGAGGAGGCGAACCTCGAAGAGGAGCGTCGTCTTTGCTACGTTGGGATGACGCGCGCGCGCGAGCAGTTAACGATGACGTACGCACGCACGCGCAGTCTCTACGGTCGGCAGGATTACAACCCCCCGTCGACGTTCCTGAATGAGATCCCGGCCGAGTTCGTCAATCACGAGCGGGTTGCGTCCCGCGGTGGTACGAGCCTGCCGTCGTCGCAGGGACGCCGGTCGGATCGGCCTGCTCCGATTCCGCAATCTCGTGCGATCGTGCGCGAGCCGGCCAAGGATCTGCCGCTGATTTCGACGGGCGACACAATCCGGCACCTGCGCTGGGGCGATGGCATCGTGATTGGTGTTCCGTCGGCCGAGGAGATTCTCGTGCGTTTCCCCGAGGCGGGTGAGCGGCGCCTCCACGTGGCGTACGCACCGATCGAGCTGATTGCTCCGTAGCGCAGACGTCTCGCGCTACGTGATGTCCGATCGGTGGCGTCACGATCCGCCTCGTCATCGAACCGGCGGACTCTGATAGATTCCGATCTCGTTCGGGCGATTAGCTCAGTTGGTAGAGCACCGCCTCGACAAGGCGGGGGTCACTGGTTCGAGCCCAGTATCGCCCACTCGGATTCCACGGAATCTGTCCGGACAGAACGCCGCCTCGTGGGCGGCGTTCGCCGTTCGTGGCTACACGCTCACGTACATCTCGAGGCGGCGGTCGGACAGCAGCGGGAAGATCTGGCCCGCCACCGTGGCGACGAAGTGGGGGGAGTCGCAATGCGCCTGGAAGGCCGCCACGTCGTCGTACTGCTCGTAGAGGAAGAGCGCGGAGGGATCGGCGGGGTCGGAGTGCAGGATGTAGGCCTGACAGCCGGGCTCGGCGTTGGACGGGGCGAGCATGGAGTCGGCGAGCTCGCGCACGCGCTGCTCCTCACCCGGATTGATCGTCCAGCGGACGGCGATGCAATAGGCCATCGAGGGCTCCTCGTTGTTGATGCGGGGGTATCGTCGCATGCCCGGTAAAGTGCGCGCGTGACCGACAGCGCCCGCCTCTTCTTCCTGCCCGGAGCCGGCTCCTTCGCGCCGCACGTGATCCTCGAGGCGACCGGCATGGAGCACGAGCTGGTGCGCGTCGTGCGGGACGACGCGGGCGTGCCGGTGGAGCCTCAGGCGTATCTCGCGCTCAACCCGTCGGGTCGCATTCCGACGCTGATCTGGCCCGATGGCACCGTGCAGACGGAGTCAGCCGCGATCAGCCTCGCCATTGCAGAGCGCGCCGGCCGTCGTGACCTCGCGCCCGCTCCGGATGACGTCGAGCGACTGACATTTCTCAGCCGACTGGCGTATCTCACGAACACGGTGCAGGTGGCGATCCTGCGGGCGCGCTGCCCGCAGCGCTTCGCCGATGGCGATCAGGCCCGTGCGGCAGTGGTCGCGTACGCGCAGGCCGAGCTTGCGGTTCTCCGCAGCCGCTGCGCCGAATGGTACGCGGACGGACGGCCGTTCGTCCGGGGCGAGGCGCTTGGGGTGGACGATGCCTTCCTCGGCATGCTGATCCGCTGGACGCGTCTCACGAACGAGCCCTGGTGGGGCGATCCCGTGCTCGGCGCGTTCTACGAGCGATTCCATGCGCAGGCGCCGGTGGCCGCCGCACGCGAGCACGAGGGCTTCGAGATCCGACCGCCGGCCGGCACCTGACTCAGTGATCGTGCTGTGCGTCCGGCAGGGCGATCAGCGCAACGACGCACCGTGCCCAGTCGGCGCCGCGGGTGATGGTCATCTCGGCGACGGTCGGGCTGAGAACGGTCAGCGCGACCGTCTTCGGCACGTCGTCGCCCGTGATCAGGATCGTGAGCGTGTCGCCCTGCTCCGCGATCAGCTCGGCCGTTCCGTCGATGGGTGGATCATCCGACCCCACGTGGAGGTAGCGCGTGGCCCCGCCGGGCCCGTAGACGCGGTGGTGCGGCTCGTGGAGCACGCTTTGCCACGCGGGCGAGGCCTCGACCGCGTACGAGATGTACTCGAGGCCCTCGAGCCCGCTCACCGGAAGGCCTGGACGCCGGTGACCGCGCCGCCCACGACCAGCGTATGTACCTCGTGCGTGCCCTCGTACGTGACGACGCTCTCGAGGTTGTTCATGTGCCGGATGACCGGGTACTCGAGCGTGATGCCGTTGCCGCCAAGGATCGAGCGGGCGGAGCGGGCGATCTCAAGTGCGCCGCGGGCGTTGCCCATCTTACCGAGCGAGACGTGCTCGGGGCGCAGGTGACCCTCATCCTTCATGCGGCCGAGGTGCAGCGCCATCAGCATGCCGCGGTTGATCTCGAGCACCATCTCGGCGAGCTTCTGCTGCGTCAGCTGGTACGAGGTAAGTGGCTTCTCAAAGACGATCCGCTCGGTGGCATACGAGAGTGCCTCCTCGTAGCAGGCGCGCGCGGCGCCCATAACGCCCCAGACGATGCCGTAGCGCGCCTCGTTGAGGCACGACAGCGGTCCACGGAGGCTGTTTGCCTCGGGCAGAAGGTTGGCGTCGGGTACGCGAACGTCCTGGAAGACGAGCTCGGACGTGATCGACGCACGCAACGACATCTTCCTGTGGATGTCGGGCGCGGTGAAGCCCGGCATGCCCCTCTCCAGCAAGAAGCCTCGAATCCCCTCGTCAGTTGCCGCCCAGACGATTGCCACGTCGGCGATCGAACCATTGGTGATCCACATCTTCGAGCCATTGATGATCCAGTCGTCACCATCGCGCCGCGCAAACGTGCGCATTGAACCAGGGTCGGATCCGGCGTCGGCTTCGGTCAGACCAAAGCAGCCGATCGCCTTGCCGGCGGTCATTCGTGGCAGCCACTCCTGCTTCTGCTCTTCCGAACCCCAACGGTAGATCGCATACATCGCGAGCGACCCTTGGACGGAAACGGCGCTCCGGAGGCCACTATCGCCGTACTCCAACTCGTGATTGATCAGACCGTAGGCAACCGCATTGACGCCGGAGCAGCCGTAGCCCTCGAGGTGTGCGCCAAGGAAGCCCAACTTGCCGAACTCGGTGAACACCTCGCGCGGCAGGATGCCCTTCTCGAACCAGTCGCCAACCTCGGGCAGGATCTGCTTGCGCACCACCTCGCGGACCGCATCGCGAATCGACTTCTCATCTTCGCTGAGAAGCGCGTCGAATCCAATGTAGTCGTGCGGATCGATTGCCTTGTCAATGATCGTGCCCACGAGAGTCCTCCGAGTCGAATGCAGAAAGCCTAGCGCAGGCTGTTGCATCGTTCTTCGCTACCACCTGCACGAGCAGCCGATCGGATGGTGTACCTAGCGGTCGCAGAATCAGGCTGAAAGTTGCAGTAGATCACTGTAGGATAGATCTATGAAACGAGCCCTTTTCGCCCTCGTCGCCCTCGTTGCGACAGCCTTCGCTGCGGCTCCCGCTACCGCTGCGACGGTCTCCGGCACACTCAAGAGCGGGAAGGGCTACACCATCGTCGTCGTGGAGAGCAATGGTAAAGCCAAGAAACACAAGGTTACGAGCACGAAGGGCACCTTTAAGGTGACCGGAGTCACCCTCTCGGGTGCGTCGATCAACCTGATCTCGTCCACCGGGCAGTATTGGGGGCCAGTCGTACTAGCTGGCTCCGGCACCAAGGTCTACGAGACCATCAAGGGCTCCGGTAACTTGGCTCTCGGCACCGTCACACGCAAGACGGGCTACGCCGTTGCCGTCGCGCCGAAGACGCGCTATGAGACCGGCGCGGCCTACTCAGTCAAGGCAGCCAAGGGCAAGCCGGTAGGCGCGAGCAAGCTTGGTCGCGTCAAGGTTGGCAATGGCACCAGCACGCTGGCGGGCTACAACGGTCCGGGCAAGGACGCTGACCTCGACGGTATTCCCGGCGCGTTCGATATTGACGACAACGGCAATCTGATCCTCGACAACGTCGACCGAACGGGACGCGCGGGCAAGCGTCTCGCACTGGTGCGTGCATTTGGACCTGCGCTCCGAGACATCTGTCCAACGCCGGATCAGCCACAGCCGGCTGGATGTACTTCACCAACAACTCCGCCCAGTGGTGGCGGAACCGCGAGTGCCACCACGGAGGTCAAGCTCTTTTCAAACTTCAAGTTGACGGGGGCGACCTCGATCAACGCCAACATCGCTGCCATCACGGATCTGAATCCGCTGATCGCAGCGGCAGTACCGACGACAGTGACGCTGGCAACACAGGTGATCGGAGGCGCGACTGCCACGCTCGATTGCTTGGGCAACGCGTATTGCGCGAGTCACACCGTTGGTTCCGTGACCTACCCGCTCGTCAACTTTGCCCCCGCCACCTTCACGGGTACGTACCTCGATCTGGCGACGGGTCCCACCGGTGATGCTCAGATCTCGCCTGGGGCAGCTCCGGCAGACATCGGTGCTGGCGACGCGTTCATCGAGATGGTCGGGTCAAGCAGCTATCCCGGGACGCTCAACTTTGTCTTCAACACTGCCCCGGCGCTGGCCTCCTATAACGTCGGAAGTGGTGTGCAGGCGGTTACCTATGACGCCTCGGGCGTTGCCGCTACGGGAATGACACAAGCAGCACCAATCACGCTTGCTGCCGGTGCCACATCCCTGACGGTCACGTTCTGGCGGCCACAACGTGAGGCACTCCCGACCGAGACCGGTTCCTGGACCGATATCGGCGGATTGAACTATCGAGCGGATACCCCCAACACTCCCGCTGGTAGCACCAAGCATTCGTGTGTCGGCGCCTACTCTGCGGCGACCAGCAATGGTGCGGCCGTTGCGACCACGGCTACCAGCGACGGTGTGCTTGATCCGGCACTCGATGCACAGGCCAACGTGGGTAACACCATCTCGTGGACGATCGACCTCGCAACCTGCTTCGACTGGTCGTTGATGGCGGGCGGTACTGCGTTCGATCTCGACGTTCAGGCCGTCAGCGTCTACGGCGACAACGCCGCTCGCAAGCTGTTCTTTAAGAAGGGCTAGGAGAGGGAGGCACCCTCAGACGTTGCTAGCGTCTGAGGGTGCCTGCCGATCCCCTCAACCTCTGTCAACAGCTCATCGCCCGTGGCGTGGTCGACGGAATACAGCTTGCGTATGCCAGAGGTGATCATGCGCCTACTGTGGCTTGCTTTGGCGTCGCGACCCTCGATTCTCGATTCGCACTCGCGTCGCTGACCAAGCCGATTGTCGCTGCAGCGTGCCTCGTGGCGTGGAAGGAGGGAGTGCTTGATCTCGACGCGCCGCTGTCGGAGCACCTGTCGGATGTCGATGAGGGACTCACCCTCCGCGAGGTCTTGTCGCATGCGAGCGGCTTGCCTGCTGACGATGCCAAGGCCAGGCGTGTCCAACTTGACCCCAACTCCTCGTGGAACGTCGTCGCAGCCGCCTACCGAGAGGTCAGGCCGGTGGTTCCGCCCCGAACACAGCGCATCTACTCCAAAGCTGGCTATGCCTTGGCTGCGGACGCGCTTGAGCAGGCGACGGGGATGGACTACCGGACGTACACTACCGAATCAGTCTTGACACCGCTGGAGATGGAGCAGACCACGTTTGGGGTTGGCGTCGATGACGAGGCGGTGCGGTCGGTCAAGGAACCGGGTCTCTTGGGACACGACCAGCAGCTGTTTAAGGGCGCCCGGTTCCGCCATCACGGATTGCCACAGTCGGGCGCGTTTGGGACCGCGAGCGATCATCTCCAACTGCTGCAGATGACACTCCGACGCGGTCGGCTGTCGTCCGACCGGCATTTCCTCGCGCCAGAGACCGCTGCCCTGTTGTCGACAAATCGGGCTGGCGCCTTGCCGTGTGGTGTAGGCGAATTTATGGAGTGGGAGCGCTGTGACTGGGGTGCAGGCTTCGAGCTTCGGTCCGACAAGTCGCCTCACTGGACGAGGGCGGCGTTGTCTGCCGAGGCCTTTACGCACTTCGGAGCCTCGGGCACGCTTGCTTCCGCCGACCCTGCCACGGGTACTGCAGCGGTGATCCTCGCTAATCGGGGCACCTACACGCGTTGGATGTTGGAGCCGGGTGGCTGGCCCGACATCTGCGCGGCGCTTGTCGCCTAACGGACAGGGCTTCCCCCGCGACGCGCAATCAACTCAGAGTCGGTGACGCATGGCGGACATGACAAGTGCGCACTTGTCATGTCCTCCCAGGGCGCCAGACTGGCGGCATGCGCCTGCGTTCGTACTGCGGTTTCTGTGGAGGTCCGTTGGCATCGCTGCACGGCAGTCGACAAGATTGTGTCGCCTGTGGAGCGCCGACGTACCACGACGCCAAGCCGTTTGCTGCCGTGATTGTCTTGGACTTGATGGGCAACGTGCTGCTTGGCAAGCGCGCACGCGAGCCGATGCTGGGTCAGTGGGATCTGCCGGGCGGCTTCTGTAACCCGGACGAGACGCCCGAGGACTGTGCGGTACGAGAGCTCGCCGAGGAGACAGGCTGCATGATCCATGTTGATCGGTTCTTGGGACACCTGATTGACACGTACGGCGACGACGGTGACTTCACGCTCAACGCCGTTTTCATCGCGCTCATCTCGGCGGGCGAACCGGAGCCAGCGGACGACGTTGCCGAACTGTGCTGGTTCGCATTCGACGATCTGCCAGGACGTGAACTGCTCGCGTTTAGAGGTATGGGCGAAGCACTCGGTTTGCTTTGCACCTAAGACGGGGGGAGGACTCGGTGGTGGTTGCGCGAATTTCGCGTTCGCAATGGCTTTTGACGATGATGACTGGGGCGACGAGCCCTCCCTGACCGGACTCGAACAGTGGGACGAGGGCGTCTGGGTTGAGGGCGGTCTCGCCTCGATCGAGCGTTACCTCGCGCGCCATGCTGCATTTGAGTTTTGGTGCGATGAGCAGGCCCGACGCTACGGTCGCGGTCCCGGTGGTGCGGAGGCTTAGAGGGCCTTCGCCGGTAGAGTTCGAGATCGTCGACCTTTCGTAACACCTTGAGCTCCTACGACGCCGTCACAGCAACGCCCGACCACATCGCGCTAGAACACCGCGTGCTCGCATTGTGGGAGGCCGAATCGACGTTCGACCAGTTGCGAACCCAGAACGCTGGTGGCACGCCGTATTCGTTCATCGACGGTCCGATCACCGCGAACAATCCGATGGGCGTGCATCACGCGTGGGGACGTTCGCTCAAAGATCTGATGCAGCGTCACCGGGCGATGCGCGGCCACGAGCTGCGCTACCAGAACGGTTTCGACTGTCAGGGGCTGTGGGTTGAGGTAGAAGTCGAGAAGTCGCTTGGGCTCAACTCGAAGCAAGAGATCGAGGAGTACGGTCTCGATCGTTTCGCTCGTGCCTGCCGCGATCGCGTTGCCGAATACTCTGCGATCCAGGCGCGACAGTCGCAACGGCTCGGACAGTGGATGGATTGGGACCGCTCGTATTACACGATGACCGACCCCAACATCGCCTACATCTGGCACTTCCTGAAGGTCTGTCACGAGCGCGAGATGCTGTATCGCGGCAACCGGCCGATGGTCTGGTGCCCACGCTGCGGAACGTCGCTCTCGCAGCATGAACTGATCGATTCGTATCAGGACCGAACGCACCCAACGCTGCACGTCCGCTTCCCGTTCGTCGACGCTCCCGAAGAGGCCGTTGTGATTTGGACG
>SYIF01000098.1 GCA_005798855.1 Actinomycetota bacterium | reverse complement strand
CCTGGTAGTCGCCGACCTTCGTGTCGAGCAGGTGGCGCATCCGCATCTGGCCGCCAGCAGCCACACCGACGTCGGCCGAGGTGCCACCGATATCGAGGGTAATGACGGAGTCGTAGCCGGCCATCTTGCCGGCCCAGATGCCGCCGATCAGACCGGCGACGGGGCCGGACATCAACAGGTTGACGGGGCGGCGCGAAGCCGATTCGACGGTCGCCATGCCGCCAGAGGACTGCATCAGCTGAACGCCGTGTTTGAAGCCAGCCTCCTGCATGGCTGTGGCGAAACGCTTGATGTACGTCGAGACCTTCGGACCGACGAAGGCATTGAGGGCGACCGTCGAGAAGCGCTCATACTCGCGGTAGAGCGGGATCACCTCGCTGGAGATCGAGAGGAACGCCTCGGGGTATTCCTCGCGGATGATCTCGCCGATGCGCTGCTCGTGCGTGTCGTTGAGGTACGAGTGCAGGAGACACACCGCAATCGCCTCAACGCCAGCGCTCTTGAGCAGGAGCACCTCACGACGGACGGCGTCTTCGTCGAGCGGCGTGACGATTTCGCCGTGTGGCGCGGTGACGCGTTCGGACACGACGCGGCGGTGGCGGCGCTTGATCAGCGGTCGCGTCTGCCAGGGGAGGTCTTGCTGCAGCGAAAAGTTCAGCGGCTTTTTGTGTCGCGCGATGTGCAGGAGATCGCGCAAGCCCTCGGTCGTGATCATGCCGACCTCGGCGCCCGTGTGGGTCAGCGCGATGTTGGTCGCGACGGTGGTGCCGTGCAACAGGTTGTCGACCTCAGACAACTCGACGCCGGCCTTGGTACAGAGGCGCGTGATGCCCTCGACCACGCCGCGAGCAGGATCGTCTGGCGTCGACGGAACCTTATCGACAGTGATCTTGCTGGCTTCCTCGTCAACGAGGATCAGATCGGTGAATGTGCCACCTACGTCGACTCCAATGCGCTTCATGAATGATTTCCTCCGTGCTTTGCCGCGTACGACGCGACATTCGTGGGCCATACGCCGCTGCTGTGGCATACAGTGTATACAATAAAACTCAAGCTAGTCATTTCGGGTCGCCTGGGTAACGATTAGCAGACTTGGGAACCCGCAATGACACGAGTCGAACCACGGCCAAACCATCCATCGTGGATGGAATGCGCGAGGCGATCCGACGGGGTTGCTGATACCCGGCTAGCCGCTGATTTAGTCGCCCATCGCCAACGCGATGGGCGTGAGTCGCACTCCGGTACACGAGGCGCTCTACGCCCTCGCCGCCGAAGGACTCGTCACCTTTGGGGAGGATGGCGGCGCGCGCGTGATCGCGTTCGAGTCCGAGGAGGTCGACCTTGGGCCGGCAAATGCAGCGGCGGTAGCGGCCCGTGCGCTGGCTGACCATCTCGGCACCTAACCGACGAGTCATCGACCGACCCCGCGCAGCGCGAAGTCCGCGTACGCCACGGCGATATCGTCTGGGGACAGCCGTCCGTTTTCGCTGTACCAGTCGGTCACCGACGAGGCCATAGTGGTGATCGCAAAGGTGACGAGCGCCGGATCCGTGACACTCCAGCCATCCGCAGCACCGTCCTCGACGGCCGAGCGGAACAGCAACTCGTAGGCGTCGCGGACCTCGATCACGGTCGCGCGATGCTCATCGCCGAGCGCGTGGAGCTGCTCGTCGGCGACTTTTGCCTCGAATCGACGTTCACAGTGAAATACGACGTGCTGCTCGATCAGCCGGCGGAGACGCCTGTCGGCATCACTGGCTTCTGCGATGGCGCTCTGGCCACGCTCGAGCAACTCGAGCATGGTGCCGTGAGTGATTTTGAAGAGCAGATCTTCTTTTGCCGAGAAATGCTTGTAGAGGCTCGGCGCCCGAATGCCGACCGACGCCGCAATCTCGCGCATGTTGGTCGCGTGGTAGCCGCGCTCATAGAACTGCTCGGCCGCTGTCGCGAGGATGCGAGCCGCGGTGCTCGGCGTACCTTCCATACCTACGAGGGAAGCCGCGAGATGATGTCTCGCCCGACGCGGTTGATCTGATCGATCTGTCCGTTGAGATATGCGCACGAGACCTCGTGCACGCCGAGGGAAGCCAGTTCTTCGAGGCGTGATCGGATTTTCTCTGGAGTGCCCGCTAGGGCGAAGTCATCGACCAATTCTCCGGTCAGGTATTGGGTGTGGTCGGCATGTGAGTCCAAGTGGCCGGCGTAGTAGTCGTAGGCGTCGCGTGCCTCGACGATGCGACTCATGCATGTAGGCATGCCGTGCTCAGCGTTGCGCGCGATCACATCTGCAATGTGATTCGCACAGGCGGCCGGCGCCCACCGGCACTCGCGCCAGGCCTCCTCCTGATCCTCGCCGACCCACATTGCCGTCAGTAGCGAGATTTCGACGGCGTCGGGATCCCGTCCGGCCTCCGCCGCTCCGATACGCACCTGCTCGATACCCCAGGCGACCGCGTCGGGATGCACGCCGACGTAGATCATCACGATGTCTGCCAAGGCGCCCGCCGTGCGCAGGTTTTTCGGTCCCGTCGCCGCGAGCATGATCGGTACCTTCTGGTCCGCCCAGCGGATTCGGATCGGTGCCCCGTCGAAGTCGACCTCCTCGCCGCGCATCAGCGAGGCGATCCGAGGAACTGTCGCGTAAAGGGTCTTGGTGGGGACCGGCTTGAGGCCGATCGTCCGGACCGCGTTGTCGCCCCGTCCCAGTCCGAGCAGCATGCGACCCGGGTACCGTTCCTCCAGCGTGGCGGTGGCGCTCGCCGTCACCGTGAAGTGACGTGTCGTCGGATTAGTCACTGCAGCGCCGAACGCCATGTGGGAAGTCTGCTCGAGGCCCAGCGTCATGTACACGTAGATGTCCTGCCAAAGCATTTGGCCGTCGACCAGCCAGGCGCGGGCGTAACCGGCCTCGTCGGCTGCGCGGACGGACGCCAGATACTCGTCGCAGCGCTCGGGGAGGAATTGTGCTCCGAGGATCACGTGATCGCTCCGGGCCGCAGTGCCGCGAGCTGCCCGAGGATGTCGTCGATCTCCGACACTTCGGCCCACCCGACGCGCATCATTTCGATGGCCGGCTCGTGGAGATGGGGGAACGTGGTTCCGGTTGCCTCTTCGACCACGATCGGCCGAAAGTCTCGGAACGTCGCGTCCTTCGACGTCGCGGCGACGCACTGGTTGGTCAGCACGCCGCAGATCAGCACCGTGTCGATGTTCAGGCCACGGAGAATTATCTCGAGGTTCGTTTGGAAGAACGCGCTGAGGCGCTGTTTCTCGACGATCCAGTCCCGCTCTTCGACGCCCAGACCGTCGAGAATCTCGTAGCCCCAGGTGCCGATGCGTAGCCCGCCTTCTCGCAGAAACGGTCGGAGTTGGAGGAACGTCCCGGCGTCGCGATGATCACGGGAGCCGTGGCGCGTCCAAATCACGGGGACGTCCGCTGCGTGGCATGCCTCGACGAGCTGGCGGGTCGGCTCGATCGAGCGCTGCATATGCGAGACGTCGACGCCGCTCTTCGCGTACCAGCCGTCAGCGTGCAGAAAATCGTTCTGGGGGTCGATGACGACCAGAGCGGTGCGTTCCGGGGTCAGGCGCCACGTCGGCGCCTCGTAGGGTGTTGTGCTCATCGTGAGTCTCCTTGTTGAGGCTAGGCGCGCATGCGCTGTGCTGTGGGGTCGTGCCAGGGCTCGTCGGCAACGGTGGCGGGCACGAGGGTGCCGCCAACGTCGACGGTGTACTCGCTATCGGAGGGTGCGTCGGCGGCGAGCATTGCCAGCCCGCAGGCCGCGCCGATCGCGTGGCCGTAGCCGCCGCTGGTCACGAAGCCGACCGCATGGCGGTCGCGGAAGACAGTTTCGCCATGGAGCAACAGCGGGTCGGGATCGTCGAGGCGAATCAGCCGCAGCCGGCGCTCAGGTACGTGTGCGTGTGCGGTGCTGAGGGCGTCCTTGCCTCGGAACCCCGTGTCGGCCGACAGCAGCCATTCCATGGACGCCTGGTACGGATCGTCGGCCACGCCGATGTCGTGCCAGAGGTGACGGAAGCCCTTCTCGCAGCGGAGCGAGTTCAGCGCGTGATACCCGGCTAGTCGCAGTCCGCGGTCCTCCCCGGCCGCGACCAAGGCATCGAAGAGTGCCGGGGCCTGATCTGTCGTCGGGTACAGCTCGAAGCCGAGTTCGCCGACGAAGCTGACGCGCAGTGCGAGCGCGTACCCCGTGCCGAGCTCCAACTCCTGCGCCGTGCCGAAGGGAAACGCTGCACCGGAGATGTTGTCCGGCGTGATTGACTGAAGAATCGCCCGGCTGGCTGGTCCCATCAGCGCCAGGGTTGCGTGGCCCGAAGTCGCGTCGAACACCGCTGCTGCCCGCCCGGCCGTCTCCCGCCGTAGCATGCCGAGTGTCTTCGCGTGTGCGACGGTCGGAGTGATGATGCGGTAGCGATCCTCGGCCAGCCGCACGACGGTGCCGTCGAGTTCGATACCGCCTCGCTCGTTCAGCATCAGCGTGTATGTCACCCGGCCGACGGTGACGTCGCAGTTACGCGTGCACAGCGACTGCACGACAGCGAGGGCGTCCGGTCCCGCGACGTCGATCTTGGCGAACGAGGAGAGATCAAATAGCGCGGCCGATTCTCGCGCCGCCATATGCTCCTCAGCGGCGCACGGGAACCAGTTCGGACGCTGGTAGCTGTATTGGGTGACGGGTTCGACGCCGGGTGGCGCGAACCACATGGGCCGCTCCCAGCCGTTCGCCTCGCCGAAGCAGGCGCGTGCGTCGCGAAGGCGACCGTAGAGGACACCGCGCCGGACGTCTCGCGCCGTGTGTGCCTCGAGACCCGGCCAGTGCATTGCGTAGAGCCGGCCGAGCCCCTCGAAGGTGCGGGCGTGGAGATAGCGACGATTGGACTGCTCGCGCGCAAAGCGACGAACGTCAACTTCGCTGACGTCGTCCTGAGGCACGCCACTCGTGATCCACGCGGCGAGTGCCGCACCGGCGCCCGGGCCGAAAATGATGCCCTGCGAGTTGAAGCCCGCCGCCACCCAGAGGCGGTCGACCTCGTTGGTCTCGCCGAGGCAGAAGTTCGCGTCGGGGGTGAATGACTCGGGGCCGTTGAGAAACCGCTCCCAAGTCGCCGATGACAGGGCGGGGATGCGCCGCTCTGCGTTGGTTCGGACCGGAGCGAAGTGATCCCAGTCGGGTGGAAACTCGCCGAACGCGAAATTTGGCCCGATCGAGTCGGTGCTGCGCGGGATTCCGTTGGGCTCGAATGCGCCGATCATCAGACCACCCGCGTTGTGTCGCGCGTAGAAGTAGCTGTCCGGTTCGCGTAGCACTGGCAGGGTGGACACGACGCCGTCGATGTCGCCGGTGGAGACATGCACGTGCTCCGCGGCGTAGAGGGGCACGGCGGCTCCGGCCGCCCATGCGAGGTCTCGGGTCCAGAGGCCGCAGGCGAGGACGACGTGCTCACAGGCGACCGTGCCGCGGTCCGTCCGCACCCCCGTGACACCCCGCGCGTCGCGTTCGACCTCCAACACGGCGGCGCCTTCGTGCACGCGGACGCCCGCAGCGTGGGCAGCCTTGGCCAGAGCGAGCACTGCCATGCCGGGGTTGAGGTGTCCGTCACCCGGTTGGTGCAGCGCTCCCACCACACCTTCGGCCTGTGCGATCGGCCACAACTGCTCGACCGCACTGGGACCGACCTCCTCGACGTCGAGCCCGTGGTGGCGCGCGACACCGGCGCCGTAGCGCAGCTCGTCCCAGCGACCAGGCGTGGTCGCGAGCGTGAGTGACCCGCAGCGGTTGAAGCCCACCTCCACGCCGGTGCGCTCCTCCAGACCCGCATAGATACCTACACTGCGGTCGGAGATCGTCGTCAGTGCGTGCGTGCCGCGGGCACGGACGACAAGCCCGGCGGCGTGCCAACTCGTGCCGCTGGCGATGCGGTGCCGCTCGAGCAAGACGACGTCGTGCTCGCCCGCCTCGGCGAGGTGGAGGGCGATGCTTGTGCCGACCACGCCGCCGCCGACCACGACGATCCGCGCGCGTTCGGGGAGTTCCGCGGAAACTGCGTCGTCGCGAAATGTCGCCGCTGTGATGTCCGTGTGCAGCAGCTTCTCTGCCACATCAACCCCTTACCCGGTTTTGTATCCCCGTAGGCTAACAGATGTTAGCCTACGGGGATTGAACGTCGCAGCCCGAAGCTAGGGATGGGTGCGTGCGTCGCCTCGCCGTGTTCATAGCGATCGCGAAAGCCCTCGGTCGTGATCATGCCGACCTCGGCGCAGAGGCGCGTAATGCCTTCGACCACGCCGCGAGCAGGATCGTCTGGCGTCGACGGAACCTTATCGACAGTGATCTTGCTGGCTTCCTCGTCAACGAGGATCAGATCGGTGAATGTGCCACCTACGTCGACACCAATGCGCTTCACGTGAATGCTCCCCTGCGTTTTGCTGTGGTTGAACCAGCTCTTGCGGTTGGAGAATACAGTGTATACACTTAAATGCAAATGGGGAATGAAACCAGCCAACGGGTTCGATCACGAACCATGGAAGCCAGCATCGAGAGCGGTCGTGCGGTGCAGCGTCCTGCGATTGCTGAGGTGCTCCGAGAGAGCATTCGCCAGGGCATGCTCGCCCCAGGACAGCCGCTGATCCAAGCCTCGATCGCCGAGGCGATGGGTGTCAGTCGAATCCCCGTGCGCGAGGCCTTGCATGCGCTCGCAGCCGAAGGACTCGTCACGTTTGGCGAAGATGGCGGTGCGCGCGTCACCGCACTCGCCCCCGAAGAGGTCGACGAACTCTGGACGTTGCGCGCACTGCTCGAATCCCACATGGCCCCAGCGATCGTGCGAACGGCCACGCCAGCAGACGTGGCCGCACTGCGCGAACTCGTCGTAGCGATGGACGATCTCGACGCGACCGCCTGGTCCGACCGCAACTTCAGCTTCCACCAAGAGCTCCACCGTCTTGCCGAGATGCCGCACGTTGGCGATGCGACCGGGCGCGTGCTGACGATGATCGAGCCGTACTCGCGGGTTGCCGTTACCGTGCTGCAAGAGCAGAGCGAGGCCCAAGCCGAGCACCACCAGATGATCGAGGCGCTCGCCGCCGAAGACAGCGACGAGCTGGCACGGTTGCTCTTGCACCACTCGCATCGCGCGCGCAAGGCGCTGCTGGCCTACGCGGCAGAGACGGCAAAACCGGTCGACCCGCAGGCCGTCGCGACTGCGGCTGCTCGTTCGCTCGCCGACCACCTCGGCGCCTAGTCATCCCGAACGACCCGTAGGATGCGGAAATGCGTTGCATCTTCCTCCTACTCTGTCTCGCCACCCTCACGACCGGGCTGTTCGCGCCCGTCGCGAGTGCCGAACCGGCTCGCGGCGCCGTATTCTCGGGCACTGGCGTTTGGATCGACATCTGGGATGCCTACGAGAAGACGCCCGACAAGGTCGTGGCAATTGCGCAGCAACAGGGCGTCTCGGTCATCTACGTCGAGACGGCGAATGCCAAGAGCAAGGTCGACGTCGTCAACCCAGCCCCACTCAAACAACTGGTCGTGCTAGCGCACGCGGCCGGGATCCGCGTCGTGCCGTGGTACCTCCCCGGCTTCCAAAAGCCGAAGGTCGACCAGCGACGGCTCGCCGCCGCGATGGCGATCGGTGGCACCGAAGCAGTCGATGGAATCGCGGTAGACATCGAGGCGACGTACGTCAAGAATGCGAGTCTGCGGGCCCAGCGCGCGGCTGCACTCGTCGCCTGGCTACGCGCGACCTACCCCAAGGCCGCAATCGGTGCGATCACACCATCCCCCGTCAACATGTACTGGCCGATCTTTCCGTACGACGAACTGCGCATCAGCGCCGATGCATTTCTCCCGATGTGTTACCCGCCACGGCGTCTCAGTGCCCAGAAGATGTACGACATGACCGTCGGCTGTGTCACGAAACTCCGTGAGGTGACGGGTGACTCGGCGCTGCCAGTCCACGTCATCTCTGGCTTGGCCGGAGGGCTCTCGACGGCTGGACTCGACGCCGCTGCGCGTGGTGCTCGCGATGCCGGTGCGAATGGCTTCAGCTTCTACGACCTCGCGACGACGAAAGCCAATGGTTGGGCTGCCCTTGCGACCTGGTCGGCGGGGTAACTCAGACTCAGTTACAGCAAGTCGGGGTAGAGTGCAAGACGTGGATTACGCTGGTCTCGTTGACGACGCCCTTGATCGGCTCAAGGCCGAGGGTCGCTACCGCTCCTTTGCGGAGCTCGCGCGCATCGCTGGAACGGCCAAGGCGACGCTGCTCGAAGCAGATGGCACGACGAAGAACGTCACCGTCTGGTGCTCGAACGACTACCTCGGCATGGCCGCCCATCCCGAGGTGATCGCGGCGGTTACGGAGGCCGCGGCGTACGGCGCCGGCAGCGGTGGCACACGCAACATCTCTGGCACGACCAGCATGCACGTGGCGCTCGAGCGCGAGCTCGCGTCGTGGCATCGCAAGGAGGCCGCGCTGCTCTTCTCGTCGGGCTGGGTCTCCAACTTCACCGCGCTCGCCGTGCTCGGCAACGTGCTGCCCGAGTGCGTGATCTACTCCGACGCCAACAATCACAACTCGATGATTGAGGGCATTCGTCGCAGCGGTGCAACCGTCCGCATCTTCAACCACAACGATGCTGCCCACCTCGAATCGCTCTTGCGCGCCGAGGAGTCGCCGCGCCCGCGGGTCGTCGCCTTCGAGAGCGTGTATTCGATGGATGGGGATATCGCACCGGTTGCAGAACTCGCAGATGTCGCTCGGCGGTACGATGCGTTGACGTTCGTCGAT
>SYIF01000097.1 GCA_005798855.1 Actinomycetota bacterium | reverse complement strand
GCAGCTCCGGCATGCCTGCAGCCTAGACGGCGTCGTCTACGTAGACCGTGCGCGCGGGTGCGCAGCCAAGAATGTGTCGCGCAGATGCGTACCTGCGACGTGCGTGTAGATCGCCGTCGTCGCGATGCGTTGATGACCAAGCAACTCCTGGACGGTGCGGAGATCGCAGCCACCCTCGACAAGGTGGGTCGCGAAGGCGTGGCGCAGCGAATGCGGTCCCACCCAGTCAGGCAGGCCAAGAGGCTCGGCATGGCGGCGGACGATTAGAAAGACGCCACGGCGCGTGATGCGACCACCGCGATTGTTGACGATCAAGGCATCGACGTCTTGACGTGAACCCAGATGTGTGCGGCTGCGGGCGAGATAGCGCTCGACAGCACGCACGGCCTGGCCGCCACACGGCACGACTCGTTCGCGACCGCCTTTGCCAAGCACGCGGACGAGACCGAGTTCCCCATCGAGGTCGCCGGGGCGCAGGCCGCAGAGCTCCGAGACGCGCAGCCCCGCGCCGTAGAGGAGCTCAAGCACGGCGCGGTCGCGGAGGCCGAGCGGCGTGCTATCGGGGTGCTCGACCAGCGCGATCGTCTGCTCGCTCGTCAGAGCGTGCGGCGGCGACTGCGGCGCGCGAGGCAGTGGCACATCGCGCACCCCAGCCGTCCGCGCGCCCTCTCGCGTGCGATGGCGCAGCAGCGAGCGCGCTGCTGCCAGGCGACGGCGCACGGTCGCCGGTGCCAGCCCGCGTTGCTGCAAGGCCAAGGAATAGGGCTCGAGATCGACGCCCGTCACCGCATCAAGATCCAAATCGTTCGCCGTCAAAAAGACCTGAAGATCGGCGAGGTCCGTGCGGTAGGCCGTGATCGTGTGCGGCGAGGCATCCCGCTCGAGCTGCAAGGCCTCGAGAAAATCACCGATTCGCGGGTCCTGCCGGACGGCGATAATCGTTGCTTTGGGGTCAGACTCCAAAGCAACGATGCTGATCTGCGAGGCCTTCATAACGGGGAAGTTCGCGGACGCGATGGTACGTCCTCCCCCAGCTCGAGGCGATGGCGAACGTGATCAGCGTTGCTTTGGGGTCTGACCCCAAAGCAACGTTGATCGACCTAGACGCTCGAGTCGACTCCGTCGATCAGGTCGCTGAGATGCGTGTACGGCAGGCCATGGCTCTCAGCCACCGGGTGGTTCGTGATCTTGCCGGCCATCACATTCACACCTCGTGCTAGCGGCCTCGAAAAACGCACTGCCTCGTCAAGGCCCTTGTTGGCGAGCAGCTCGGCGTACGGCAACGTCACGTTGGTCAGGCCACGCGTTGAGGTGATCGGCACAGCGCCTGGCATGTTCGCCACGCAGTAATGAACGACACCATCAACCACGTAGGTCGGATCGGAGTGCGTGGTGGGCTTCGACGTTTCGAAGCAGCCACCCTGGTCGATCGCCACGTCGACGAGCACAGCACCCGGCTTCATCCCGCTGAGCATGTCTTTCGTAATCAGCCGAGGGGCGCGGGCACCAGCGACGAGGACGGCGCCGATCACCATGTCGGCACCGGCAATGGCCTCTTCGACCATGTGGCGGTTCGAGATCTCCAGGGTGATGCGACCGTCCATCATGTTTTCGAGCTCGCGCATGCGGTCGACCGAGCGCTCCAGCACCCAGACGTCTGCCTGCATACCCACAGCGATCAAGGCAGCGTTGTAGCCCACGATGCCGCCGCCAAGCACGACCACCTTGGCTGGAGCAACGCCCGGCAGGCCCGCCAGCAAGATGCCGCGGCCGCCCTTCGGCTTCTCCAGCGAGTGCGCGCCCATCTGCGGTGCCAGTCGACCAGCGACCTCGCTCATCGGAGCGAGCAGCGGCAGCTTGTGGTCGTCAGTCTCGACCGTCTCGTAGGCAATGCACGTAGCGCCCGTCTTGATCAGCGCGTTCGTCAGCTCGAGATCGGGAGCAAGGTGTAGGTAGGTAAAGAGGATCTGCCCGTCGCGGATCTTGGCGTACTCGGGCTGCAACGGCTCCTTGACCTTCATCACCATGTCGCACGTACCCCAGACGTCGTCGCAGGCAGCAATCGACGCACCAGCGGCGACGTAGGCAGCATCGGGAAACGAGCTGCCATCGCCGGCGGTTGTCTCGACGACAACGTCGTGGCCGTGGAGCACGAACTCGCGCGCGCCAGCGGGCGTGAGTGCGACTCGGTACTCGTCCTTCTTAATTTCTTTGACGACACCTACGCGCATACGAAGCACCTCCAGGACACGATCAGAACTGGGAACGAGTAGATGGTATCGCCCTCCACCCCGTTCGGACTCCTGCGTTCTACAAGATGGTCAGGCGACTGCGGCGCGAATCAGCTCGACGGTGATGCGCGAGAGCGCCTCGACGTCGGCTACGGCGATGTGCTCGTCGGCCGAATGAATCGCCTCCATGCCGCTCGAGAGGTTGAGGCACTGCAATCCGCGCTCGTTGAAGACGTGTGCATCTGCCCCACCACCCGTCTCGATCATGCTGGGTTGGCAGCCTGCGGCGACCAGCGCGGTGCGCGCCAGTACCACGACGGGCGCGGCGTCTGCGAACCCATAGGCCGTGTACTCGCGGGTCTGAGCCAGCTCGACCGAGCAGCCCGTCGCAGCCGCTGCCGCGTTTGCTGCCGCGACAGTCTCCTGCGCAATCTTTACGACCTCCGCATCGTCAAGGCTCCGCATTTCGAGCTCCAGCGAACAGGTCTCTGGGACGATATTGCGTTGGCTGCCACCATTGATCAATCCGACGTTGCGAGAACTTCCGGCGCCAAGTCGCCCCATCTCGAGGTCGGCGAGCATCTTCGCCGCCGCGTGGATCGCGTTACGACCCGCCTCCGGCGCGATGCCGGCATGGGCCGCCTTGCCGCGAAACGTGATGTTCATCGACAGTTGGGTTGGCGCCCGCAGCACGACCCGCCCTGGGGGTCCATCAACGTCGTAGACAAAGCCAACATGGGCCACGAGGTGATCCGTGTCAAACTCCTTGGCGCCACGAAGCCCAACCTCTTCCTGGACCGTAATCAACAGCTCGATACCCGCGTGCGGAATGTCCTCGCGTAGCACGCGCCGGATGCCGTCGATCATGCCCGCCACGGTGGCCTTGTTGTCTGCGCCCAGGATGGTGTCGTTGGCATTGACGATGAAGCCATCGCGCTCGACGGGGTCGATCGGCGCTGATGGCGGCACGGTATCGACGTGGGCATTGAAAAACAGCGGCGTGCCGGCGACGGTGCCTGGGATCCGCGCGTAGAGATTGCCTGCATTTCCATCGATCCGCGAGCCGGCGTCATCCTCGTCCGACTCGATCCCGATCGTGGCAAGCACCTCACGACAGAGGTCAATCGCAGCGCGCTCTTCCCCGGGCGGCGTCGAGAGTCGCGCAAGCGCCAAGAACAACTCGAGCGCGGTGTCCACGCGTTAGACCGTGGTCGAAGCGGCGCTCGCCTGACGCGTCTCGGCCGACGTCGAGTCGCGGTAGGCGACTGCGGCTCCGACGAAATCGCGAAACAGCGGCGCAGGGCGGGTTGGGCGCGACTTGAACTCGGGGTGGAACTGGCTTGCGACGAACCACGGGTGGTTTGGCAACTCGATGATCTCGACGAGATCCTTTGAGGCAAACGTGCCCGAGACAATCAGCCCATGCGCCTCCAGCTGAGGGCGCAGGAGGTTCGAGACCTCGTAGCGGTGTCGGTGACGCTCGTAGATCGTCTCTTCCCCGTAGGCCACAAAGGCTTTCGTGCCAGCCTTGAGCGTGATCGGCTCGGCGCCGAGCCGCATCGTGCCACCCATGTCGCGCACGTCTTTTTGTTCTGGCAGCAGGTCGACGATCGGGGCCGGCGTCTCGGGGTCGAACTCGGTCGAGTTCGCTCCGGGCATGCCCGCTACGTCGCGCGCAAACTCGGCAACCGCGATCTGCATACCCAGGCAAACACCGAGGAACGGCACCTGATGCTCGCGGGCGAAGCGGGTCGCAGCGATCTTGCCTTCCACACCGCGGCCACCAAAGCCACCGGGGATCAACACGCCATCCACCGAGGCAAGCTCCTCGCGCGCCTCGCCGCGCAGCACGGCTTCGGCATCGAGCCAGACCAGTTGGAGGACCGCGCCATGATGGATCGCACCGTGCTTGAGTGCCTCGACTACCGACAGGTAGGCGTCTTGGAGTTGGATGTACTTGCCAACGATCGCGATTCGAACCTCGCCTGTTAGGGCGTCGACTCGGTCTGCCAGCGCATCCCACTCGGACATATCGGCGACAGGCGCCTCGATCTCAAATCCCTCCA
Source organism: Actinomycetota bacterium (assembly GCA_005798855.1). Lineage (GTDB taxonomy): Bacteria > Actinomycetota > Thermoleophilia > Gaiellales > F1-60-MAGs149 > F1-60-MAGs149. The sequence continues at coordinate 211 of SYIF01000097.1, read as the reverse complement.
GCACGAGATCGTCAAAGCCCTGATCGTGCAGCGCAAGTGCGACGCGGTAGATGTTCGAGGCGTCCTCGCAGGCGAGGATGCGACTCGGCTCGAGGTCGGCGAACAGTGCGATCTTGTCCTTGAGGTCGCGCGTAATTGGATGCGAGGCTCGGCAGACAACGATGTCGGGAGTGATACCGATGCGCCGCAACTCGTTGACCGAGTGCTGCGT
>SYIF01000096.1 GCA_005798855.1 Actinomycetota bacterium | reverse complement strand
GGCGCTCGACGTCTCGGTGCAGGCCTCGGTCCTCGACCTGCTCGCCGACCTGCGGCTCGAGCTGGGCCTGTCGATGCTCTTCATCACGCACGACCTCGGCGTCGTCAACGCGCTCGCGGACCGCACGATCGTGCTGGCGGGCGGCCGGATCATCGAGGCGGGCCCGACGGACGACGTCCTCGGGCGGCCGCGCGAGCCGTACACGGAGCAGCTGCTCGCCGCGGCGGCGACCCTGCCGGCGGCCGGCAGATGAGCGACCCGGGCGTGCCGGCGGGGCTGCGGGCGCTGGGCGACGGACGCCTAGACCACTGCGAGAACGTCGCCTGGGACCCGGTTGGGAAGTGCGCTGTCGCGGGCGGGGAGGCCGGCCAGCTCTACCGCATCGGACTCGAGGGGTCGGTCGAGGAGGTCTGCCGGGTACCCGGTGCGTTCCTGCTCGGTCTGGCCATCGACCGGGACAGCTTGGTCATCGCCTGCGACGTCCGCCAGGGCCGCATCCACCGAATCGACCCGTCCGGCGCGATCGAGGCCCACGGCCCGGAGCTGGCCTCCCCCAACTACCCGGCGCTCGCGGCCGACGGCACGCTCTACGTGAGCCTCGAGGGCCGCCACCGCGGCGGCGACGGCGGCATTGTCGCCGTCGACCCGTCGGGCACCACCGCGCCCGTGCCGCTCGCCCGGCCGCTCGACTTCGGCAACGCGATGCTGGTCGAGGGCGACGACCTGATCGTCGTCGAGTCCGACGGCCCGCGCGTGAGCCGCGTGTCGCGCGACGGCGGCGAGCGCGAGACCCTGGTCGAGCTCCCGGGCACCGTCCCCGACGGGCTCGCCCGCGACGCCGAGGGCGGGCTCTGGATCAGCTGCTACCAGCCAAACCGCATCGTGCGGCTCGCACCCGACGGCACGCTCGAGACGATCGCCGACGACGTGCTCGGCTGGCACCTGCCGATGCCGACCGGGCTCTGCTTCGGCGGCCCCGATCTGTCCACCGTGCTGGTGGCCTGCCTCGGCGGCTGGTCCTTGGCCGCATTCGACAGCCCCGTGCCCGGCCGCCTGCCGGAGCGACTCGCCGGGGCGGAGGAGGGAACATGACCCGATCCTGCGTGGTGACCGGCGCGGCCCGGGGGCTCGGGCGCGCCACGGCCGAGTTGCTCGTCGAGCGCGGCTGGCAGGTCGTGGGCGTCGACATCGACGCGGCCGCCCTTGACGCGTCCGCCGAGGCGGTCGGCTTCACCGCCGTCGCGGGGTCGATCGCCGACTGGTCGACCCACGAGCGGGCGGCGAACGCCGCCGAGGCCCTCGCCCCGCTGACGGGCTGGGTCAACAACGCGGCGATCGACCTGCAGGGCGCCGCCCACCAGGTCGACGAGCGCCACCTCGACGACGGGCTGGCCGTCCTCCTGCGCGGGCCGATGGCCGGCATCGCGGTCGCGACGCGGCGGATGGTCGCGGGCGGCGGAGGCAGCATCGTCACCGTGTCCTCGATCCAGGCCGTCGCCACCTTCCCCGGCTACTACGTCTACGGCGCGGCGAAGTCCGCGCTGCTCCAGGCCACACGCAGCGTCGCCGTCGACTACGGCCCCCACGGCATCCGCTGCAACGCGGTGCTCCCGGGCACGATCGACACCCCGATGCTCGACGAGGTCCTCCCCGCGGGAATGACGCGTGCGGAGGCCGTGGCGAAGGAGGGCGAGATCTCGCCGATGGGCCGCGTCGCGGAGGCCGGCGAGGTCGCGGCGGTGATCGCCTTCCTCCTGTCGGACGAGGCCTCCTACGTCAGTGGTACCGGCATCGCCGTGGACGGCGCCACCACCGCCCGCTGCTACCCCTACGGCGAGATCGACCTCTAGGCCGCGGGCGCGAGCCCGCTGCTCTCGCGCACGACGAGCTCGGCGGGGAAAACCGGCGCCTCGGGCACCGCACCGCCCTCGGCGGCGAGCAGCACCTCGACGGCGCGGCGGCCCATCGCCGCGGCGGGGATGCGGACGGTGGTCAGGCTTGGCCGCACCCACGACGAGAAGTCGAAGTCGTTGAAGCCGACCACGGACACGTCGTCGGGCACGCCGAGCCCCTGCTCCTGGAGCTGCTGGACGACGCCGAGGGCGATCATGTCGTTGGCGGCGATCACCGCGGTCGGGGCGGGTCCGCCGCCGGCGAGCTCGCCCGCGACGGCCTCGCGGGCCGAGCGCACGGTGTAGTCCTCGCAGACCCACTCGACGAGGTCGATCCCGGCTGCCTGCGCGGCCTCGCGGACGCCGGCGAAGCGGCGCTCGGGGCCCGGCCACAACTCGCGGCCGCAGAGCCAGGCGATCTGGCGATGGCCGTGCCCCACGAGGTGCGCGACGGCCGCCGCCGCGCCGACCTCGTCCTGGGCCGTGATCGAGGAGACGCCGGGCACGCTCGCCGCCTGTTGGAGGAGGACGATCGGAATGCCGGTCGCGGCCAGCTCGTGCATCTCCGCCGCCGCGGCGCTGGCGTCGCCTAGGCTCAGTGCGAGGCCGTCGGCGCGGCCCTCGCGGGCGATCTCGAGCGCCCGGGCGAGGGTCTCGTCGGGGCGGGTCAGCGTGACCATCAGGTTGTTGCCCGCCTCGTGGGCGGCCGCGGTCGCGCCGTTGAGGAACTCCATGTGGAAGTACTCGTGCAGGCCGAGGGCGTTCGGGTCCTCGAGGACGAGGGCGACCGTGTCGGCCCGGCGCGAGCGCAGCGCCCGCGCCGCGGCGTTGGGCCGGTAGTCGAGCTCGCGATCCGCGAGCTCGATCCGCTCCCGCGGCCCCGACCGGGTGGCGTGGCGTCCACTCAGGTAGTTGGAGACTGTCTGCGGCGAGACCTCGGCGCGGTCGGCGACGTCACGGAGGGTCGGACGGCTCGACTGGCGGTTCACGGCCACGGGACGATCCTACCGGCGGTGGGCGGGGTGCGGCTCAGCCGCGTGCGTGCGCGGCGGCGTCACGCAGCCCCTGCAGGTAACCGGCGGCGTGGATCCGGCCCAGCCAGGCGTAGGCGGGGTCGTCGTTCGACTCGCCGTGTAGGGTCGGCACGTGATCGGGGCGGATCGGCCCGTCGAAGCCGATGTCGATCCACGCCTGCATGGCGGCGACCTTGTCGGTCTTGCCCTGGTCGTGGAAGGTCTCGACGAAGTCCATCGCCGTGCCCTCGACGTCGCGGAAGTGCGCGAACGCGATCCGGCCCTTCGACCCGAAGTGGCGGATCGCCCCGGCGATGTCGTCGTGGAAGAGCGCGAAGTTGCCCTGGCAGAGGCAGATCGCGTTGGCCTCGCTCTCGATGTGGTCCATCGCCCGGTCGTAGTTGGCGATGCTGTTGAAGATGCGGTGGACGCCGCGCACCTCGCCGATCGGCGGATCGTCGGGGTGCAGCGCGAGGCGCACGCCGGCCTGCTCGGCGACGGGCACCGCGCGGTCCATGAACCACTCCCACGCGGCCCACATCTGGTCGGCGGAGACCGCGCCCGCCCAGGTCGGCTCGTCGGCCATGTCGGCGTGGCGGAAGGCGGTGACCCAGGCGCCGGCGCGGCTCGGCCGATCGATCTCGGTGCGCACCCAGTTGATCGCGCCCATCCAGTTGTAACAGAGCATCGGGATCTCGAGCCTGCCCATGTTGCGGATCAGCTCGAGCACCCACTCGAGCTCCTGGTCGCGGCCGTCGAGGCCCATCCGGATGTGATCCATCGGCGGGTAGTCCTCGATCCCGAGCAGCTCCAGGCCGTGGCGCTCGTAGCGGCGCTTCATGTCGTGCAGGACCGGGTACGACCAGGGCGTGTCGCCCGAGTTGTTCCACTCCCCGTCGAAGCGGCGGTCGAGCTTGGAGATCGCGCCCTCCACACCGACCTGCTGCAGGATCGTCCAGTAGGGGTTGTACCAGGGGTCGAAGTACTCGGTCAGCCGGAACATGGCCAGTGGCTCCTCGCGTTCTTGGATCGATCCAACTTCATGACTATATCCTTGCCCGGGGCCGCTGCGCAACGCCCGCGGGTCAGCTCCGCAGCGCCGCGCCGATCGCCGCCACCCCATCCGGTCCGACCCCGCAGCAACCGCCGATCAGGGTCACGCCGGCGTCGCGCCAGGCGCGCACCGCTTCCGGCTGACGCCGGCGGACCGAGGAGAGAAGCGGCCGCCGCGCAGCCTCGAGCGCGAGATAGCTGCGCTCATCGGCCCGAGCCCGCGTCTGCGGGAGTAGGGGGCTCCTAGCCGCGCGGGGTGGCCTTTCTCACGCGCGCGCCCGGTTTCGATGGGGTGTCCCGAGATACCTCGAGGAGCGCCTAGCGGGCTCCCTAAGGCGTTCGGATTCGAGACAGCCCGAGGGCCTTGCCCGATAGCTCCGAGCGCCTCTGAGGGCCCTTTCTGCGCGCCGATTTCTAGAGTTCCTAGAGGCACTCGGCCGATGCTGGCCGAATGGGGGTATCTCCTCGAGCTACGCGCCGAGCTCGGAGAACCGGCTGCTCAGAGTCACCACGGGCGGCGCGGGGGAGCGCTTCCTATCGGCGGCGCTCGCAGCACCGGGCGGGCGGCCGGGCCCGCGCCGAGGAGCAGCTGCTCGAGGCTCGAGGCCGAGCGCCCGGCCCCATCTCGCAGCATCGGCCTCGGCATCGCGCAGCACCTCGAGGAGCGGGTGCCGCATTAGCGCGCCGCTCGGGCGGGTGTAGAGAAGCGGGCGGCCCTGCTCGAGCCACTCGGCGCGCACACTTTCGGCGTGCTCGACAGCTCGCGCGAACCTGAGCAACGCCTCGAGGTGCAGCTCGGGATCGGCATACGGGGCGGCGCGCTCGAAGGCGGCACGACCCTCGGGGCCGAGTGTGTCGACGGGCTTTGTCATGCCTGCAGTATCCCACCGCCGCAGGGCAAAAAAGGGAAACGCGCATTTCCGCAGAGAAGGCGCGGGGCCGGGGTAGGTGAGCTTGCGGGTGCTCTGACAATATGACCACCCCCTGGATATAACGGGCAGGGCATCACGCGACACAGCACGCACCGCCACGCTCACCACCCACTAGGGCGCGTTGAGTGCCGCCAACGCGTCCTTGGCATATTGGTTGCCGAGATCAGCCGACTTCTGGTACCACGACTCGGCTAACTCCAAGTCACCCGCATCGTCGGCAATCTTGCCGAGGCTGACCATCGCATCCGAGTCGCCGGGATCAACCGTCTCTGTCATGAGACGAGCATACACGTCACGCCAGAAAAACCTCCGAGTTTCGCGGCGCTGCGCGCATACCAGCGCCGGGGTGTTCAATCCCACCTGTTTTCTGATTTACCCCCACCCCGGGATTATCAGCCGCCGATCGTAGGTCCCTCACGACTGCGCCAGGTACTCGCCAAACTGCGCCGCAGCGTTCTGCATATCTTCGGCGTACAAGTGAGCGTAGAGATCCATCGTCACGCTGATGGACGAGTGTCCCATCATCTTCGACAGCACTTGGATTGGCATCTTCGCGGCGGCTGCAAGGCTCGCGTACGTGTGGCGCGCTTCATGCAGCATGATCCGCCGCAACCCGTGAGCCGCCCATACCTTGTTCATGCGGTTGGCAACGACGGCGCTCCGCAGATTGCCGCCAGTGGATGACGTGAAGACGAGCTTCTCCGGCGCGATCCTCTCGGCACCGAACTCGACTGCAGTCGCGGCGCGATACTGCTCAAGGATCTCCATGAGTTGGGGCGGCATCCACACGAGCCGCACGGACTTGTCCGTCTTCGGCAGCACTGTCTCGCCTGACTTCTGATCGAACGAGCGCAGCACGTGGATCGATCCCTTCTCCTTCTGCAGATCGACGTCTTCCCATCGCAGCGCGCTGATCTCACCGGCTCGCAATCCGCCGTAGCAGGCAACCGCGAGATACGCGCGATCCGGGTCAGTGAGAACGCTAAGAAGTTGTTCTGCTTCAATCCGTTCTGCAGCACGACGAGTTGTCTGCGGAGTGCGGCTCGGCATCGTCAACTTGTTGAACGGATCGACGTTCAGCACGCCGCGTTCCATCTCACGACGGACGACAGCGCGGAGAGGCATCATCGCGTTCTGGATTGTGCTGCCGTTTAACTTCTCGCCGGTTTTCTGATCCTCACTAGAAAGTTCGGTTCGCAGCGCGACAAGGTGCTGCCTCTCCAACTCGCGCGTACGGATCCGAACAAGATCACCGCGCAACGCGGGGACGAGATACCGATCGACGAGCTGTCGATACTCCTTTGCCACGCCCGGCTTGTACGCCGTGCCGCTGCGTGTCATCGCGGCGCCGGACTCCAGGTCATCGCGGAAGCGCTGCAGCGCGTCACCGAGCGTGTCGTCTTCGGGGACGGCGTGGCCGAATTTGACGCGCTTCTCCGCATCCCGTCGCCAATCGATCGCGGCTGCCTTTGAATCGAACGTGCGGGTGTGGCTCTGACCGTTTACGCGCACTTGCGCCTGAAAGGTTGGACGACAGTCGCACCGCTTTTTGTCATGCCGTGTGGCGCAACTGCGGGAGTGCCGTTCGGTAATGCCTTTCGAATCCGATGCCATCGGGGGTATCTCCTCGGTCATGCCGGGGGCGGTTCGCGCCGCACTCCGGCTCTTTTCTGCTTCCAATCTTGGCAGATTGCAGCGCGTTTTGCAGCGCGCTTCCCTTTTTTGGCTTATGTATAGGTTGTCGCGGCGGTTTTCGAGACCGCCGCCTTCAACCGCTCGGCCACCTCTCCGCGCGTTGGGTAGCGTAAACGAAGCGTGGTGTTTGACCCGGTGGTTGGGGGACATCACAAACCGCGGTTTGTGGTGTCCACCGGCCTACCCCACGTCAGGCACGTCAACGAGGACGGCTTCGATCATGTCCTCGAGTTCGAAGCTGTCATGTATGTCGGCGATGTGAGCCTGCACGAGCTCGATGATCGTGTCGGTATCGGGTGCGGTGATCGTCTCGTCGCAGTCAGCCTCGACACAGGTCCATTGGCGGGCCATCAGCCGGCCTCGACACCGACAACGAAGTCGATGCTGGGGTCGAGGATCTGCTCGATCAACGTGTCGTCGGGCTGGACGCCCATTTCGCGACATCGGTTGCGATAGTGACGCACCTTCATCGTCTGGTACTTGCCGACATCGAGTCCCGGCACGGCCTTCTGATACTCGACGAGACCGACGATGTTGCCGCGATAGGCATCGAACACCTCGTGGACGGCCTCCTCGTATGCGGGATCCTTCTCGATCAGCATCCGACACGCGGTCGTGCCGAAGGTGATGTGGCGGCCCTCGTCCATCAGGATCAATTTGAAGCCCTGGTTCAAGGTCGGGAAGGCATCCCACTGCGTCGTGGTGTCGATCACGATCTCGTAGGAAGGCATCGTCAGCACGCCCTCGACAAAACCGTTGTAGGCGGCCGAGAACTGCACGAACGCGCGCTCGATCTCCTTCTCCGTCCCGCCGAGTGAGGCCTCGTGCAAGATGCGGCCATAGTTCGGCAGCGCTTCGTGCATGACGTCGCGCACCTCAAAACGACCAGTCGGGTCGACCGTCGTGCCGCGCGTCAAGAAATGCGGAGCGACCTCGCTTGGGTCGACCACGCCGACGACAGCCTCGTGCCAGCGCATGAAGAACTCGGCGTGCTTGGCCTCTTCGAGCAAGAACGTTGCGAGGAACATCGTCCAATCAAAACGGTGGAGCGCATGCGAGGCAGCCAGCATCGGGACAAGCTCGTCCGTGACGGCCTGCTCGCCCGCGAGAAAACGGATCGTGATGCCAAGCAGGCCCTTCTGCTGCTCAGGCGTGATGCGCTGCCAGTCGAGCGCATCCTGCGTAAAGTCGAGGTCTTCGACCTTCCAGTGCTTCCGCATCGCCTTCTCGTACTTGCGGTAGATCTCGCCGCTGACCATCTCTCTCGAGAAATGGAACTTCGACTCAATGTCACTCGCCACGGGGATCCTCTCGTCGAACGCGCCTAGGGACGGCGCGAGCGCTAGGGCGATTGTGGCATGAAGCGTCGGGTCCTGCCAGGAGGAAATTGAAATGCGCGAATCGCGATGCGCAGTGAATCTCCTACGATAAGTGCATGAACACGATTTCACGACAGGAACTTTGCGACAACGTGGCGCATGTCTTGCGCCGTGCGGAGGAAGGCGAGGACTTCGAAATCACGGTCTATGGGCGCCCCGTTGCATATCTCTCTGGCATTGCCGGGCGCCGCCGGTTTGTACCAGCCAAGGAGTTCATGCGCGTGTTCGACGTCGGACCTCCCCTTGACAAAACATTCTTCGCAGATGTCTCAGAGGGAATCGACCATGAACTACACGACCCGTATGAGCCTCGCTCGTAGGCTTGCTGGTTGACGCCTCGGTTGGGTTTGACCCTACCGGCATCGCCAACGCGTGTGATCCGGTTTTTCGCGGAGTCTAAGAACGACTTCCGCACAGCACGTGCGGTTACGGCGTCGGGCGAAGCCCATAGATCGTACCCTTGCCAGTGACGTAGACCCGTTCGCTATCAGCGACAACAGGCGAGTACTGGCCGTCCGGGAACGTCCAGACAATCGTGCGCGTCGCAATGTCCAGCGCATACGTATCGGAGGGCCCAGATTTCGATGAGCGAACACCATTCTGGCCACAACCCTCACACGTCGAGAAGTACAAGAGCCCGTCCATCAACGTCGGTGCGCCATGGACGGCGCCCGGCGCTTCGAACCGCCAAAGTTCGCTGCCAGTTCCCGCATCGTAGGCGACGATGAATCCGTCATACGTACCGATGTAGATGACATTTTCCGCCGCGACGGCTGCCGTGTAGACATAGGAACCAGCGGCTTTTGCCCATAACAACTTGCCTGTTTTGGCGCCGAATGCATACATCCAGCCATCCGTATTGCCAATAAAGACGCGCCCGTACGCGACCGTTGCTGTCGCGTAAAAGTACTCGCGGCCAGAGCCGAGCCGATCGATGCTCTGTGCGCGCCAGCGGATCACTCCCGTCTTTGCGTCGAGCGAGTACACGCTGCCGCCATTGGTGCCGATCACGATGGCGGGCATGCCACCTGTCTGCTCTGCATCGGCGTAGGTTGGTGACGAGGTGATCTGCGCATCGGTTTGTGTCTTCCAGAGCAGCGCACCGGTCTTGACGTCGAACGCGAAGACTGTTCCGTCCCAGCCTCCGACGTAGACGGCACCATCGACGACGAGTGGGGAGGTCTCGAGAACCGGCGTCTCGACCGACCAAACTCGTCGACCCGTCGCGGCATCCCACGCGACGACAAAGCCGTTGCCACTGAAATCACCTTTTGCACATGGATACTTCTGCATGAAAGCGGCGTAGACGATGCCGTCGGCGATGGCGGGAGAGGCAGCAGAACAATGTCGTGTTGGCTTGTGCCAGAGCCGCTTCCCGGTCGTCGCATCGACGGCGAAGAAATGGCCACGAAGATTTGCAACAAAGAGGCGACCGTCTGCGACAACGGGCGGAAACTCTAGAAGGTTCAGGGCGTGAAAAATCCAGGTTTGGGTGTAGGGAGGCCGATGCCGGAGGCTTGGATTCCAATGGGTGCGGCCCGCATCAAACCCGTAGGTGGGCCAGGGCGTAGCGATCATCGTGGTCGCCGCCGCCGCCGTCGTCGCCGCCGTGGTCGTCGTCGCCGCCGTGGTCGTCGTCGCCGCCGTGGTCGTCGAGGCAATGTATTCCTCGGTCGTATTCCCGCCGATCTCAGAGGGCTGTAGGCGAGCGTAGGCAAGCCAACCACCAACACCAAGGAGGACAACGACGGCAGCCCCAGCGATCAGAATTTGCCGCCAGCGCGGATGCCCATTGCGCTGTGTCACAGACGCACAATACAACAGGCGTTGCGCGAGTCTCAGTCACGGCTGGGTGTTTTAATCGCTCGACTCAACGTGCTTGCCAGGCGGTGAAGGCCCACCGACGAGCCCTTCGTTTCCTCCCAGGTTGTATCCAAAATTCGTGCTGTGTCCCACCCAAATTCTTTCGGCGGCTACACTCCGCGCGTGAGCACGCCGAACCCCAATCGCGCCCGCGGGCCAATCGACCATGCGAAAGTCGAGGCCGCTGCCGCCGACATGTTGCACGCGCTCGGCTACGACCTGACCGACGAATCGCTGCAGGACACGCCACGCCGCGTCTCGCGGATGTACGAAGAACTTCTGACGGTCAGGCCGTTCGAATCGACGACGTTTCCGAACGATGGTGAGTACGACGAGCTCGTCGTCGTTCGCGACATTCCCTTCCATGCGCTCTGTGAGCATCATCTGTTGCCGTTTACTGGCGTCGCGCACGTCGGCTACATCCCCGGGCCACGCATCGTCGGATTGTCGAAACTGGCCCGCGTCGTCGATATGTACTCGCGCGACCTGCAAGTGCAAGAGCGCATGACGGCGCAGGTTGCCAACTGGCTTGAGCAGCACCTTGAGCCGCGCGGCGTCGGTGTCGTGCTCGAGGCAGAGCATCTCTGCATGACGGTGCGTGGCGTCCGCGCGCCGGGTAGCCGCACGACGACGTCGTCGGTGCGCGGCATGCTGCGGCACGACCCGCGTACCCGTGCCGAGTTTTTCGCGCTCGTCGGTGCGTCGAGCGGCACCTAGCCCGATGACGGTCCGTCGCGCCTGGCTCTGGATCGCCGGAGCAGTGGTCGCCGACGGCATTTTGAGGCTGCGCTTTCTACATGTGCCGCTGAACGTCGACGAGGCTGGATTCGGTGCCGTGACGCGCACCTGGGCACGCGGCTTTGCCCTCTATGGCGAGGTCGCCTGGGTCGATCGACCACAGGGACTGCTCGGGCTCTACCGCCTCGCACTCATGTTCGGCGATGAGTGGGCGATCCGCACGCTGGCGCTGATTGCCGGCATTGCGCTCGTGCTCGCCCTCGCCGTGATTGCCTGGACGCTTGGCGGGCCGCGCGCCGCCGTCATCACGGCCTGGTTGATGGCCGTGATTGGGCCCGCGCCACACATCGAGGGTTTTACGGCCAACGGTGAACTGCTTGGCGGTGCCGTCTCAGCCGTCGCGATCGCGATCGCGTTTAGGTGGGGCGACTGGTCGCGCGCCTGGCTCCTGCTTGTGGCGGGAGTCATCGCCGGCTTTGCGCCACTCATCAAACAGTCGGCCTTCGATGGTGTTGTCGTCGTCGGGGCCATCGTGCTCGTAGTTGCCTATCGGGAGCGCGACTGGGTGCTCGGCTTGGGTCGACTCGGTCTGCTCGCGATCGGTATCGCGATCCCGTGGGCGTTGGCGATTATCGCCGCCGCCTTCTCGTCGCCGGGAGTCAGTGGCTGGTGGTACGCGATCTACGGCTATCGCTCCCAGACCGAATCGCTGTTCTCGGGCGACATTGGCTTTCGTCTCAATCTCTTCGTCAACTCGATCCCATGGATACTTGTCGACGCGGGGCTTCTGGTCGCACTTGGCGTTCTTGGCCTGATCGCCATGCGCCACGAGCGCTGCCTGTTTGTACCGCTCGTGTGGCTCGGCGCATGCTCGCTTGGCTTCCTGATCGGCGGGCTGTATCACCCGCACTATTGGGTCCAGCTCTTACCACCATTTGCATTGTTCGCTGGCATCGGTGGAGTCTGGCTCTGGGAGAACACCTCTCCAAAGCGCGGCCTGATCGTCGTTGCTGCCGCCGCCGGCATTCCACTGATCGCCGCCTTGCCCATCTATCTCGCGTCGAGTCCCGAGCTGGCGAGCACGCGCTCAACAAACGATCCGCGCGTCATCTCGGCGATCACCGTCGGCAACCGGATCGGGGAGCTGACGACGCCAGACCAGCGGATCCAGGTGCTGTGGGCCAACGCGGCGATCTACTGGTACGCCGACCGGATCCCCGCCACTCGCCTCCTCTGGTACCGCAACATCGAGCGCATTCCAGGCGCCAGCCAGCACGTCGTGGATGTCGTTACCGGCCCGACGCCGCCGACCGTTGTGGTCGGCTATCAGCCCGTCAACGCACTCGATCCGAGCGGCAAGATCCAGGCCGTACTCGATGCGGTTTACACACAGACCCCAGTCGACGGTGTCCTGGTCTGGCGCAAAAATCCCTAGGCGCTAGTGCCCGAGAAACGGCCGGATGATCGCCATCCGCCGAGCAGTACGAGCAGCACCGGCATCCTCGGCGCGATCCGACGAGCCCATGATGCCGACGATTGCGCGACTCGCAATCCACCGCAGCGGCTCGGGCTCCCACTTGCGGACCGGATGGTTGACCCATGGCATCTTGGTCAATTCGGTATCGCGACGTAGGATCAGATCGGCGAGCGTACGGCCCGAGATGCTCGTTGCTGCGACGCCGTGTCCGGAGTAGCCGCCTGCGAAGGCAAGCCCGGTGGCGGGGTCGTGCGTGACGCTCATCGACCAGTCGCGCGGCACGCCAAGCGCGCCGCCCCAGTGGTGGGTAATCGCCGCGCCGCGCGTGGCGGGAAAGGCCGAGAAGAGCGTGTTCGTCAGTCGAGCCTTAACGCCGTCGTGGCGCTCATAGGCCTCGTCGACCGGCGAGCCGAGACCGTACGGCGCGCCACGCCCGCCGATGGCGATGCGGTTGTCGGTCGTGCGCTGCGCATAAAAGAAGAGGTGGTGGGCGTCGGAGATCGTCTCGCAGCCATTCCAGCCGAGCTCGTCCCAGACGGCCTGCGGGAGCGGCTCGGTGGCGATCATCAGCGAGTAGAGCGGCAGGTAGGTGCGCGACTGCTGCTTGAACTGCACCGTGAAGGCCTCGGTTGCACGGACGACGTGCGCAGCGCGGACGGTGCCGTGCTCCGTCACCACGCGGCCGGGCTCGATAAAGCGCGCGGCCGTCTGCTCGTAGATCACGCCGCCCTTACGCTCCACAGCCTCGGCGATGCCGCGCACGAGGCGGGCCGGATTGATGCGCGCGCCGTGCGGTGTGAAAGACGCGAGCCGTGCATCGGCAATCGCGACACGCTCGGCGATCTCGGCCGGGCTCAGCGCGCGAACATCCTCTTCGCCCCAACCCCACTGGCGGTGATGGTCGATGTAATCGCGGACGCGCTCTTCCTGCGCCGCGGTCCGTGCGACGCTCAGAATGCCGCCCTTGACGAAGCCACAATCGATCTGCTCCTGTGCGACTCGCTCACCAATCCAATCGACGGACCGCCACGTCACGCGCTCGGCCTGGCGCACGGCCTCGGCACCGCTGGGCTTGGCCCACTCCTCGGCGACACCCGCAATGCCAGCCGAAACCCAACCACCATTGCGGCCCGATGCGCCAAAGCCCGCAACCTCGCGCTCGATCACGCGCACCCGCAGCGACGGATCAGCATCGAGCAGGGCATACGCAGTCCACAGACCCGTCATGCCTGCGCCGACAATCGCGACGTCGCAGTCCGTATCGCCCTGCAGCGCAAGGCGCGGCCTAATCGGGCCCGGGAACGTGTCGAGCCAGAGGCTGCGGTCGCGGATGTGGCGCTCGTCGCTCACGGCGTCGGTACCTTCGGCACGTTGGCGGCGGCGGCCGCAACGGCAGCGCGCTCGTGGTCCCAGAGCTTCGTGCTCGATTCGCCGCCAAGCGTGCCGTCTGGCACGCCGCCATCGAGGCCACTCAGCGTCTCTACAACACGCAGGCCGCAGTACGGCGTGTACATGTCGGAGTAGCCGCCCTCGTGGATGATCACGAGCCGACCACCGCATAGGCGGTCGGCGGCATCCATCAATAGCTGAGTGAAGACGCGGTAGTCCTCGGCCGTCAGATCCATCCGCGCATTAATGTCGAAGCGATTCGCATCGAGGCCGCTAGCGATCAGGATCAACTCGGGCTGGAAGCGCTCGAGCGCGGGGATCACCACATCGATAAACGCGAGCTCGTACGGCTGGCGGCCGCCACCGGCCGGCAGCGGAATGTTGAGGGTCGCACCAATGCCGTGGCCATCGCCAATGTCGCCGACGAGGCCGCTACCGATCGGATAGTTGTTGTCCTGGTGCAGCGAGATCGCCAGCACGCTCGGGTCGTTATAGAACGCGTGCTCGGTGCCGTTACCGTGGTGGACATCCCAATCCACGATCGCAACGCGCTTGAGGCCATGGTCGAGCTGCGCGTGGCGGGCGGCAAGCGCTGTGTTGGCAAAGATGCAATAGCCGCGACCGAGGTCGTACTCGGCGTGATGCCCTGGCGGGCGCACGAGCGCATACGCATTGTCGGCGGGGCCCTCAAGGACAGCCGCAACCGCGTTCATCGCACCGCCCGCTGCGAGCAGCGCGATCTCGTAGCCACCGCGACCAAACGGCGTCTCCTCGCCTGCGTCGCCACCCGTCGTGTCACTCAATTCCTTAATGCGCGCGATGTAGTCGCGGTCGTGCAGGCGTGCAATCTCATCGACTGTGGCGAGACGCGACGGTACGTTGATGAGCTGCGGCGTAATGCCCGCCGCATCAAGCAGGTTCTTAAAGCGGCGCTTGCCTTCGGGAGTCTCCGGCGAAGGCATCGGTTGAAACAACGCCTCCTGCGGCAGCCAATCGGCATAGCCACGACTGTCAAACCAGACGTACTTCTCATCCCACACAAACCCGGTGCGCGTCATCGTGCATTCCTCTCGTCGATAGCGAGCAGCGTAGCCTGTTTTTGGGTGCGTTTCAGAACTGCGCTAGCGCCCAGTGATGCTGAAGTGCTGCGGATCGAGCGTGCTGCCCGACCAGGCGCCACCCCAACCCCAACCCTCAGCGGCGAAGGCCTTGACGACCTTGTCGCCCGGCAGGATCTGCAGCGGGCTCTTTCGCTTCGTACGATCGATGTACTGCCACGAGGCCTTGTGGAAGACCTTGTCATTCTCGATCCACGGATTCTCAATCGGATTGACGTCGATCGCATAGCCGTAGGCGTGGTTCGACCAGCTGCTCGACCCAGTCGCCGCGCGGCAGTTAAAGGCGGAGGTGTTGTTCGCCTCGATCGACTTCCAATCATCGCCACCGTACTTGTCGACGGGATCCATGCGCGCGATTGGGTAGTTGAGGTTCCAGAGGCGCTTGAGAATGCGCTTGACGGCCGAAGCAACGTCGCGATGCACGATCAGCTGCCCCGTCGCTGTTCCACCCGCGGGGAGGTGGTGTGTCGAGGTGATCAGCCGCAGCGAACCAAAACCAACCGGACAACCCTTGTGCCACGAGACGCCGGTCATGGTCGTGCGCATCTCGCGCGGAATTGGCGTGACCTTGGCGCTGAAGCTATCGGCCTGCGCGACCGGTGCAATCAGCGCGGCGGCAACCAGCACGAGGCAGAGGAGGGCGATGCGCTGCACCCCCTCACTCTGCCTCATCGTGCGGCGGGTTGTCGTGTCTTAGTGACGGTGCAACGCAAACATGAGCCGCTTGCCGCCAACGACGGCGAAGCTGAAGCCTTTTTTAGACGGCTTGCCCGTCTTTGGCGTCACCGTCAACGTGCCCTTGCAGGTGCCGGCCTTGAGGCCCTTGATCGCCTTGCCGACGACCTTGCAGATCTTTGGCGTCGAAACCTTTGCCGACAGTTTCGAACCGGAGGTCTTGAGGCTATATCCACTCGCAATCGCTGCAAACGAGACGGTCTTACCGACCTTCACCGATGGAGCCTTCGATTCCTTTTGAGTGGTGCTTGGCAATGCAGATGCGCGCGTGACTCGAAACTTCGGTGCAGAGAAAGAGATATTGGAGATCGTCAGGAATTGGCCATCTGTACCATTTCCCGCCGCAGCAGTCCATGGGGCCCACGCCGTACTAAACGTGCCCGCATCTCCCGTTCGGTCAACCGCCAGGATCGCGGGGTTGAACGCTGCGACCGAGGTGTCAAACAGCGTCAAGATGTTTGAGGGCAAGAGCGCGTAAAAGTTGCCCGTGCGCAGTGTGCCATCGGCGTTGAGATGCGGTGCAGCGGCGGCGTAGGTCAGCGTGGGGGAAGTGCCAGCCTGGATCGGCGTCGACTCGAGTGAGCCAATAAATGCCGACGAGGTGCCGAACAGCACGCCAGCCAGCCCGGCATCGAGGGTGGTGTCCATCGAGAGGAGCAGGTTTGGTTGCAGTACCTCACGGTCTGCTCTGGCGATGTCGCAGGTCGAGACGGGGATCTGCGAGCAGCCACCCGATGTCATTACGGGCATCGTCTTCGGCGTGAACTTTACGTGTGCGTCGCCGGCTGTCGGCGAGACTGGAGTCGTAGTCGACCAGAAGTTCGGGACGCCGTTAACCCACGACCAACGGAGCGTGGAGTACGTACTGCGGATACCGACGATGAGGTCGATCACGGAATCGGAGGTAACGCTCGGTGTCGATGAAGAAGATGTCGTGAAGTCGTAACTCCAGTTATTCGGTGACGTCTCGTGGACAAGCGAGACCGAGACGCGATTCGGTACGGCGTAGCAAACGCCAGCCGCGGCGGCCTGCCCAGGCTGACAGCTATTGGTGGGGCTAATGACGGCGTATACATCGCTGCCATTCAGTGCGAGCGGGCTTTCGTCGCCTGCCGCGTTGTCAATGATCACTGTTGTCGTGCCACCGGTCGTAACTGCGAGGTACCGCACGTAGGGACGCCCGGAGCGACCAGGCGTGGTCTGGTCCCAACCACCACACTGGCTTGTTACTCCGACATCAAGACAGGTGCTATTTTGGAACGTCTGGCCCGAGGTGTTTGCCGTGACCGCAGCCGCACTCCCCGCAGTCAGAAGTAGTCCAAGCGTCAGCAAGAGCGCTAAAACAGTCAGTCTGCAGGTTGGGCGCATGAAGTTTCCTTCCAGTCGAGAGGCTAAGAAAATAACACTTTTTTGAGGGGTATGAGGGGTATTAGGAGTGGTGGTGAACGTCTGGATGTGGCGTGATCGGGCTCACAGCACGGATCCCGACCAGCGACGACGGGTTTTCCAGCGTCGAAAGATCGCCAGGATCCTCATCGAGCAGGACAGCCCGCACGGCGCGGCGCACGATCTTCTGGCTGCGCGTCTTTGGCAGCTCTGTTACGGCGAGAATGCGTTCGGGGCGGAAGGCCGGTCCGAGGTCGCGCTCGATCGTATGGCGGAGACGCAACGCGAGCGCGTCATCGAAGGCCTCCGAGCCGTTCAGCACGACAAAGCAATGCACGGACTCGCCCTTGATCGGATGCGGGATACCGACCGCGCAGGCCTCCGCGATGGCAGGGTCGGAGACGAGCGCCGACTCGAATTCGGCCGGACCGACTCGCTTGCCGGCGATGTTGAGCGTGTCGTCCGAGCGGCCATGCAAAAACCACTCGCCGTCCTGCTCGTGCGTCGCCCAATCGCCGTGTGTCCAGAGGCCGTCGTAGCGATTCCAGTACGCCTCGAGGTAGCGCTCGGGCGCATTCCACAGCCCGCGCGTCATGCTCGGCCAGGGTCGGCTGATGACGAGCTCGCCGACCGCATCAACGAGCGAGTTGCCATCAGGGTCGAGCACATCGACATCCATGCCTGGGATCGGGCGCCCCAGCGAGCAGGCAGTCATGGGCAGCGTCACATCGCAGCCGAGAATGACGGCGCCGATCTCTGTGCCGCCAGAGATATTGACGATTGGGATTCGGCTGTCGCCCACGACGCGGAAAAGCCAGGTGTACGGCTCGGGATTCCACGGCTCGCCTGTCGAACCGAAGGCGCGCAGTGCCGAGAGGTCGACCGAGCGCGGCAACTCATCGCCGTGGCTCTGCAGCGCGCGGATCAGGGTTGGCGAGACGCCGAGAAAGGTCAGGCGATGACGCTCGGCAAGTTGCCAGAGCCGAGCGGGATCGGGCCAGTCGGGGGCGCCATCAAAACAGACCATCGTGACGCCCGAGGCGTGCGCGCCGATCGTGATCCACGGGCCCATGATCCAGCCCATGTCGGTAAACCACATCGCGCGATCGTCTGGGCGCAGGTTCGCAGCGAGACGAGCCTCCAACGCGAGCTTGACGAGCAGTCCGCCATGGACGTGGACAGCGCCTTTGGGCTTGCCGGTCGTGCCCGACGTGTAACAGATAAAGACGGGATGCTCGCTGTCTGCCCAGACCGTCTCGCAGGCCGCGCCGTCGTGGTTGGCGATCAGGGTGGCGTAGTCGTGGTGGTCGTGACCTGAGCCGCCGACGATGATTGCGTGGGCGACGGGCGAGATCGCCATCGCCTCCTCGACGGTCGCGCGCACCGGAACGGGGCAACCGCGACGAGCACTCTCGTCCTGAGCGATTACGACCTTAACCGCGCAATCCTCGAAGCGGGTGGCGATCGCGAAGGCAGAGAAGCCCGAGAAGATCGGGACGGCAATCGCACCGATGCGCGCGGTCGCATAAATCGCGGCTGTCGCCTCAACCCCCATCGGCAAGACGACGGCAACGCGGTCGCCCTCACCGACGCCGAGGCTCTGGAGTGCCAGACCAAGTCGGCCGACCTCTGCCCACAATTCGGCAAACGTGCGCGTCTCGATCGAGCCGTCCTCGTGCTCGACAACGATCGCCTCGTGAGCGCCGCGACGCTCGGCGTGCTGGCCCACACACGACCAGGCGAGATTGAGTCTGCCGCCACCAAACCACGTTGCCCACGGCAGACCAGCCGAGGTATCGAGCACGGTCGTCCACGGCGTCTGCCAGCCGAGGTCAAGCCAACGTGTCGTCTCGTCCCAAAACCGCTCGGGCTTAGCGAGCGCGAGTGCCAGCACGTCCTCATACGTCTCGACCCCAAGGTGGCGTGCGAGCACCGTCGACTGCGCCTGGTCGATCGTTTCGGCGTCAGGGATCCAGAGGTGCTCGCTCACGCGGGCATCCTACGTGCTGGCATCGCTAGCGGGTGTCTCCAACCGCTCTCCAGGCCCACCCGCGCCGCAAGGAGGACATGACAAGTGCGCACTTGTCATGTCCTCCTTGGCATGGCGGGCCTGTAGTGATTACGCACGAGCGTCGAACCGTTGACACGGCACCTGCGATAGTGCGGGCGTGGCCGGCGCGATCACCATTGGACGAACAATGCCCGCCTGTCTCCGTGAGCGCTCCTTTGCTCTGTTGCTGACGGGCCAGGCCTCCTCGATTATCGGTGATTCGGTTTCGATGATCGCGTTGCCATTCGCGATCCTCGCTATGGGTGGCTCTGTGGGTCAGGTCGGCGCGGTGCTTGCGGCGCGTGCGATTCCGAACGCGATCCTGCTCTTGGTCGGTGGTGTCTGGGCCGATCGTCTGCCGCGGCGGCTGGTGATGCTCGCCAGCGACATCATCCGCGGCCTCTTGATGTTTATCGTCGCTGCAGCACTGCTGCTCGATGTTGGTGGCATCTGGGCGTTGATCGTGCTGATGGCGCTCTACGGTTCGGCTGAAGCGTTCTTTCGGCCAGCTCTGAGTGGCATCGTTCCGCAGACCGTCTCTGCCGAAAATCTGCAAGAGGCGTATGGGCTACTCTCGACGACGCCGGCGCTTGGTATCGCAATCGGCGGTGCGGTTGGTGGCATTTCCGTTGCGGTGCTCGGCCCGGCGGGCGCGATCGCCGTCGACGGGTTGACGTTTGTGGTTAGCGCTATCTGCCTGTCGTTCATGCGCACGCGTGGGGCGCCAGCGCCGTGGCGGAATCGGAACTTTCGAACAGACCTTACGGCTGGGTGGCGCGAGTTTTCGTCGCGCTCGTGGCTGGTCGTCGTTGTCGGAGGAGAGGTGCTCTACGCGCTGTTTGTGATGCCGTCGATCTACGCGATTGGGCCTGCGATTTCTGACGAAAAGTTGAACGGCGCGAGTTCGTGGGCGGCCGTCATTTCGGGCTTTGGCATTGGCTTCTTGATTGGCGGGCTGACGGCAATGAAGCTACGTCCGGTTCGACCACTCGTGCTGTCATACCTGCTCTGTATTCCTTTTGCTGGGTTCCTCGTGATCTTGGCAATCACGCCCGCTGTGGCGTTGATTGCAGTGGGCGCAGTTGTGGCCGGTGCGGTGATTTCGATTTCGGGCACGCTGCTCGAGACAACGATTACCCGCGAGGTGCCGGCCGACATGCGATCGCGCGTTGGTTCGTTCCGTACGCTCGGAAGCGTCGCGATGATGCCCGTTGGTATGGCGATGGTTGGAGTGACGACAGGTTTTCTCACCACGTCTGGTGCCATCTGGCTTGGCGCAATCGCCGTGCTTGTCAATGTCGTGATGGTGCTTGCGACGCCGAGTGTGCGCGCGCTTCGGGCCACGTATCCAAAGCCTGGCGAAACGCCTCCCGAGGTGGCGCCGAAGCCCGAAGTGGTTTCTGAGACGAACGTCTAGTGATCGACAAGCAGACACTTCGTGGTGAGGTTCGAGCGCGACGAGCTACCCGATCGGAAAGCGACTTGGCTGGTTGGGCGTTGCTGCTTGCAGCCCATGCGGAGCAGGTGCCTGGGCAGACGCTGGCAGCGTTTGTTGGTGCCGGCGGTGAGGTGCCGACGTTGCCGTTGCTTGACGCATTGGTTGCGGCGGGTCGTCGCGTGCTCTTGCCGATCACGTTGTTTGACATGGATCTCGATTGGGCCGAGTACACCGGCGCGGCCGCTCTGGTGCCAGCGGCGTTTGGTCTGCTCGAGCCGACGGGTCCGCGCCTGGGCCTCGATGCGATCGCTCAGGCCGACACGATCCTCGCGCCTGCGCTCGCTGTCGACCAGTCTGGTCTGCGGCTTGGTCAGGGTGGGGGTTGTTACGACCGTGCCTTGCCGCGCGCGCACGGCCTCGTGATCGCCGTCCTCGCCGACGACGAGGTCGTTCTGCGCGTCCCTGTCGAGGCGCATGACCGTCCTGTCGACGCGGTCTTGACGCCAAGCGGTGGCCTGATGCGTTTTCCTCGGGCCTGACGCTACTGCTGCTCAGGCGACATTCTGGGCCCGGGCCCAAAATGTCGCCTGTACGATCTGCGCATGGCTGGCTTAGGCGAACGAGGTGGCCGCAGTGCCGACCAAGAGGCGTTTTACGCCGATCTGAAGGAGCAGCGGGGGCGACTCGACGGGCTCTACGGGACGCTCGTGTTGCACCGTGGGTTGGCCGAGATGATGCTCGAAATAGGGCGGTTCTACCGAACGGCGGCGACCGTTCCAGATCGCTATCGCGAGGCCGCCACGTTGGCTGTCGCGACCGAGACGAAGTGCGCGTACGTCTGGTCGAAGCACGAGCCGACCGCGCGCAACGCTGGCTTGCCGCAGCCGGCGATCGAGGCGCTGCGCCACGGGCAGTACAACAGCACCGAGTTATCGCCACACGAACAGGATGTTGTGGCACTCACCCTCAAAGCACTCGCGCTCCACTCCATCCCCGCCGACCTCCAAGAGCGGATCGCCGAGGTCTACGGTGTCGAAGGCGTGCTCGAGTTGAGCGTCCTGGCGGGCGTCTACCGCATGATCGCCGGCTACCTCGCCGCAATCGACGTGCCGCTCCCTGCCGACGGCCGTGATCCCTGGGGTCCAGACCCAGGCCCGGGACTCGGCGGCGCCTAGCCACGAATGTCCAGATGGGGTCTGGCCCCTTCTGGACATTTAGATCGCGGGGCGGCGGTCGGCCCAGGGGCGGACACGCTCGAGGGTCGAGCCGATCTGGAGTGCGACGTCGTCGCGATCTTTGCGCGTGATGATCTGGAGGCCGATGGGGAGGCCCTCGTCGGACCAGCCGGCGGGGACGCTGAGTGCTGGGCACGGGCTGGTGAAGTTGAACTGGCTCGTCATATCGAGGGCGTGGTAACGACCGTCGGGTTCGGTGCGGTACTCGCCGTACTCATCCGTCTCGATCGGCAGCGGCAGCTGCGCCATCGTCGGGCAGAGCAGCGCGTCGTAGTTGCGGTGCACGGCCGCCAGCTTGGTCCAAGCCGCGTTGCGCGAAATTTCGAGGCGCTTGAACGTGACGGCATCCATCTTGAGGCCGTGTTCGATGAGGCGCTTGACGGTGGGGTCCATCTTGTCGCCAAACTCGGGCAGCGTGTGACCGAACCACGCAGCGAGGTAGACACTCCAATGCTCGCCCCAGGCGTCGGCCACCTCGCGCGTCCAGCCGAGCTCGACCTCCTCGACGATCGCGCCGGCATCGGCAAGAGCAGCAGCGGCGGTGAGCACCTCGCGCTCGACCTGGCTGTCGACGACGTAGTCGCCAAGGTCCAAGTCGATCGCGAGTCGAAGCCCACGAACGTCGCTGGTAATCGGCGTGGTCCAGTCGATTGTGGCCGTCAAGGACAGCGCGTCGCGATCGTCGTACCCGGCGGCGGCGAGGAGAAACAGGCGAGCATCATCGATCGTGCGGGCGAGCGGACCGAAGTGGTGGATCGTGTCCCAGCTCGACGGCACCACATCGAGGGGGATGCGCCCAAACGCGGGCTTGAGTCCGACCAGCCCGCAGTAGCTGGCGGGGATCCGCACCGAGCCGCCCATGTCCGTGCCCTCGGCGAGCGGTACACAGCCTGTCGCGACCGCGACAGCGGAGCCACCCGACGAGCCGCCCGGGTTGAGCTCGGGATTCCACGGATTGCGCGTTGCGCCCCAGAGTGGGCTGCGCGTGAAACTCGAATAGGCGAACTCGGGCGTGGTCGTCTTGCCGACCACGATCGCACCAGCCGCGTGCATGCGCTCAACGATCACGCTGTCGTAGTCCGGCACCCAATGCTCGTGAGAGTAGGACCCGAGCGTCGTGCGGTCGCCCTTGGTGGCGGTCAGATCTTTGATCGCAATTGGCACGCCGTGGAGTGGGCCGAGCGGCCTACCATCGGCGACGGCCTGGTCGGCACGCTGCGCCTGTTCGAGCGCACGCTCGCCGAACACGAAACAGAAGCAGTTGAGTTGCGGGTTGATCTCGGCGATGCGATCGAGCGAGCTCTGCACGATCTCGACCGACGAGGTCTCACCCGACGCGATCTTCTGCGCCATTGCACCAGCGGTCAGCGTCCAGAGCGGCGTGGTCACTAGGCAGCCTCCCGCGCCACACCGAGAAAGCGGTCAAAGAGTTCACTGCGCCACGTGCGCGAATCGGCGCACCCCTTGGCGACGGTGGCCTTCAAGACGTCGGGCGTGAGCCCCGTCAGCTCGGCCGAGCCCGGGTGATTCGACTGCCAGAGGTTGAAGACGTCGGGCTCGACCTCGGGGTGGAATTGCAATCCCCACGCCGATGACCCAAAGCGGAATGCCTGATTTGGTGCTGCGGGGGAAGACGCGAGGCGTGTCGCGCCGTCAGGTAGTTCGAACACGTCTCGATGCCAGGACAGCGAACCGGATGGTGCCCGCAACGCTGCGAGGACGGGATCGTTGGCGGCTTCTGGAGTCGGCGAGATTTCGTACCAGCCGTATTCGCCAACGTCGCCGATGCGCACCTCGGCACCGAGTGCTCGCGCCAGCACCTGTCCGCCGAGGCAAATTCCAAGCAGTGGAGTCTCTACGGCGATTGCTCGCAGCATCAGATTCTCGACTCCGGGAAGCCACGGATAGGTCTCGACATCGAAAGCGCTTGGCTTGCCGCCCATCGCCACGATTGCCGAATAGGCCGTGGGGTCGAGGGTGTTGAGGTCGTGGCTCCAGGCATTGGTCGAGACGCGCTCTACCCCCGCGTGGTCGATTCGTTCGCCCAGCAGTCCGTGGCCGGGCAGCTCGGCATCCTGTTCAATGATCAAGACGGGGCGCATGACGAGTACCGTAGCGTGCTGGCTGTCTCCCATCCGGGACCACTCGACTACGCCATGTTTGGCGTATTGCTACGAACCGCGCGTGCGGCCCGTGCGCGAGATTGATACCCTGCCCGGCATGAACGCAGCCACTCTTCGCCTCGCCGCCATTCCGCGCACCGGTCTTCTGGCCGACACCCTGCTTGTTGTCGGAGGCGCGTTGTTCCTTGCGTTGTGCGCGCAGATCTCGTTCGCACTTCCGTTTACGCCGGTGCCGATCACGCTGCAGACGTTTGGTGTGCTGTTGATAGGCGCGTCGTACGGTGCGGTTCGCGGTGGCTTGACGGCCGCGCTGTATCTGCTGATGGGCATTGTTGGCATGCCGGTCTTTGCGGATCGCGCGCACGGTCTCGACGTCGTGATTGGCGCGACGGGTGGCTACCTGATCGGTTTCGTTGTGGCAGCCGTCGTCGTTGGCATGTTGGCTCAGCGCAAGTGGGATCGGCGCTTCTCGTCGGCCGTGACCGCGATGTTGACGGGCACCGTCATCATCTACGCGTTCGGACTCGTCTGGCTGAAGGTCGACCAGGGTCTCGACGTTGCTACGACTCTCGAGTATGGCCTCTATCCGTTTGTGCCGGGCGATCTGCTCAAGCTGTACTTGGCGGGCGCGTTGCTGCCGGGTGCGTGGCGGTTGATTTCTCGCCTACGCGGCTAGTTTGCGGGCAGACGTTGTCTAATACGTCTGTAACATAATGAGCATGGAACAGCTGCCGCTCACTGCTGACGTTGTGATTGTCGGCGGTGGTTCAATCGGGCTGAGCACCGCGTACGCGCTTGGACTGCGTGGCGTCTCATCGGTTGTGCTCGAGCGCGGCCAGATTGGCGTTGGCGCCTCGTCGGGTACCGCCTGCATGGTCGCGCCCAGCCACGCAGATCGCATGGCGTCGCCGGTCTCGTTGCGCGAAGGCCTGCGCCATCTGTTTGATGCCGAGGCACCGCTCAAATTGCGGGGCCGCCCAAGCGAACTGGCCTGGATCGCCCGCTTCACTGCGGCGTCGGCGCGAGGGAACGCAGCCGACAGTGGCACCGCGCACCTGCGCTTTCTGGCGCGCCGGAGCCTCGAACTGCATCGAATCTGGAACGACGCACTCAAGACGGGCCTGGTCGAAGAGGGCACGCTCAATGTCTGGACCGGGCCAAACGCGCACGAAGACCGGGCCGCGATCGTCGCGGACCAGCGCGCTGGGGGGATGACATTGATCGAGCTCGACGCAGCGGCTGTCGCCGAGCTCGAACCGTCGGTTCGTAACGTCACGGTCGGAGCGCTCTGCACGGACGATGGGCACGTCGATTCGCTCGGTTTTATCCAGGCCGTCGCCGCGGGAGCACGTTCTGTCGGTGCTGAGATTTGCGAGAACGTCGAGCTGATGCGCATCGATCGCAGCGGCGTTGATCTGCGCATCGAGACGACACGTGGTGTGATGACCTGTAGCCACCTCGTTTTGGCCGCCGGTGTCTGGTCACGCCATTTTGCAGACGACGTTGGCAGCGCGATTCCGCTGACGGCTGCGAAGGGGTACCACGTCGATTACGCGGGTGCGAACCCGGAGGGCAAGCGCCCGATCTATCTGTCGGACGAGCACGTCGTCGGCACGCCGCTGGCAGGTCGTCTGCGCCTGGCGGGGACGATGGAGATCGGGACCGATCCGGATCTGATCGATGTGCGGCGTGTCAAAGCGATTCGTCGAGCGGGCGAACACCACTTCGATGGTTTGCTTGGCACCGAGCCGGCGACGATTTGGAAGGGCCTACGCCCATTGAGCGCCGACAGCATGCCGCTGATCGGCCCGTCGCCACGTGATCGGCGCATCACGATTGCCACAGGACACGGCATGCTCGGCATCACGCTCGGTCCTGTCTCGGGCGAGCTCGCGGCCGATTGCGTGACGGGCGCAGCAGTTGCACCCGACCCACTGCTCGATCCCGCGCGATTTCGCTAGCGCCGGCCGAGCACGTGCATCGCGGCGCTACGGCCTGCGATGCCACTGACCGCACCACCGCGTCGTGCGCCGCTGCCACAGAGCAGGATGCGTTCGTGATGCGTCTCGACGCCCCAACGGCCAACCTCGAGTTCCGACTCGGCCCAGGGCCACTGCAGATCGCGGTGGAAGATATTGCCGCCCGGCAGGCCCAGCGACTCCTCAAGGTCCTGCGGACACTTGGCCTCGATGCAGGGTCGGCCGTCCTGGTCGAGTGCGATGACATCGAGCAGCGGCTCGGCGAGGTGCGCCTCGAAGCCAGCGAGCGTTCGCTCGAGGTATTCGGCGGTGTGCGCCTTCGGGTCGTTGGCGAAGAGGCGGGCGGGGGCATGCAGGCCGAACAAGGTCAGCGTGTGGTACCCCTGCTGGCGAAGCTCGGGTGAAAGGATCGACGGGTCGGTCAGCGTGTGGCAGTACAGCTCGCTCGGCGGCAGCATTGGGAACTTGCCGGCGGAGGCCTCTCGAAAGGCAGTCTGGAGCTGGTCGTAGCCCTCGTCGATGTGGAGCGTGCCGGCGAAGGCCTCGTGAGGATCGCGATCGCTCTTCAACTTGGGCAGGCGCTTGACGACCATGTTGACCTTCAGCTGGGCGCCTTCGGGTGCCGGGGTGGGGGCTGCCTCGCCGAGCAGCGCCGCGAGCGTGGTGGGTGCGACGTTGGCAAGCACGACGACGGCTGACGCTGTGTGTTCGCCGTCGGCCGCCCGCCAGGTCACCTCGGCGGCGTCGACTCCGGGTTGGATTGCGAGCACGTCGGCGCCGGTCAGGATCTCGGCACCTGCGCGAGTGGCCACGGCATGAAGCGCGGCCGAGACGGTGCCCATACCACCGACGGGGACCTTCCAATCGCCCGTGCCGTCGCCGACAACGTGGTAAAGAAAGCAGCGGTTCTGGGCAAGCGAGTTGTCGTTGGCACCAGCAAACGTGCCGATCAGGCCGTCGGTCAGTACGACGCCGCGCACCAGATCGTCGTCGATGGCGTGCTCGATCCAGTCGCCAAGTGGTTTTTCGACGAGTGCGTCCCAGACGTGGGGGATGTCGTGGAAGCGCGCCTTAGCATCGGCCTTCGAGGGCAGCGTGCCGAGCAGCGTCGGCGCAAGTCGGCGCGCGATCTCGCTGGATTCGGCGTAGAACTGCTGCCACTGCCCCCAGGCCTGGTCGTTGCCGGTCAGTGAGCGAAATGAGCGGGCAGTAGTAGGCGCATGACGGCCGACGAGGAGGCCCGTGTCGCGCCCGTCGCGGGTTGCCGGGGTGTACGACGAGATGTCGCGCGATCGCAATTCGAGCGGCAGTGCGAGCTCGTCGATGATCTCGGTCGGCAGCAGCGAGACGAGGTAGGCATAGCGCGACAGGCGTACGTCGACGCCGCGGAAGGGGCGCTCAGAGACAGCCGCGCCACCAGTCTCGTCGAGGCGTTCAAGGACGAGCACCCGTTGGCCAGCGAGGCTGAGGTAGGCGGCTGCGGTCAGTCCGTTGTGTCCGCCGCCGACGATGATCGCGTCCCATTGCATCGCGACAGAGTACTTCGCGCGGCGTCGTGCGTGTAGCCCGACATACCGGTGTCTACAGGTACGGAGATGAGCAACACACACCATCACTTCCTTAAAGGCTCGGTGCCTGTACCATTAGAATCTGTGCTGTAAATGCGTTCCGCGACGCATGGTGGCCCTGACGTCTGGAGGCTCGTATGTGCGGAATCGTTGGACTCTTTGCCAAGAACTCCGAGGTGGAGGCAAACCTTGGTGCGCTGCTCGCGCCGATGCTCTTTGAGATGAGCGATCGAGGTCCGGACAGTGCGGGGGTCGCGTTCTATCGCGAGCCCGTCGCCGCTGGCCACACCAAGTTGACGCTGCAGCACGACGACCCTGATTTCGATTGGAACGCGCTCCGCAAGGGCATCAAGGAAGCGTTTGGTGCCAGCAAGGGCATCGAGCGCCGCGCCAACCATGCCGTGATCGTCGCGCATTCCGAGGCCACACCTGTCGAGGCATGGATCGAGGAGCGCTACCCCGACGTCAAAATCATGAGCGCCGGTGAGGCGATCGAGATCTACAAGGAGGTCGGTCGCCCCGAGGCCTTCATCGAGACGTTCGACATCAAGTCGCTCAACGGCACGCATGCGCTCGGCCACACGCGGATGGCCACCGAGTCGAAGGTTACGACCGCCGGCTCGCACCCATTTTCGACGGGCCTTGACCTCTGCCTCGTGCACAACGGGTCGCTGTCGAACCACAACGGTCTGCGCCGGATGTTGCGTCGTGAGGGGATTCGCTTCCAGACTCTCAACGACACCGAAGTCGCAGCTGGCTACATGATGTGGCGTCAGCGCGAGGGCGACACCGTGACCGAGATGATGGACAACGCGTTCGAGGATCTCGACGGCTTCTACACGTTCTTGATTGGCACGCGCGATGGCTTTTCTGTTGTGCGCGATCCGATTGCGTGCAAGCCAGCCGTGCTCGCCGAGACGGATGAGTGGGTCGCAATGTCGTCGGAGTATCGCTCGATCGCGACGCTGCCGGGAGCCGAGAAAGCCAAGACCTGGGAGCCGGCACCGGCCACGGTCTACACGTGGGAGAAGGAGGCGGTGCGATGACAACTGCGACGGATGTTGAGGTTGTCGACCTCGCAACGACGCCGCTCCGCGAACTCAATCAGCGGCTGCACGACGGTGCGGCTGGGGGTCCGCTGCGCTGGCGTATCGTCAACCCAAATGGCGCACACGCTGTCGCGGTTGGTGTCGACGCGCCCTTTGAGATCGAGATCGAGGGGCACACGGGCTACTACACGGCGGGCATGAACAAGCACGCGCACGTCCGCGTCAACGGCAACGCGGGCGTTGGCTGTGGCGAGAACATCATGAGCGGCTCGATCCACGTCACCGGCAATGCCTCTCAGGCCTGCGCCGCGACAGGTCGTGGCGGTCTCGTGATCGTCGAGGGCGATGCTGCGGCACGCTGTGGCATCTCGATGAAGGGTGTCGAGATCGTCGTCAAGGGCAGCATCGGTCACATGAGTGCGTTTATGGCTCAGTCCGGCGCGCTTGTTGTCTGTGGCGATGCTGGCGATTCGCTCGGCGACTCGATCTACGAGACGCACATCTACGTGCGTGGCTCGGTCGAAGGGCTCGGCGCGGACTGCATCGAGAAGGAGCTCAAGGAGTTTCATCGCGAGGAGCTCGGACGTCTGCTGACCGCAGCCGGTGCCGACGCCAAGGTCGATGAGTTCAAGCGCTACGGCTCCGCACGCCGTCTCTACAACTTCAACATCGACCATGCCGGCGAGTACTAGGCCGGAGGGACTGACATGAGCGATTACAACGGACAAGCCGGCGACGGCATGAATTGGCAGCCTGGTCTGCGCGAGTCGTACATCTTCGATCGCAATACGATCGAGGAGATTCGACGAGCGGCCAGCCCGGGCATCTACGACATTC
>SYIF01000095.1 GCA_005798855.1 Actinomycetota bacterium | reverse complement strand
TGCCCAGAACCCGACCTCGGGCATGGAGGCAGAGCGCGCGGCGCAACCGACGGCCAACCCTGGACACGTGGTTGTCGTGGGCGGTGGCGTTGCCGGGCTCGAGGCCGCCCGCCATGCCGCTGAACGCGGCCATCGCGTGACGCTGCTCGAGGCTCGCGATGGGCTCGGTGGGCAGATCACCCGCACCGCGACTCTGCCCGTGCTCGGCTCGCTCAACGATCTCTGGCAGTGGCGTGCCAACGAGCTCGATGTACTCGGCGTCGAGGTTCAACTCGGGGTCAAAGCCGACGTCGACACGATCGTGGCGCTCCAACCAGACTTCGTCCTCGTGGCGACGGGCGCCCTGCCCGCTTCGCCCGAGCACACGATCGCAATTGATGATTGGCTCGATGGCACGTCAATCCCCGACGGCAACGTGCTGTTGGTCGATGAGGAGGGCAGCCGCAAGGGTTGTGGCCCGGCCGAGGCACTCGCGCTCGCGGGTCGCCACGTGACGCTGATCCCCGACGGTATTGCGCCGCTGCAGGAGATCGCCGAAAACCACGCCGAGCGTCCCGTCTTCAAGCGCCTCCACGAGGCTGGCGTGATGATCCTCTCCGACATAATCGTCCAGAGCATCGCCCCCGGTGCAGTCACGATCGTCGGGCGCTACGACGGCGTCGAGCGGACCCTCAAGGCACCCGTCGTTCTCCATGCGGGTCGCCATATCGCCAACGACGCACTCTGTCTCGAACTGACCGAGCGTGGCATCGATGCCCGCCCAGTTGGCGATGCTCGCTCGCCTCGTCGCTGGGAGGATGCCATCCACGATGGCTACCTGACCGGCGCCAGCATCTGATTTGTAAAAAGTCGCATTTTGCAGGCTTTTTGTGCGTAACGAGGTGGAAACGAAGCGCTTCGACTTCACCATGGCTCCGACGTAGTTTCTGCACCGGTCAACCCCCGAAGCGGGCGTGGCTTCACCGCGTGATCACCCCAGAGGCCCTGTGACGTCTGACACACCCCCAACACTTCTCCGTGACCACTCCCTGGCACTAGGAGTTTGATCATGGCTTCATCGCTCCGTGTTACGCCGCGCCACGCCTGTCAAGTCGGGCGCTGCGCGTTTCTGGCCTGCAGTGGTGGGCGACACGCGTTTCGCTGAATACTGCGACGCGTTCGATCACCGTTCCGAGCCTCGGCGTCGGTGCCTCGACTGCCACCCGGCGCGCCGTCACACCAACGGCTGTCCGCCTCGCAAGCCAGGCAATCCGTCGTGCTTCTCGCCTCCGCATCGATCTGCATCCTGCCAACCTACATCATCCTCGGTTGCGGGCCGCGGGCATCGAACTGATCGAGCGCGCGGTCGAGCAGCACGGGGAGACGGTGACGCACAGCGCCATGCTCGACGAAGATCCCGACGGTTCAGGTCGCGCTTAGCGCCCGCCGAGATCACCGCTGAAGCCGATGCGGATACCGGTGTCTGCGGCAATCGCAGAGGCCGGCTCGGGCACGTCCGCAACGGCAAACCGGCGATGCTCGTTGCCGTCGGCCCTGCCGTCAGCCATCGTGCGCGTGGCGAGGCGGGCGTACATTTCTTCCAGCAGCGCCGGCACGTAGCGCGCGCTGCGAAAGTCGCCACGGTCGTGCACCGCTACAAAATGCTCCAGCAGCGCTGCCTCAACGGGCTTGGGTACGGCGATCTGTAACGCCCCCGCACCGCGCTCAAAGATCGCGACGAGCTCGTCGGCCGTGTAGCGCGGAAACTCGAGAGCAGCTGCGTGGGCAAAGACGAAGGCGGGGTAGTGCACTGCGATCGCATCGATCGCATCCGTCGGACCAGAGACGATGCAGGCGAAGGGCACCGGACGCACTTCGACTGCTGCTGCGATCGCTGCCAAGGCGACGATCCCTTGGTCCTCCGGCACGAGGGGAATCAGCTGCTCGGCATCGTCGACAAAGAGCACGCCACCACTGGCGGCGGTCACTGCAGCCAGGACGCGAGCCTGCGTCTCTTCGGCGGTCGCACCAACAAGGTCGCCTCGCCGTACCTCCACGACCTGTCCCGTCGGCAACAGTCCAAGAGCAGCGTAAAGCCGGCCAATTAGCGCGGCGACCTGATCCTCTCCCGTGCCCGGATCGCCCGTAAACATCAGGTCGAGATCGTGCGCAATGATCGGCTTGCCAGCGGTCACCCGCACACTGTTGAGCTTGTGAATCGCCACGAGTCGATGAACGCCCGCCTTGACAGGAGCAAGCCCCACAAGTGCGTCGAGTTCGGCGAGTAGGTCAGCGGTTGTGTCGGTAGCCACGGCCGAACTCTACCCACAGCATCTAATCAGCGAGCAGAACCTCGAGCGTGTCGCTGATCGCGAACTGCCGAATCAGCCCGCCACGATCGCAGCGACGCCTGCGAAGGCCACGACTGCGCCGACCCGCTGGACGCGCGACAGGTGCTCACCGAGACGGACGCGCGCCAGGATGACCGTCACGACCGGATAGAGGCTAGCCAGCACGACGGCGAGGCTGAGGTCGCCAACCGAGGTGGCGTAGGCAAATAGGAGCAGCGCACCCGTGTCCATCAGACCAATCGGGGCGATCGCCCGAAACGTCGACAACGTGGGCCGCGTCACACCACGCACGGTCACGACCGTGAGGGCAATCAGGAGGATCGGTAGCGAGACGCTCCGCTGCGCTGTCACGCCCCACAGGCCCGACTCTTGCGAGGCCGCGTCGAGCGCGATGTACATGACCGTACCGATCGCAATCGCCAACAGCGCCAGTGGAATCGCACCGTACTTGCCGTGCTTCGTGTCACCAACTGAGGCCTGACGACTGACGAGCACCACACCGACGACGGCCAAGACCAACCCGACGACCTGAAGTAGCGCCGGCCGCTCGCCCGACACCAGAACGGCGAACAGGACGGGACCTGCCGACGACATCGCGAGAATCGGCGCGATCACGCCCATCGGACCACGCGAGAGTGCCGCGTAGAACACGACGTGCCCGGCGCTGCCCGCGACACCTGCGATCGCGGCTGGGATCCAGATCTGCCAACCAGGAAACGGGTCGTTGAAGAAAATCAGCGGCAGGATCAGGAGCGCCGTACCCGTGATCTGAGCAACCGCAGCGACAACAAGCGGGCCAACGTTACGGGCGCGCACGGCCGCCTGAAAATCCGCAACGCCCCAGATCACGGACGCACTCAGTGCGAGAAGCGGCGCCAACATTCGCTCAGCCTAACGGCTTCGTTACGGCGCTACGCCAAGCGCCGTAGCGAGCCCGAGCCGCACGTCATGAAAGTTCTCGAACGGCACGTACGCGTACCCCTCCTGCTCGAGGTGCTCGGCGAGCGAGGCACGGGCGAAGCGAATGTCCGCATCCTCCGCCGCGCACAGATCGGACGGCCCATCTCCGACGTAGGCGATGCTGCGGCCAGCCGCGATGTCACGCACCTCCGCGCGCTTGCAGGCCACCCCACAGAGGTCGCACTCGGCACGACCCCGCAATTGCACGCGCATGCCCTCGGGACCAAACGTCACCGAGTGCGCATAGATCGGCAGGTCGTAGCCGTGTGCCTGCAGATACGGGTGCATCAGATTGTCAAAGCCCGACGAGACGATCACGGCCTCGATGTCGTGCAGGTCGCAGAAGGCGAGCAGCTCGGGCACACCTGGACGAACCGTGACGGTCTCGATCAGAAAGGCCACAACCTCGTCTTCGGTCGCCGTGATCGGTGCGACCTGACGCGCCAGCGTCTCGTCGAGCGTGATCTCGCCGCGGGCAAACGCCGCGTCGACTTCTTCGAACACGGTGGGTGCGTAGTGGGCACAAAACCAGTCGACCGTGTCCTTGTCCGCGAGCGTGCCGTCGAAATCGATCGCGAGCAGCATCAGCATTATGCCACCTCGCCAAAGCCTGCAATCTGGACGGCGATCGTGCGCGCGCCCTCCATCGTCGTCACGACAGCGTGCCGCCCTCGGCCTGACGCGCGATCGCGCGGAGGAGCGACGAGCGCACGAGGCTCGACGCGGGCTTGACGAAGCGCCAGTAGAGCCCGAAGTTGCGCTTCGCAAGCGGTCCCACCACGATCCGCGACTCGGTGATCAGCAGGGTTCCGTAATCGGCCCCAGCGCAGCGGATACTGACGGCGACCTTGACCTGATCCAGCGCTTCGGCAGCAACGAAATCCTCGGCCGTGTACACGCTGTCGCCCGGCTCGCCACCCGGCCAGGGCCGGCCGATAAAGCCGAGGCAGACCTCGTACTCGCTCTCACCGAGACGCACGAAGCCAGGCTCAAAGTCACCTGTCTCGACGAACGGCTTGCGCTGGCCAAGGCTGGCGCCAAAGGTGCGTACGGCTACGAGCAGCCGAGCCACGTGGGCATCGTTGAGCGACGTCGCGCGGATCGCAGCAGCAACGCGTTCGGGCGATGCCGCCACGTCCAGCCCATGCACAGTGCGGTCTGTCCACGTCGGGACGAGCATGTCGAGCAACGTTGGTACAGCGGCGTCGGATGCCATCGGGCGCATCGTATGGGAGAATCTCACGCATGGAGCCCACCGAACGCGACGTGGACCGCCTGATCGGTCCCGCTACACCACACTTTGCGTACCAGATTCGACAGCGCGTCGAGAATCTAATCGTCGACTTGCCGAGAGATCATCGCGTGCGCGTCTACGCAGATGAGCGCCTTGCCCTGCTTGACGGACTTGGCTACACGTCGTCCAAGGGCGACTGGGGCGATCCCAGCACTCCCGCGTGAGCGGCTCGCTCGACGGTCGCCTCGCACTCGTG
>SYIF01000094.1 GCA_005798855.1 Actinomycetota bacterium | reverse complement strand
GGCAGATCGTCGAGGTACCACGACGCTGGGATCTCGATCAGCGACGACTCGACACCACGCGTCAGCGGCGTCATCCACGTCTCGGCCGGCTGAGAGTAGTCGATCAGCTTCCAGGCATCGCCGACGCGGACGCGATGGCAATGGAAGTCGTCGCTCATCAGCGAGTGGTCGTACTTGATGCCGTGCTTGAGCAAAAGCTCGTTCGTGATCGGAGAGAACTCCCACCACGGCGCGACGTAGCCGGTGGGGCGACGACCACAGAGCTGCTCGATCAGCTCGATGCTCTTGATCATCACTGCCTCCTCCTGCTCGGGAGACATTGCGATCGGGTTCTCATGCGTGTAGCCGTGCATACCGACCTCGTGACCGGCGTCGGCGACGGCCTTCATGTCCTCGGGGAACGTCTCGATCGAGTGCCCTGGGATGAACCACGTCGTCTTGATGTCGTGCTGCTTGAACAGCTTCAGCATGCGGCGCGTGCCGACCTCGCCCGCGAAGATGCCGCGCGAGATATCGCACGGCGAATCGCCGCCCGCGTACGAGCCGATCTGACCGGCCACCGCATCGACGTCGCAGCCGTATGCGACCAAAATTTCCTTCGCCATGAGATTCCTCCGTTACCTGTAAGTCTCGCTCTAAAGAGAACGTACCCGGGCACAAGCCGCATGGCAACTCACCAACCGGCAAAGCGCGCCAGACTATCCGTATGTGCTCTCTCTGTGGAACCCTCGGCGCAGCAGCGCACTGGTCGGAAGGCGGCGGCGACCGCACGCAGGTGGGTGCGCGCCGCGATGTGCTGCGCGAACGCCACCGCCGCGTCGCGCTGCTCAATCGCGTGCTGCGCTCGTACACGTTGAGCGTCGACGAATGGGAAGAAACCGCCTACATCCTGCACGGGCCGAGCGGCCAAGCCATCCTCTGTAACGACCTCACCGCCGTTTTTGCAGAAGTTGCTCGCCTACGTGGCGGAGTGGCACTCGACCCACTCGACTCGACCCTCCTCGAGCGTCTATGAGCGAGCGCATCCCACTTACGCTGATTACGGGGTTCCTTGGCTCGGGCAAGACGACCCTACTCGGGCACCTGCTGCGCGATCCACTCCTGTCCGACGCCGTGGTGCTCGTCAACGAACTCGGCGAAGTGCCGCTCGACCATCACCTGCTGCGGCAGGTCGACGAGAAGACCGTAATGCTCGACTCTGGCTGTGTCTGCTGCACGATCCGAACCGACCTCGTCGACGAGTTGCGCGACCTGCAGGTCCGTCAGTATCGCGGCGAGATCCCCGCCTTTCGACGGGTGATTGTCGAGACGACCGGGCTTGCCGATCCTGTCCCAGTGCTGGGGACCTTGCTGCAGGATCCGCTGCTTGCCGCGCACTACATGGCCGACGGTGTCGTCACCACCGTCGATGCCATCAACGCTCCATTGCAAGCGCGGCGCCAGCCCGAGTGGGTCAAGCAGGTCGTGGTCGCCGACCGCATCGTGTTGACCAAGACCGACCTAGCCGGGGCTGACCAACCGCTCGTCGAGGCGCTGGTACGCGACCGCAACCCGGTCGCCGAGTTGCTCGTCGCCGATCATGGCGCGATCTCTGCTGCCGCATTGATTGGTCTTGGCGTACTGGCCGAGGATCGTCGTGCCGAGCAGGTGCAGGCGTGGCTTGCAGCCGTCGAGGCGGATCCAGGCGACCACGACCATGCACACGACCACGACGAGTACGATCACCATGCCGGCGTTCACGCCTTCGCGCTGCGCTTCGAAGAACCGCTCGACTGGACGATGTTCGGGCTCTGGCTGGCGATGCTACTGCAGAGCCACGGCGAGGACATCCTGCGCGTCAAAGGCCTGCTCGATACGGGTGCTGAGGGGCCACTGGTACTCCACGGCGTGCAGCACGTCATTCACCCGCCGACCCACCTCGCGGCCTGGCCCGACGACGACCATGCCTCTCGCATCGTCCTGATCGTTCGCAACATTGCACGTACTGACGTCGAACAATCGCTTCGCACTTTCGACCGGCTCGCCAAGCCAGAACCAGCGACTACACGCGGAATCCTTGCCTGAGCATCGGTTTCTCGCCTAGGATGCTCGGACGGGGTCGGAGTCCGGCCCGGGGGAATCGACAAGAGGAGCCGATCATGACCTGGAACTACGACGCGCTGCACAAAGCACCACACACGTACTTCGATGCAGTGGATGCCAAGGATGTTGAGGCGATCGTTGCGCACTTCGCCGCCGACGCAACACTCACCATCCAGACGGCCAACGTCACGCACACCGGCAAGGACGAGATTCGCCGGATGTTCACCGACTTCACCGAAGCCTCCGTCTCGATTCGGCACGAGATGCGTAACGTCGTCGTCGAAGTCGACAAGGGCAAGGTCTCGACGGAGCAGGGCTACATCGGCGAGCTGAAGGATGGCACCAAGAACGACATGCACAACTGCAACTTCTTCGACTTCAATGAAGCCGGCGAGTTTCAGCGCGTGATCATTTGGATGGCGGGCACCAGCCCGCTCGTCTAACGCACGATCCGAGATCCACTCGCGGGCGCAGCGCAGGGCGCACGCACTGCCCTGCGCCCGCGAGTAGACTCGACTGGTTTCCGATGCCCTCCTCGGAGGCCACCCTGAGGAGGGGACATGACGCAATCGTTTCTCGGCAAGATCCCTGTTCCAATCCTGCTCGGCATCACAATGTTCTTCTGGGGCGCAGCGTTCAACGCCACCGATATCGCCTTCGACTACACGACGGCTGGTGTGATTACGCTGGCCCGCCCGGCGATTGCGACGTTGATCCTGCTGCCCTTGCTGCCACTCCTTGGCGGCAAGCTCCCGCGCTCGCCAAAGATCTGGCTGTTTGCCGTGATCGTTGGCGTCGGCTCGACCACGATGTCACTGACCGGACTGGGCGTCGGCACGATGTACGCAGGTCCTGCAATTGCCGCCGTCCTGCTCAACTCCGCACCATTCTTTGCGGTCCTGATCGCTCGTGCCACGCTCCGTGAGCGAATCACGATCCTGCGCGCCACTGGACTGCTGATTGGCTTCGCGGGCGTCGTCATCATCGTGCTCTCAAATCCGATTGAGGTCGGCTCGGGCAACGAGTTCATCATCGGCATCGTCGCCGTCATGCTTGGCGCCATCGGCTATGCCGCCTCGAGTGTGTTCGTGCGTTGGATGAGCATCAAGAAGGTCGAGACGGACCTCTGGGGCTTTACGACCGCGCAGTTTATCTGCGGTGCGGCCTTCATCATCCCCTTCACGCTGCTGCAGGGCGACCCGGGTGCCACGCTCTGGGGCGAGCCCGGCCTGTGGGCCTCGCTCGCGTTCCTCGGGATCGGTTCGCAGTTGATCGCCTACGTCTGCTTCTTCGTCGCACTCGCCCGCTGGCCCTCGGGACGCGTGATGGCGTGGTCGTTCCTACCGCCTGTTGTGGCCGGCGTGATCGAGATCTTTCGCGGCAACATTCCCGGTGCCATCACGTTGATTGGCATGGGCATTACGATCATCGGCGTCGCCGTTGTAAATCACCCCAAGGCAGAGGCGATCCCACTGCCATCGATTGACCCCGAGGAGCACATCGCGTGAGCACGTTGCCCGACGCCCCCCTGCACGACTGGAGCTGCTTCGAGATCGCGGCTGCCGTCAGTGACGGAGACGTCTCTGCTGAAGAGGTCACCGCCCACCATCTCGCGCGGATCGAGGAGCGTTCCGACCTCAACGCATTTATCACCGTCTGCGCCGACGAGGCTATGGCCGACGCGCGCAACCTGCCCGAGCACCGGCGCACCGGCCCGCTTGCGGGGGTGCCGTTTGCTCCCAAGGACATCTTTGACACCGCAGGTATTCGCACCACGGTTGGCTCGGAGCATTTCCGCACCCGCGTCCCCCAGTCCACTGCACTCGCCGTGCAACGACTCGTCGACGCCGGCGCAATCATCGTCGGCAAGACGAACCTGAGCGAGTTCGCCTGGGGCGTCACGACGCAGAACGCCCATTACGGCTCTACCCAAAACCCGCGGCACCCTGGCAAAATTGCCGGCGGCTCCTCGGGCGGTGCGGCATCCGCACTGGCTGGTGGGCTCGCCGCAATCGCACTCGGCACCGATACCGGTGGCTCGATTCGCATTCCGTCGGCCGCCTGTGAGATCTCGGGCTACAAGGGCTCGTGGGGTCTCATCTCCGACGATGGGTGCTATCCAATGATCCGCTCGATGGACCACGTTGGTCCGATGGCCCGTTCGATGGAGGAGTGTGCGCTGGCGCTTGAGGTCCTCGGTGTGCTCGAGCGACCCACGCCACAGTTGGCCGGACTCCGCGTTGGAGTCCTCCACCCGACGCCCGCGGCCGCCAAGATGGCTGCGCTCGGTGCTCACGTTGAGGACGCAGTGTTGCCGGACTACGGCCAACTCTTCCCGCTCTTTGCCGCCCAGGCTGCGGACAACCACCGCGACCTGATCGCCGACCGCTGGGATGAGTTTTCGCCGGACCTGCAGGCCAAGTTGACGCTCGGGCTCAACATCAGCGCTCAGGACTATCTGCAGGCCGAGCGCGACCTTGAGGCGTACCACCATCAGTGCGAGCTTGAGCTCAACCACGACATCCTGATCAACCCGACGATCCCCTGCGACCTGCCGCCGGTCGACGAGCCCGAGACGTTCGAGTTGCGCCTCAAGATGACGCCCTACACGCGCGCCTTCAACCATCTTGGCTGGCCATCCTGCACGACGCGCGATGGTCTGATGATCTCGGGACGCGACGACACCACTGTCCTCGCTGCTGCTCTTGCGTGGGAGGCGACCATGCCCAGTCGTCCGGCAACTTCCTAATGGGGTCTGACCCCATTAGGAAGTTGATCCACCACGGAAACCTACAAAGGAGTCCCCGATGGGCCAGTTGATCGATCTTAGCGTCGGCATCGAGAACGGTATGCCCGCGCATGCGCTGTTCCCATCGCCGATCATCCTGCCGTACGTCAATCACGAGCAGGCCAAGGCGGCCGGGCTCGGTGAGGAAGGCGATCCCTTCACGTATGCGGTCAACTACATCTCGATGCTCGAGCACGTCGGCACGCACGTCGATGCGCCGATTCACTTTGGTCCGAACGGCGAGACGATCGACAACTGCCCACTCGAATGGTTTCGCGGCACGGGTGTCTGCCTCGACCTGACGCACATTCCCGACCGTGGTGACATCGACGTTGCCGACCTCGAAGAGGCCGAGGCGAAGTCGGGTGTCACGATTGGCGAGCACATCGTGCTGATGAACACGGGCCTGCACAATCGCCATTGGCCCGAGAGGTCGGCCTGCACGTCGAACCCGGGCCTGACGACCGCTGCCACCCACTGGCTGGCTGACCGCGGGTCGAAGGTGCACGGCGTCGAGGGTCCCTCGACCGACAAGGCCGGTACCAAGGGCTTTCCGTCGCACCGCGTCTGTCGCGATCGTGGCCTCGTGCACTACGAGTGGCTCTGCAACCTTGAGCAGCTCGTCGGCAAGGGCGAATTCCAATTTAGCGGCTTCCCGCTCAAGTGGGTCGGTGGCACCGGCTCACCCTGCCGCGCGATCGCTGAGGTGGCGTAATGACTGAGTACTACATGGAGCGCATGACCTGGAAAGAGGTCGAGGCCGTCATCGCCGAGGGCGTCGACGCGATCCTGTTGCCGATCGGCACGACCGAACAACACGGTCCGCACATGCCGCTCGACACGGACTGCATCATTGCCCGCGGCATCGCCGAGCGTGCGGCCAAGGCAGCCGAGGAGGCTGGGTTGCGCGTTCTGATCGCGCCAACCCTCAACGTCACCCTGTCCTGGTACCACATGCAGTACCCCGGCTCGATGCGCCTCTCGACCACTACGTTCCTACAGGTCTTCAACGAGGTCTGCGAATCGCTGCATCACCACGGCTTTCGTAACGTCATCGTCGTCAACGGCCACGGTGGCAACGTCGCGGCCCTGTCTGTGGCGGTCAACTACTACCTCGAGACGACCGCGCGTCGCGTGTTTCTCTTGCAGTGGTGGGAGCTCGCGGGCGACATCATCGGCACCGTCGAAGGCCCTGGCATCCACGCGGAGGAGGCCGAGACCTCGATCGCGCTCGCCGTTGGCCAGCGCGTGTTGATGGAGGAGGCGACGATCGATGCGTGGGATCGCGGCGAGGCCGTCAAAGAGGCGGGCCACACGTGGACGTCGCTCGGCAAGTACAACCTCGCCCACAAGGGGCCGGGCGTCACCGTGCCGATGGACATGCTGCGCGACATCTCCGAATCGGGCGTCGTGGGCGACGCACGCCGCGCCACACCCGAGCTGGGCCAGCGCATCCTCGATGCTCTGATTCCACGGGTCGTGACCGTCATTAAGGACATGTCGAAGACTGCGCCCGAGTAACGATGGTTGACCCGATTGCAGTTCTCGCACGCTCGTTTGATGACCCCGAGCAGTCGCTCGAGGTTGCCGGTGTGCGCAAAGATGTGGTGCATGTCGGAGACACACCGGTCATTCGTGCTATCTACCCGACGGGCTGGCTCCACAGCCGCGATTTCGGACCCGATCCGTGCAGTGATACCCACGTCGGCTACTGCGTTTCGGGTCGGCTCCGTGTCTGGTGGCCGGACGGACGCGAGGTGATGGTCGAGGGCGGGCAGGCCGTCGTCTTACCGCCTGGACACGACGCGGAGTGCCTTGAAGAGTGCACGCTGATCCAATTCGACGGTGGCGTTAGCGCCGCCAGGAGGTTCGGACTCTGATGCGACTCCTCGTCATCAACCCCAATACGACGCAGGCGATGACCGATGAGATCGGCCATGCAGCCCGCGCTGTCGCTGCCCCCACCACCGAGATCGATTGCACGAGTCCCACGGGTGGACCGCGCTCGATTGAGGGTTTCGCCGACGAGACGATCGCCGCGTACCACACGCTTGAGACGGTGGCGCGTACGCAAGGCCAGTACGACGGATACGTGATCGCGTGCTTCGGCGATCCGGGCCTCTATGCCTGTCGCGAGGTCAGCAACGTCCCCGTCGTCGGCATCGCCGAGGCAGCTATGCATACAGCCTGCCTCGTCGCGCACCGCTGGTCGATCGTGACGGTCATCCCCCGCGTCGAGCCATTTATCGCTGAGGCCGTTCATCGCGCAGGCCTCTGGGACAAGTGCGCGTCGATCCGCTGCACACCCCTGAGCGTGCTCGAGATCGAGCAGGACATCGAACGCACGAAGCGATTGATTGTCGACTACGCCCGCATGGCGATCGACGAGGACGGCGCTGAGGCAATTCTGCTCGGCTGTGCCGGGCTCGGTCCGATTGACAAGGTCATGCAGGAGGCGCTCGGTGTGCCCGTGCTTGATGGTGTGGCCTGCGCGGTCACGATGATCGAAGGGCTGCACGCCTACGGACTCAATACCTCGAAGACGAAGGCCTTTCTGACGCCTGAGCCGAAAGAACTTGTCAACTGCCCGGACGCGCTTACCGCGGCCTACGTACGAAAACAGGAGAGCGACGTATGACGCGTGTGATCGGGGTGGACATTGGTGGGACGTTTACCGATCTGATGCTGTTTGACGCCGAGACCGGCGGCGTCCACGTCCACAAAGTGCCATCAACACCCGCTGCCCCCGATCAGGCGATGGTCGCTGGTATCCGCGAACTCTGTGAGCTCTCTGGCATTACGCCCAGCGATGTGACAGGCGTCTTCCATGGCACAACGGTCGCGACGAATGCGGTACTCGAATTCGATGGTGCGACGGTTGGGATGATCACGACGCGTGGCTTCCGCGACGTCGCCCACATTGGCCGTCACCAGCGCCCGCAGCACTACTCGATCGTGCAG
>SYIF01000093.1 GCA_005798855.1 Actinomycetota bacterium | reverse complement strand
GGCGCGAGTAGATGTCGAAGGCGCGTTCGCCGCGCGACGTCTGCTCAACGACCATGGGGACCAGTGGGCTCACGATGTGACCTTTCGGTACGGGTGTCTAGTTTTCCTGCTCGGAGGATGTGGATTCGTCATCCGACGTCCCCTCCTCCGCTTTCGCCGGCTCCGCTACCTGCGGCTCACGGGCATTGGCTCGCGCCTCTGCCTGCTCCGGCGAAATTTCCTTGGCAGCAGCAACCGCATGGTCCAGCGCGTCCCGCAGTTGGAGGTCCCTGCGGACGTCCTCACGCATCGCGTTGTCATTCATGATTCGGTCCACAACTTCCTCGGCTTCGTTCTCTTCGTTCGCCTGCTCGGTGATGAACGCGCGCAGCTTGTCATCATCGATGACGATCTTCTGCTGGTCGGCGTAGGCATCGAGAGCCAACTCTTCGCGAACCTCTCGCTCGGCCTCAGGCATCAACTCCATCGCAAGACTATTGAGGTCGCGACCCATCATCTGCATGTACTGCTCGAGTTGAATCCCCTGCTGACCAAGCGAGCGGGCCATCGTCTGCAGGCGATCATCAATGCGTCGACCAACCATCGGCGGCGGGATCTCGACAATAGCCTGAGCGCCCAGATCCTGTAGCACGTTGCGACGGAACTGGCCGTCAGCCTCACGCAGCGCCGTCTCCTCGCGCGCCGTCTTGATGTCGTCACGCAGCTCGGCCAGAGTGTCGAAACCGGCCATCTCCTTCGCGAACGTGTCATCGAGATCGGGCAGCACGCGAGCGCGGACTTCCTTGGCAGTGATCGTAAAGACTGCCTCGCGGCCAGCGAGCTTCTTCGGCTTCTGCTCCGCGGGCAGCGTCATCGTGACCTCGCGCGACTCGCCGGTGCGCATGCCGATGATGGCGTAGTCCAACTGGTCGAGCAGTCGTCCCGCTCCGGCCTCAACCAACAGATCCGTTGCCTGAGCGTCTTTGATCAGGTTTCCGTCGACCGCTCCGCTCATGTCGACGAGCACCTGGTGTCCTGTCTCAACGGCAGCGTCGATTGGCTGAAAGGTGGCTCCAGCCGTGCGAATGCGCTCGATCTCGCCGTCGATCACTTCGTCGGTCGCCTCGACCGTCGGGCGTACAGCCTGCAATTCGAGCTTGGCTGGCAGCTCGGCCTTTGGTGGCACCGAGACAATGCCGGTGAAACTGAACGTCTCGCCGGGAACCGGCATCTTCGGCCAGTTGATCTCGGGCTGATCGATGCCATCGATGGCCGCGGCGCTGCAGGCGCGCCTCCACCAACCGTTGATGTGCGAGCGCAGAGCTTCCTCCGCCAGCGCTTCTTCGCCGACGCGCTGACGCACGACGGCGATTGGGGTCTTGCCCGGTCGGAAGCCCGGGACGCGAACATCCTTAGCCATGTCGGCAAGAGCGTGTTCGAACGCGTGATCGACGTCATGTACGTCGATTTCTACGTTGACTTTGACCTTGTTGTCTTCGAGGTGCTCTACGGCAGTTTCCATGCGTGTTTTTCTCCGACGAATCAACCCTGTGCGGGGACGGGCATCCTAAAGGATCAGCGCGAGCGTCCGACCCGATCGACCGACTTAGCCGAACGACATGCGGGCGAGAGGACTTGAACCTCCACGGGGTTTCCCCCACCAGGACCTAAACCTGGCGCGTCTGCCATTTCGCCACGCCCGCGTCCGGGCAACCGTACCGGACGGGACGCAGTCGCGGGGAGCAACCCACGTACCCCCACTACTCGGCGTCGGGCACGACCTCGCCACCGTAGGTACCAAAACGTCCCCAGATGCGCTCCGCATCGTCGAGTCGGCGACCGATGCTGGCTGGGTTGCGTTCGAGCAGCGTGGCTGCCAACAACTCGACGAGAAAGATGCCGGTCACGGCCGTGGGGAATGGTGCCGGCGAATCGTCGGCACAGATCAGGGTCTCGGTTGCGAATTTCGCGGCAGGCGCGGCGGTCGAGTCAGTCACGAGGACGACGGGGGCTCCGGCTTCATGGAAGAACGATGCTACCTCTGTCGTCACCTTGGCATAGCGACGGAACGTGAAAGCCAGCAGGCGATCCTCGGGCCCGACACCGATCAGCCGGTCAGCTAGGGCCGATTCGCCCGCCTCGACGCGCACCACATTCGGAAGCATCGGGTTCAAGAGAAAATACGCGTACTCCGCAACCGCGGCACTCGCACGCTGCCCAAAAACGTGGATCCACCCCTCACCGGACTCGAGCAGGGCTGCGGCGACGTCGAGGCTGGCCGGCGGTGTGTTCTTGGAAACCGTTCGCAGATCGCGCTCGACGGCCTCCAGCCAGCGGTCAACGAGCGTGCCCGACCCAATAACCTCTGGTCCGCGGTCGCTGCCAAGACGATCGCGGAT
Source organism: Actinomycetota bacterium (assembly GCA_005798855.1). GTDB lineage: Bacteria > Actinomycetota > Thermoleophilia > Gaiellales > F1-60-MAGs149 > F1-60-MAGs149. The sequence goes on along the minus strand of SYIF01000093.1, from coordinate 16,661 downwards.
ACCCGCCTGCAGTGCCTCTTGGAGACCACCAAAACCGCCATACCCGAGCCGGGCCCCAAAGCGTACGACCGCAGCTTTCGAAACTCCGGCCGAGATAGCGAGCGTATCGGCAGAACCAAAGGCTACGCCCGTGGTGTCGCGCAGAACCGCCTCCGCGACTCGCTGGTCGTTCGGCGAGAGCTCCTCAAGACGTTCGCGAATGCGATCTAGTGGATCGTTGCCCTGCTCGGTCACGCCGCGACCGTACCAGACGTCGCCGCGTCCCCGCAGTCCGGCGGGTACGGTTCAGCCATGGAGCGCATCTTTTCGGGCATTCAACCTACGGGCGATAAGCACATCGGCAACTACCTCGGCGCGATCCGGCACTGGGTTGCTGGGCAGGCCGATCATGACTGCCTCTACAGCATCGTAGACCTGCACTCGATCACCGTTCCCGTCGAGCCTGCTGTGCTGCGCGACGCAACGCTCTCGTTGGCGACCTTGTTGTTTGCCGCCGGTCTTGATCCGGAAAAGTCGACGCTATTTGCTCAGAGCCACGTGTCCGAGCACATGGAACTGGCGTGGTATTTGAACTGCACCGCGACGATGGGCGAACTTCGCCGCATGACGCAGTTCAAAGACAAGTCGGACGGGCAGGAGTCCGTCTCCGTTGGTCTGTTCGATTATCCGGTGTTGCAGGCAGCTGACGTCCTGCTGTATCAGGCCGGCTTGGTCCCCGTGGGCGAGGATCAACGGCAGCACCTCGAACTGATGCGTGACGTCGCGATCCGCTTCAACGGACGCTACGGCGATACCTTTGTTGTTCCACAGGCTCAGATCCCGCCAACGGGTGCACGGATCGTCGACCTGCAAGAGCCAACCAAGAAGATGTCGACCACCGGTGGCACGGAGCAGGGCACGTTGCTTTTGCTCGACTCCCCCGATCAGCTACGCACGAAGGTGATGTCGGCGGTCACCGACTCCGATGGCGTCGTGCGCGCGGACCTCGAGAACAAGCCCGGGATTACAGGCCTGCTCTCGATGCTGTCCGCGATCGAGGACGTGCCAATCTCCAGCCTTGAGGAGCGCTACGACGGAAAGGGCTATGGTGACTTCAAAAAGGATGTCGCCGAGGCAGTCGTCGAACTCCTCGAGCCGCTGCAGGCACGCCACGCCGAGCTGGCGTCAGATCCCGGCGAGGTAGTCCGCCTCCTCAAGATCGGCGCCGACCACGCACGCGCCTTGGCCGTCCCCACGGTCGAACTGGCGCGCGAGCGAATCGGCTTCGCGCCGCGCGGCTAGCTGAAGCGTTCGCGCGAGCGCCGCGCCAAGCGCGTCATCGTGCCAGGCGCAACCGCCTGTGCCACTCCGGCCACGCGCCACCATTCAGGGTGAAACGATTCGGAACGCCGACGCTCAAGCGCACGCACGATCGTATCGGCGCAACGATCGTCGGTAATCACTGCATGCCGTAGCCAGCGATGATCCCGCAGACGATCGTGCGGGAATCCTGCGGTGGCTACTGGACCAGGGTTGGCGGTCAAGACGTGCACCCCGACAGCGGCAGCCTCCACGTGCAGGCCACGCGACCACGCAATCGCAGCATGTTTGGCGGCTGCATAGTGGGGCGCCGAGCCCGTCGCCACGGTACCCGCAACGCTGACGACGTTGACGATGGACCCACGCGCTGCGACGAGACCAGGCCAAGCCGCTGCCGTGACGCGCACCATCGCGAGATAGAGCAGGTCAATCGCACGCGCGGCCTCGTCTCGGTCATGATCGAGCAGCCGTGTACGGAACGGTCCGCCTGCGTTGTTGATCAACAAACGAATACGAGTCGACTCGGACAGCCGAGCCGCCAGCACGGAGACACCCGCCTCCGTCGCGAGATCTGCCACCAACGTTTCGCATTGGAGTTCGCGGCGCGCAGCGGCCAGTCGCTCCGCACCGCGCGCGACCAGCAGCAGCTCACCGTCGGGACGCTTGAGGCGACGCGCGAGTGCCAAGCCGATTCCAGCCGAGCCCCCCGTTACTACTGTCAGGTCGTGGTCGCGCATTGCTGTTGGAGCGTACCCCGCCGCACGGTACACTCGGGGCGTGCTTAACGTTCCAGAACCACCGCGCCGCGTCGAAATGACGATCACGACACGCACGCTCGTCCGCGTGTTACTGACGGCTTCTGCCTTTCTGCTGCTGATCTACGTCTTCTGGCAGGTGCGTGCGATAGGCGAGTTGGTGCTGATTGCCGCCTTCTTGGCGCTCGCACTGAATCCGTTGGTGACCCTGCTGGAGCGTAAGATTGGCAATCGCCGCGGCGTAGCCTCCGTGATCGTCGTTCTCGGCGTCATCATCGTGCTGCTGGCGTTCCTCAGTGCGCTCCTAACGCCTCTCTATGAGGAGACGCGATCGTTTGCCACACGCGCGCCTGGACTGCTCGATGAGCTGCGCCGCTGGGGGCCGTTTCGCGAGATCGACGCACGCTACGACGTGATTGAGCGACTCAGCGACGGAGCCTCGGAGTACTCCAACAAGTTGCCCGAACAGGCTGGCAGTTTACTGGGGGTCGCGACAGCCGTCGTGACCGGGTTTGGCAAAAGCCTCACGGTGCTGTTTATGACGCTCTTTCTCCTGCTCGAGATTCCGCGTTTTTTACGCACAATCAGCGAGCTACTGCGACCGGGCCATGCCGAACGTTCGCTGGAAATGTTTGAGCAGGTCAACGGGACGATCGCGCGGTGGACGGCCGGAGTGCTCTTTATTGCCACAATCGCCGGCACCCTGACGGGCGTCACGGCCTGGGTCTTGGGTGTTCCCTTCGCGCTGGCACTCGGACTGCTCGTTGGATTGCTTGACATCATTCCGCTGGTCGGCGCCACGATTGGCTCGATCGTGGCCGTGTTGGTCGCACTGACAACGTCGCTGACAGCTGGCATCATCATGCTGGTGGTGGCGGTGGTCTATCAGTTCGTCGAAAACCACATCATCCAGCCCATCGTGATGCGCAAGAGCATCGATGTCTCGCCGTTTATCGTCGTCGTCAGCGTGCTTGTCGGCGCATCGTTACTCGGCGTGATCGGTGCGTTGTTGGCGATTCCCGTCGCCGGTTCCGTGCAAGTCGTGATGCGGCGCGTGCTCGATGTGCGGCGCCAGCGGATAGCCGCTGAACGACAGCTGATGTTGGATCTTGACGGCGGTCAGGATGATTCGACGGGCACGACGTCATGAGTAAGCGACTTCAGGTGCAGATCGTCTCGGACTTTCTCTGCCCGTTTTGCAAGATTGCGTGCGAGCGCGCAGCGTGGCTCGAGAGCGAGTTTGATGCAGAGATCGAATGGCTTCCGTGGGATCTTCATCCGGAGTATCCAGCCGAAGGCATTCCCCGCTCCGAACTGGTGGCTAAATACGGTGCCGAGCATTTTGCCAACGTCGCACAGATGTTTGAAGACTGTGGGTTCGCCTATGCCCCGCATCCCGAGCGGGTGCCGAACACGCACCTAGCCTTGGAGCTCGGCGAGCTTGCTCGCGCAGGTGGTCTTCACTCGGAGTACCACAGCGCCGTCATGGTTGGCATGTGGGAGCAAGAGCTCGACGTGGCCGATCCAGCCGTGATCAGTGCCATTGCCGTTGGTGTCGGTCTTGATCCCGAGGCCGTTGCCGAGGCGATCGAGTCGAGGAGCTTTCGCGCACATGTCCTCGAGTGCACTGAGGAGGCCCACGCCGCGGGCATTACGGGAGTTCCGGCCTTCATCTTTGCGGAGCGCTATTTGTTGATGGGTGCACAGCCGCATGTCGCGTTCGAGAAGATGATTGCCCAAGCGCGAGCGGACGAAGCAGAGGCTGCCGCTACCGGCTAGAAATCGAACATATGTTCGATTAGACTAGGAGGATGCTGCTTGCCCTCCTTCTGCCACGCCTCTCACTTAGCGTTGCACTAACAACACACCCACAGCTGTCTGGCGTGCCCGTGGCAGTTGGACCCCCGCCCTTTGGTGAGCTGCGGATTGGTCTGCCGTCGGCGATCGCTGAGGCCAGTGGCGTCCGCAGTGGCATGCGCCTATCCACAGCATTGACGCTCTGCCCAGGCCTCGTGCTCGTGCCTCCCGATCCAGTTGGAGTGCAGTTGCGTGCAGCTCGCCTGATCCGCGACATCGCTGCACTGGGCCTCCCTGTCGAGGAGATTGGTAGTGGCCGTGCTCTGGTTGATGCCGAGCCTGGTCTGCGCCTCTATGGCGGCCCCCAACGGCTCCTCCAACGCCTGCACGAAGTGGCTCCTGACGAGGCACTGCAGATTGGTGCAGCACCTTCGCGTTTTGCCGCCCTAATGGCAGCAAGACTTGCCCGCCGGCGGCCACGAATACTTGGGCGCGACGACGTGCAGGAGACAATCGCACCGCTACCCGTTGCGCTGCTTCACGAGGATGGCGACACACCAGCAGAGATCTGTGAAGCGCTGAGCCTGGTTGGCATCGACCGACTTGGCGGGCTGGCGTCGCTCAAACGTCTAGCGGTCCGTGATCGCTTTGGCCCGGATGGCGTTCGTGCCTGGCAGATGGCTCGAGGCGAAGATGGTGGCGTTATCACTCCACGCGAGCCCCCACCACTGCTCCGCGCCGAGCTCGTGCCGGGTGAGCCTATTGCGACTGACCATGCGCTGGAACAGGCAGTCGAACTGCTGCTCAAGCGCCTGCTTAATGACCCTGCGCGGGGTGCGGCAGAGCCGCGCCTGCTGCGACTCCAGGCACGCCTGATCACCGGCGAGTCTTGGCTCTGCGAAGCACCATTGCGTGAGCCGTGTGGTGATCAGCAACGGCTGTTGTTGGCGCTCCTGCCCAAGGCTCAGCGACTACCAGCCCCCGCCGAGCGGATTGCAATCAGTTTTGCCGAACTTGCCCCTGGTGCACACCAGCTGGCGTTGCTCGACCCAGCCGGCATGGAACGCGAGCAACGCCTGACTGGTGCGGCAGCGCAGGTTCGCTCGGCCCTTGGCACTGCCGCTCTACTGCGCGTCGTCACGCTCGATCCGACCAGCCGTCTACCCGAACGGCGCTATGGGCTGGCTGCTCGATGAGTGGTCTGCTCCGGGGACTCGCTTCGCAGGCACCACAACGCTGTCGCGTGACACTCGACGAGCACCAGTATCCGAGCAGCGTGGACGGGCGCGTGGTGCTTTCACTGCGCGAGGAGTGGCGCGTGGAAGAGGGTTGGTGGAGCACGCCCTACCGACGACGCTACCTCTCCGTGGTACTCGCCGATGGGCAACTGCAGACAATCTTCGAGGATCGACGCAACCCGGGCCAATGGTGGCGACATGGGCGCTAGTCCGTCGTACGTAGAGCTGCACTGTCATTCGGCGTACTCCTTTCTCGACGGGGTTGCTCAACCCGACGAGCTGGTCGATCGCGCCTCGGCACTTGGCTACTCCGCACTCGCCTTGACGGACCACGACAACCTCTGTGCGGCGTTGCCACTCGCCCATGCGGCACAGGCCGCAGGACTGCAGGCAATTACCGGCTGCGAGCTGACCGTTGAGGACGCAGGCCAGGCGTTTCATCTCGTACTCCTTGCCGAGAGCAGGGCCGGCTACACCAACCTCTGCCGGCTGATTACTGCCGCTCACGCAGGCACCCGACGGGAAGATGGCACCGTTGAGCACAGCCCGAGCGTCGAACTACAGCGCGTGTTGGAACATGCCGAGGGTCTCACCTGTCTAACTGGCTGTCCCCGTCAGGGAGCCCTAGTCGGCATTGACGACCCGACTGCACGCCGCCGCCGAGACGCGTTGCTCGAGGCCTTCTCCGTGCGACTTGCGATCGAATTGCAGCGTCCCTTTCAACAAGGTGCAGAACCAGAGCTACGCCGCCTCAGCCGACTCGCTCGCGAGCGCCAAATCCCCGTCGTTGCGACGAATAATGTGCACCTGCATCTCCGTCAACGCGGCCCCCTCCAAGACGTACTGGTGGCAATTCGCCATCACCTCACACTCGACGCCTGCACGAGCGCGTTGCGAGGCAATCGCGAGCACGTCCTCAAGTCGCCGGCCGAGATGGCGCGACTCTTTGACGAGCTACCCGAGGCAATTGCCGAAACGAGCCGAATTGCCGAGCGCTGTCGCTTTGATCTGACAGAGAACCTCGGCTATCAACCACCAGCGCGCCCTGGCAACGCCGATCACGAGCTGGCAGGCTTCTGCAGAGCCCAGCTCGACAGCCGCTACCCACGTTCCTCGCCTTGGCGTCAGCAGGCAGAAGAGCGGTTGGAGACCGAGCTCGCCCTGATTCAACGCCACCAGCTGGCCGGTTTCTTCCTTCTCCACCACGAGATTTTGGAAGTCGCACGCGACGTAGCGCTGGAACTGCGGGGGAGCGATGCCGCGCGCAACGTTTTGCCCCCTGGCCGTGGGCGCGGGTCGAGCGTTGGCTCAATCGTCTGCTACCTGACGGGTCTCTCTCATATCGATCCCGTTGCTGGACGGCTCTCACTCGGTCGTTTTCTCAATGAGGAGCTCGCCTCGACACCCGACATTGATCTGGACTTTCCACGTGACATCCGTGCCGAGCTGATTCGTCGGATTCATCTGCGCTTCGGGCCACAGCAGGCGGCTTTGGTGGGTGCCTTCTCGACCTATCGGGCGCGCGGTGCGATCCGCGAAATTGGCAAGGCGCTGGCATTGCCGACAGGCGACATTGCTCGACTTGCTGCGGCCTCGGACGGCTGGCGCGCAGAGTCGGTTGGCGAAGAGCTACGCCGCGTACCAGGACTGCGCGAACGGGCCGACGACCCACGTCTTCGACTCCTGGTCACGCTCTGTCGCCAGGTCAGTGGACTGCCGCGCCATCTCTCGCAACACCCGGGCGGCATGATTGTCTCGGACCGGCCACTCAGTGAACTGGTGCCACTGCAGCCGGCGGCAATGGCAGGACGCACGATCTGCCAGTGGGACAAGGATGCCTGTGCCGATGCTGGCTTCCTCAAGATCGACCTGCTTGGACTCGGCATGCTCAGCGCAGTCGAACGCTGTGTTGGCGAGATTCACCGCAGCACAGGCGAGACCGTCGATCTCTCACGTGTTCCTCTCGACGATGCCGAGGTCTATGCCGAAATCCAAGCCGCAGATACGGTCGGTGTCTTTCAAATCGAATCTCGGGCACAGATGCAGACGCTCTTGCGCGTGCAGCCAACTTGCCTTGACGACGTGGTCGTTGAGGTCGCACTCGTTCGGCCAGGACCGATCCAAGGTGGTGCTGTCAACCCCTACATTCAACGACGGTTGGCACGCCGGGCCGATCCCACAGTGCCGATTCCCTACGAGCACCCATTGCTTGAGGAGGCGCTGCACGAGACGCTTGGCGTGATCATCTTCCAAGACCAAGTACTGACCGTCGCGCAGGCACTCGCGGGCTTTACGCCAGGCCAGGCAGAGGCCTTGCGACGCGCAATGAGTCGGCGCCGCAGCCGCGTCGCGATCGAAGCCCAATGGCTGGCCTTTGCGGAGGGCGCAGCCGAGAGAGACGTGCCAGAGCACGTTGCGCAGCGCGTCTTTCAGCAGATCATCGCCTTCTCGGCCTTTGGCTTTCCCAAATCGCACGCCGCCGCTTTTGCCCTGCTGGCCTACCAGAGCGCCTGGTTGAGACGACACCATCCCGCCGCTTTTCTCTGTGCGCTCCTGATGGAGCAGCCAATGGGGTTCTACCCACCCGCCACGCTGATTCGCGATGCCGAACACCGTGCCGTGGCGGTGCTGCCTGTCGATAGTGAGCATTCCATGGTTGAGGCCAGTTGCGAGAGTCCGTCTGCAGTTCGCTTGGGTTTTCGACAGGTGATTGGCTTTGGTGCCAACGATGCTCAACAGGTCGTGACGGAGCGCGCTGCTCGCGGCCCCTTTCGCTCGGTGAGGGACCTCGCCAACCGCCTCGACCTACCGACTGCACAATTGCAGCGACTGATTGCTGCAGGAGCCTGTGATCGACTCGGCCCTCGCCGACAACTGCTCTGGGAACTTGGTCTGGCAACACGACCGCAGACCAACCCTGCCGGGCGACAGTTGGCCTTCGATTTGCAACTCGGCGAGGTTCCAGCGACGTTACCCGTGCCGAATGCGTGGGAACTCTTGGTTGCCGACTACGCCACGACCGGTGTCTCCGTACGCGAGCACCCAATTGCCCAACTTCGACCAGCCCTTCGTGACGTTGTGAGCAGCCGGCAGCTTGCCGAGTTTCCCCATGGGACGCCAATCACAATCCCGGGACTCGCCGTCGCTCGACAGCGCCCTGGCAGCGCGAAGGGCATCGTCTTTCTCCTGCTCGAAGACGAGTACGGGCTTTTCAACCTGGTGATCATGCCCGACCTCTACGAGCAGCATCGCTTGCTCGTACGCAGCGAGCCATTGTTGCTGGTAGAGGGCACACTCGAGCAGCAGGAACGGCAACTCAACATTCGCGCCACCCATCTCAGTCCGCTTGTTACGCCCGACCGAAGTACACTCCCTCAGCAGCCTCCCGACGCTGCCACGCTGCGGGCTGTGGTTCCAACACCGCAGCACTTTGCTCAAGGGCGGCGGCGCGCGTAGCGCTACGACGAGTGGTAGAGGATCACGGGCATGCCCATTTCCGTGAATGCGTAGACCGCAGCCGCGTCGCCAGCTGGGATCCTCACACAGCCATGGGAGGCCGCGTATTCGGGAACATCGGGAAACTCGTGCATGGCGAATCCCTCGAAGAAGTAGGAGGCGTAGGGCAGCCAAGCCTTAAACGGCTTCGACCAGCTCATGCGCTCCTTCCGTGTCACGGTAAAGGAACCAGCCGGCGTGTTCCCCGTGATGCCGCTACTGATGTGAATCAGACGCGTCACGACTCCACTGCCGTGCACGAGCATCATCACTTGCCGATCGAGGTCGACCTCAACGTGTGCAGCACCGTCAACATGACGCGCCTGTGGACGCTCCGCCCGCATCAGCGAGGCAACGGTCAACGCCGTAGCCACGCCATTTCGCTCGAGCCGCGAATACCCCTGGAACCCCACGACCGCCTGCCAGGTCGCAGCGTCGAAGGACCCAGTGACGAACCGCGGCGCGAGGTAGCTCAGCCGAGCGAGGTCCTCCTGCATCGCTCGTACCCCCGGACCACGGTCACCGACCGTAAAGCCACCGGGGAAGTCGGCACGGGGATTGCGTCCCGCTTGGGCCCGGAACCCAATCGCGAAGTAGCCGGAAGCCGCGACGCGACCCCAGGTCGTCAACTTCTTGCGCCCCGTCGACATCGCGTCGCGCGTAGGTGTATCCCATCCGGAAACGATCGCGCCATCGCCACCATCAATCACCGTCCATCCCGTCACCCAATCGAGCAACCCCTTCGACCAACGCAGGGAATTCGTCGTCGTGCGCGTCGTGGGCTTAAGACGCGCGGTGGTGGCGGGAACCATCGTTTTCACGGTGGTTGTGTTCTGCACGCGTGCGACATCGTCAAAAAGCACGGGCACCACCTTCGTCGCTGCCTCGAGCGAGGTCGTCAGCGCGTTTGCATCTGACTGTTTGAACTTGAACTGTCCGTCGCTCGGCGGATGGACGCCGTAGACGAGATTTGTGTCGCCGAGGGCCGTGGTCCAGTTGAGAGCAACCGAGCGCGAACTGTCCGGCAGGTTAACCACGATCGGCGTGCGTACACCGGCACGACGCAAGGCCTTGATGTTCAGGGTCTGCGTCCAAATCCAAGCCTCCGTGTCGCCGCAGACTGTGGTTGCGGAGAACGTGCCGCAATTCGGATCGACGGCGGGCAAATACCAGACCTTGTCATTTCGGGGAAACCAGCCAGCAAGCGTCGACAGCCACGGCGACTGATCTTGCGTAGTCAGCGGAACATTGGCGAGCAGCAGGATCAGGCCCCGCGCGTGCGCGTAGCGCTGCACCTTCTGCAGCGCAACACGATGGGCATCGTCATTCGCTGCGCTCGACACATCGACACGGACGACATTGGCTCCGAGCATCGCAATCCGCCTGAACGCCCTGGGTGCTGTGCTGACGTCTGGGGCGCGCAGTTCGGATCCCGCTTCGCTCGGGACAAACAACCTTCCGCCCCACGTAACTCCCCGGACCTTCAGCTCGTGCGTGTTCGCGTCAACAATCCGGTTACCGGATACACGCGCGGGCCGTGCGTCAGCCACCGCGACGGCAACCATCGTCGCGACGAGCACGAGCACCATGGAAGTGGTCGTCTTACGAAGAACAACGAAGGCCAACACACGAGAAATGTTCGTTTCGTGCCTGCTGTCTCCTCCCCGAAGGTATCCTGTGCGGGTGTTCCGTCTCTCCCTTGCTCTAGCTGCGCTCGCCGCAGTCGGTCTGATGGCACCGCTTAGCGCGAGCGGTGCCTCCCTCGGCGTCGCGGCGGACGCGAGTCTGACGGGTGGCTCCACGGTGGGCAACGCCTCTGCTGCAACGGCGCTTCACCTGACGTGGGCGCGCGTCGATGTTTCGTGGGCCTCAGTTGCTCCCTCGCAGCCCAAGGGCGCACGAATCCCGACGAGCAGTGGCTACGTTTGGACAAGCGTCGACACTCAGTTGGCTGCTGCCGCGTCGCTTGGCTCGGGCACGCAGGTGCTGCTCTCCGTCAGTGGCACCCCCGACTGGGCTCGGGCCGACCGTGGTGCTGGCGGCTCGGTCGGAGACCCGGCCTGGATGCCTAGGCGCGCCTCGTGGCAAAACTTTGTTGCTGCGCTCGTCACCCGCTACAACGGGAGGTTTGCGGCGATCGAGATCTGGCCGCAGCCAAACCTACAGCGCTCGCTCCGACCCCAGCGCCTCGCCGGTCGCCTTGTAGGCGCTGGTCTGTTCAAGATTCTGACGAAGTTGGCGACTGTTGAGATTCGCAAGGTCTCGGCCACGGCTCCGATCGTCTCCGGAGGCTTGGCGCGGACCGATCCTGCCAGCACGACCGACACGCCCCCGGTCACCTTTCTCCGCTCGATGTCCCGCACCCGGATGCTCTTCGACGTGGTCGGGATGCGACTGGTGCCGCCAACGGGTAGTGAAGGGCCGAGTGATCCGACGAACCTCTCGATCACCGACTCGGCCGGCATCGTGGCGGCCATTGACAGCTACTGGCCAGGCTCGCTGAAGAGCGTCTGGTTGACAGGCTACGGCGTCCCCTCCGGCCCGGCAACGAATGGTCTCAGCAGCGCAACCCAGAGCGTGGGAATCAGCAGTTTTCTCACCGCAACGGCCAACCCGCGCGTTGGGCTCGCAATTTGGAATAGTCTCGCCAATACCGCCGCAGCACCATATGAGGGTATTCTGCTCGCGCCGACCGCCAATCCGTTCGTTGCTCCGGCAGCCGGGTTGGATCCAGCCTGGGACACGTGGACCACCATCCTCCCTGTCCCAGTCCCTGCGCCAGAGCCTACTCCGCCCACGCCCCCGGTCTGACCGCTACCTGCGCTCGAGTGCAAGGTGCAGTGCGTGCTCGTGAAGCACAAACCCGAACGGTTCAGCCAAGGCGAATACACCCGGATCCGCGATGTTGCGCACGAGAATCACGGCGAGACACTCACGTTGGCGCGCAGTATCAATTGCCCGCGCCCGTCGGGATGAACATACAACTCAAGGATGCGCAGCACGCGGCCTTGATCGGCACTGGTTGCTCGCTGCCAGGCGACATAGCCGTTGACAGTGCGGTTTGTGGTACCCACACGGACATCGCCAGCACTGATACGCGGCAACACCCGCTTGCCCCAACCGGCCCGATCGACGAAGCACGTGTCCCCAGCCTCGGCTCGATAGCGCAACCAGAGTTGTCCCAGCGTGGCGAGGTCGGCTCCTGCCGCGGGTCGAATCACGCGCCTGCGTACTCAACCAACGAATGCACGGGCAGCGCGCCGAGCCGCTCGCGCCCGGCCAGACCACAGAGCTCTGCGACGAAACAGGCGCCAACGGGAACAGCCGAGGCTTGCAGCGCCAACGCAACACTGGCTACCGCTGTGCCGCCGGTCGCCAAGAGATCGTCGTGGATCAATACGCGCATCCCCGGCTCGATTGCCGTGTGTGCGAGTTCGAGTGCGTTCTGACCGTACTCGAGTGCATAGGACTCGGTCCACGCCTTGCCAGGGAGTTTGCCTGGTTTACGCGCCGGCGCGAAGCTACACCCCAATGCGTGTGCCAGCGTCGGGCCGAAGAGAAAGCCCCGAGCTTCGGCGCCCAAAATCACGTCGGGCTGCAAGGGAGCCGCAAAGGCAACAAACCGGTCGATGATGTCGGTGACAACTGCCGCATCCGCGAGCAGGGGCAGCAGGTCGCGGAAGAGAATTCCCGGGCTCGGAAAGTCGGGGATCTCGCCGATGCGTTGCTGGAGATCGATCACACCACCACCGTAGCGATCATCGCGTGGCGGCGACTCAGGTCGTGACTTCAGGTCTTGACGTCGCGCACGAGCAGACGCTCGGTCAGCTCAGCACTCAGCGCAGCGAGCTGCGCCAACTCGTCAAGGCCCTGCTCGCGACGCTCGGCATTGCGTGACCGAAGCGCTGGCGCAAGCACCTGATCAAGCAACCCGGCAACCCGCTGGACGCCTGTATACAGCTGGCGCACGTGTCGAGGACCAAGGCCGAACTCCGCCATCCGAAGGCAGATCTTGACGATCTCGACTTCGCTCTCTCCGTAGAGCCCATCCTCATCCGACGTGACGATGCCGTAGGACTGCAGCTCTGCAAAGGCGACATCGTCGAGGCCGGTCTCACGCAGCAGCTCCGAGCGATCAATACGACGAGCATCGACTGCGACCTCGGAACGCATCGAACGACGCGCTTTCCGTTCTCGACTTCGCGCTACCGTGCCGCTTCCTTCGATCTCCTGGCGAATCACCTTGAGCGGCAAAAACTCGTCGCGCTGGAGCTGCAGAATCGTGCGGAGGAGCTCAATGTCCTCGCGTCGATAGAGGCGATAGCCACCCTGCGTACGCAGAGGGTTGAGCAACTTCTGCTCTTCGAGATACCGAATCTTCGAGATCGAGACGTCGTTGAACTCGGGCTTGAGTTCTTTACAGACCGCGCCAATCGTCAATGGTTTCTCTTCGCTACGCGTCGCCATTGCAGTCTACTCCAGGTACGTCAGTTTGAATTTGCCGATTTGCACTTCGTCACCGTCGCGCAGGCGAACTCGCTCTATGCGCCGATGGTTGACGTAGGTTCCGTTGAGGCTGGCAAGATCGACCAAGTAGTGTCCGTCAGCCTCTGCCTCAATCGCAGCATGACGGCGGGAGACGGTCACGTCATCGAGCAGAATCGACGCCTCGCCCGCGCGACCGATTGTCTCGCGTGGCTGACGCAGTGGAATGTGCTCCCCGGCCCGGCCGCCCGTGCGAATCACGACGGCTGGGACCTGGTGCCCCGGTGCAGCAGGGACCTCCTGCGTGTCGGTATCACCCGTATAGGTAGCCGTCTCGTCGGGTGCATCAGGATCGAGCAACGTGCCGCACTTCGCGCAGTAGTGCGCAGTTGCTGCATTCCGATATCCGCATTCCTGACAAAACATGTCCGGGGAGCATACACCGAAAACGCTCGAAGGGTACAGCGTTAGTTGAGGGTTACTTCATAGCCGTATTTGCGGGATGTTCCAGGCTCCGTTCCTTCCCGGGCTGGCGGATCACGCTGCGCGCATACACCGCTCCAGCGATCAGCAACAGCGACACACCCGTCCACAACACAATGCTCGCTGTCACGGAGCCAGGAGGCGCCACAATCGCCAACAGCAGCCCCATCATCATCACCAGCGTGCCGGCCTTCCCAACCACGTTGACGCGCATGCCGTGGTTGCGCCCGGGACCAACAGCGAGGGAGCCGAGCAGCAGGACATCGCGGAGCACGACAATCAGCACCAGGGCGAGGGGCACCCTGCCCCCGTGCCAAAGCAGAATCGCTGCGACGTCGATCAGGAGGCGGTCCGCGATCGGATCCAGCACGCGCCCGTAACGACTCTGAGCGTGCAGCCTGCGCGAGAGCTCCCCATCGAGAAAATCAGTCAGCGCCGCCAAGGCAAAAACAGCAGCCGCCAGCGGCGCCGGTGCACCATCCGCTGAAAGCAGCAGCGCCGCAAACAGTGGGACCGCAGCGAGCCGTACAGTGGTCAGTGCGTTTGGCACTTGCCGAACCACGGACGCGGGGAGCCGGGAGCCTTCCACGCGCACAGTCTTTCACGCGTTGCACCTGGAAGCGATGCACTCTAGGAAGCGAGGGTGACGCGAACAACCACAGCACAACCGTCAGTTTCGAAAGCGGCGCCCTCGACCACACTCGTGCTCGTGAGTGCCGTGCAGAGCGTCTCGTTTGCGATCTCGTCACCGAAGCGCGCCAACACTCGTTCGGCCCGCGCGTTGGGTGCAATCTCGACGGTGATCCGGTCGGCAACTTCGAATCCGGCTGACTTCCGTTCACCTTGAATGAAGTGGATCAACTCGCGCGCCAAACCCTCATCCTCGAGCTCTTCGTCGAGGTCCGTATCGACGGCGACAGCAAGTCCACCTTCGTCCGCGACAGCGAAGCCCTCACGCGGGCGCGTTCGAAACTCGACCTCGTCGTCAGTCAGGGTGTAGCCACCGACCTCCACGCCAGCCTCGCTACGCGTGTAGTCGCCGTCCTTGAGCAACCGCTGAACACGCGGGATGTCCTTGCCGAGCTTGGGTCCAAGCGTGCGGAAGTTGGGAATGATCTCAATCTCCAGCAACTCGTCAACTGCATCAGCAACCCGAACGCTCTTGACGTTCAGCTCAAGTCCGATCTCGGCACTGAGACGCTCAACGGCCGCGCGGGCTGCAGGATCGGGAGTGGCGATGACCGCCTCTCGCAGAGGCTGGCGCAGCTTCCGGTTGCCCTGAGCACGCGCAGCTCGGCCGAGCGAAATCGCCGTCTGTGCTAACCCCATCGATAGCAGCGCAGCCGAATCCGGCGTGTTGGCCGTCGGCCAACTGCTCAGATGGACAGAGTCTGGGGCTCCCTCGGCCCGCCCACGCACGAGGTTTTGCCAAATCTCATCCGCCATGAATGGCATTGCAGGCGCAACCAGACGACAGATTTGCGCCAGGCAGTACCAGAGCGTGCGGAACGCCGCGTCCTTGTCCGCGTCGCTCTCCGATCGCCAAAAACGGGCCCGCGAACCGCGGATGTACCACGCCGAAAGGTCGTCAACGAGCGACTCGACTGCCCGCGCGTAGGTCGGAGTCCAATAGGCGTCGAGCGCCTCGTCGCAGGCGACAATCGTCTCGTCCACGCGAGCCACGATCCACGTATCGAGTGCGGTCGTCGCCGGTGGGCGCGTCTCGAGATCCGACCAGGTCGGAGTAAAGTCGTCGATCTCTGCGTACCGGATCAAGAACGAGTAGCTGTTCCATAGCGTCAAGAGGCGCCGGCGAACCTCATTCGCAGGCCCGTAACCGAAGCTCATGTTTTGGGAAGGCGTCTGCAGCGCGTACGACCAGCGCATCACGTCGGCACCCATCTCCTCGACGGCGTCATCGAACCAGATCGCGTTACCCCACGACTTGTGCATCGCACGGCCGGTCTCGTCGTGCAGCTTCTCGTAGCCCAGGACGGACTTGTACGGAGCCTTGCCGACCAAGACGACGCTCATAAACAGCTGCGAGTAGAACCAGAGACGGATCTGCTCGCGCATCTCAGAGATCCAGTCGGCCGGGAACCACTTCTCCCAGTAGGCGTGATCCGGCAGATCGGCGCGTGTCAAACCAACACCAGCACCCTCTGCATATCCCTCGGGCGTGGTGGTGTCGCGACCCCAGCCGAGAGTCGAGAACGGCACGATGCCGGCGTCGAGCCAACAGTCGCCGACCTCGGTGATGCGCTCGGCGATCTCGCCGCTATCAGTGCGGATGCGAATGTCGTCAATCCATGGGCGGTGGAGCTCCTGCAGGTCGTCGATCGGATCGACCGCTCGCTCACGCAACTCCTCAACCGAGCCGATCACCGTGATCTCGCCCGACGGCGCGCAATAAAACGGCAGCGGCAGGCCCCAGTAGCGCTTGCGGGAGATACACCAGTCCCCCATGTTACGCAGCCAGTCTTCCATGCGCTTGCCGTACTGCTCTGGCACCCAGTTGACCGTCGCCGCCGCCTCAATCATCGGCTGCCGCACCTTGTCGGCTGCGATAAACCATTCCTCGACGACTCGGAAGATCAGATCGGTGCCGCAGCGCCAGCAGACAGGGAAGCGATGGTCGATCGAGCCCGATCGAACGAGTACGCCGTTTTTCTCGAGGTGTGCGGTGATTGGCTCGGCGGCGTCGGCGGTGGCCATGCCAGCCAGCCAGCCGTACTCCTCCGTAAAGTGGCCTGCTTCGTCAACCGGTACGAGCGTTGGGATCTCCTCGCGCTTACTGAGCTCGAAGTCCTCGGCACCACAGCCAGGAGCAATGTGGACGACGCCGGTGCCTTCGTTGTCAAAGACCATGTCCCAAGCAACGACCCGATGAGCAACCTCAACTTGGGCCGCCAACTCGTCGAACGGTCCGACATACGCCTTGCCCACCAGCTCGGCACCGAGCGCAGTGCGAGCGACGTCAGCATCTTCTCCAAACAGGTCCTCAACGCGAGTCGACATCACCCAGTCGACACCGAGCGAGGTGCGCACGGCGGAGTACTCAGCAGTTGGATCGACAGCAGCCGCAACATTCGCCGGCAGCGTCCATGGC
>SYIF01000092.1 GCA_005798855.1 Actinomycetota bacterium | reverse complement strand
ATAGTAGCGCCCCCTCACAAATTGACGCTACGCACCCGCGGCCTCGTTCGAGCGGTTTGCGCGCGAACGAGTGGCCATCCGCAGCTCGAACGTCGTTTCTCAGAATTTCAGCCGAGCTCGCTGAGAGCGCCGATCAGTCGATCGACCTCCTCGGGCGTCGTGTAGTGGAGGAACCCAACACGAATCGCTCCCCCATGCTCTTCAAGGCCGAGTGCCACACTCGCCGACAGGGCATAGAAGTTCCCATCCCAGACCGCCATGCCGCGCTGGGCGAGGCGCTGAGCGACCTCTGTCGGATGTGCTCCCTCGACCGTGAAGGAGAACGTCGACACGCGATCGCCAAACTGTTCAGGATCCGTGATGCCATAGAAGTGCAGGTGGTCCATCCCCGAGACGCCGTCCCAAAATTGGTGGGTGAGGGCGTCTTCGTGGGCCCGAATCGCGTCGTACGCGCTCGTCAGCCGCTCTCGGCGCGTCGAGCCGGTTCCGAGTCCAGCCAAGTAGTCGACCGCCGCGGTCATCCCGGCCATCGCCTCATGCGACTGCGTGCCGGTCTCGAAGCGATGCCCTGCTGGCGTCTCGTCGGCTGGACGAACACGATTGGCGGGCCACGACGCGGCCAATTCGTGGCGAATCGAAGCGATTCCCAAATGCGGACCAAACCACTTGTACGGCGAGGTCAACAACACATCGAGCCCCATGGCCTCTCGAGCGAGCAGGCGATGCGGTGCGTAGTGAACGCCATCCGCCCATGCAAGTGCACCCACCGAGTGTGCGTGGCGTGCGATCTCTTCGGCTGGCGGCACGGTCCCCATATGGTTCGAGGCCAACGTAAACGCGACGATCTTCGTCTTGGGCGAGAGCAGACTCTCGAGATGATGAAGGTCGAGCGTGCCGTCTGTGGGATGCAGGCGAGCCTGGCGAACGACCAGATTGTGGTCGGCTGCCACCTGTAGCCACTGCGAGACGTTGGAGTCGTGTTCGAGTTCGGTTGTGATGATCTCGTCGCCGGGCTCAAACGTTCGAGCTACGGCATGTGCCAAGAGGTACTGCAACGTGGTGGTGTTTGCCGAGAATGCAATCTCGTCGGCTTTGCTTCCCGTGAAGTCGGCAGCGGCCTGACGCGACGCGTCGATCGCTGCGTCCGATTCGATCGAGGTTGCAAACGCTCCACCGCAGTTGGCGTTGGCGTGCAGGAGCGAGTGCGTCATTGCGTCGGCGACGACCGTCGGCACCTGAGACCCTCCCGGCCCGTCGAAGAACGCAAAGGGCTGCCCATCAATCGTTCGAGCAAGCGATGGAAACTGGTTTCGAACTGCGCTGACGTCGATGCTCATACCCGAACCGTACTCCACCTCAGGCTCCATTCCGGGCGTGGTCGGGCTAGGATCCATCCATGTCTGAAACGCTCCCTGCCTCGCTCGCACTCGATCTCACCCGCGTCACTGAGGCCGGCGCGATTGCTGCCGCCCGCTGGCTGGGCCGGGGCGACAAGATTGCGGCGGACCGCGCTGCCGTCGACGCGATGCGCGATGCCTTGGAGGCCTGCCCAATCAGCGGCAAGGTGGTGATTGGTGAGGGCGAGAAGGACGAGGCTCCGATGCTGTACATCGGCGAAGAGGTCGGCTCTGGTGGACCCGAGGTGGATATCGCAGTCGATCCGCTCGAAGGCACCACCTTGACCGCGAAGGGGCAGCCGAATGCGCTGGCAACCTTCGCTATCTCTCCGCGGGGCACGATGTTCAACCCCGGTCCCGCCGTCTACATGGAGAAGCTGGCCGGCGCGTTTGACATTGCCGACCTGCTCTCGCTCGACGTCCCAATCGGCGACGTACTGGCGGCGATTGCGGAGCGTCGTGGCGTGCCCGTCAACGAGCTCTGCGTGATCATTCTCGACCGCGACCGTCATCAGGAACAGATTGGTCAGATTCGGAAGGCGGGCGCCAAGGTGCGTCTGATCTCCGATGGTGACGTCGCAGGCAGCCTCCTTGCCGTGCGTCCTGGCAGTGGCATCGATTTGCTGTGGGGCGTCGGTGGTACGCCGGAAGGTGTCCTGAGCGCAGCGGCGATTCGCAGCGTCGGTGGCCGCATCATTGGACGCCTCTGGCCCCGCAATGACGAAGAGCGGGCCGCGATTCTGACGGCTGGCCTCGATCCGGAGCGCCTGCTTGATACCCACGATCTCGTCTCGAGCTCGGATACGTTCTTTGCGGCAACCGGCGTCTCGAATGGCGACCTCGTTCCCGGCGTCGTCTTTGCACCTACCTATGCCGAGACGTCAACGTGGCTGTTGCGAGGCATCTGCCAGTCGCAACGCATCGTCTCCACCACACTGCATCTCGAAGGGCGCCTCAAGCGCATTCCCGGCTCCGGGTACTAGGCGTCGAGTTAGAACACGCTGCGTGTCAACGCGTAGGCTGCCGCACCCAACACAGCCGGTACCACCAGCGCAGCCGCGGCCCAAGCAACGAGGCCACGACGATGCAGCGTGTCGACCTCGACCATCCACGTCGAGAAGGTCGTGAGGCCGCTGAGCAGGCCGCCCCCGAGTACCAGCAGTGCCACGTCGTTGCCAATCGCTGCGACAACTCCGATCAGCCCCGCGCCCACAATGTTGATCAACGCGGTCATCGTGATCGCACCGCCCGGTACGTGCCGCTCACCGAGTCCGGTCGTAAAGACCCTCGCGACTGCACCGAAACCGCCGAGCGGGATCGCTAGGAGATACCAGGCTGTCATGCGCGTCGCATCGCGATCCAGCGGCCGCAGGCCGCAACGGGCACTCCAAGGGCGATGCTGAGCACGAGATACAAGAAGCCATGCCACGCATTGCCAGCGCGCATGTAATCGACCGCCTCCAGCTGCAGGGCGCTAAAGGTCGTAAACGCGCCGAGCAGACCGGGACCCCAGAAGGCCCAGCGCGCATTTCCCTCGAGACGATGCTCGCGCAATCGCTCAAACAGAAACCCCAGCGCAAACGCTCCAGCGAGATTCGCGAGCAGAATTGCCCACGGAAGCGAACCCGTTGCGAGGATTGCACCAAGTCCAACTCGTGCTGCAGCCCCCAGCATTCCACCCACAAAGACCGCTCCATAGATTGCTTGAGCAGAGCCACCCGCATCTGCCGCGTCAAGCTCGGGCGTTCTCACGACGAGCGCAGTGGCTCCGTGCGAATTGGCGCCTCGGTTGCCACCGTCTGGAGGCGCGCGGCGATGTCGACCAGCGCGCGCTCCCGAACCCCTGCATCCTCGCCGTCGGCCTCGTAGACGATGAACGGGTCGAGCACATCGAACGCGCAATACCCAAAGGTGCCGTGCAGCAGCGGGTTGAGCAGTGCGCGCATGTCTCCCGATCGTCCGACCGGTCCATACATCGCCGCATCGCCACCGGCAGTCACCACAGCGAGCGCCCGCTTACCACGCAACGGTCCGTCGTCGTAGGGATTGGAGCCGTAGGCAATGCCATTGGCGAAGACACGATCAAACCACCCCTTCAGCTGTGCGGGCGGAGAGAACCACCAGAAGGGAAAGACCGTGATCAAGAGGTCGCAGTCCTGAAGGCGCTTGATCTCCCGCGCCACATCAGGAGCAAAGGAATCCGATTCGGCCGCGCGACCCTGCGCTGCCATCACCTGCAGCATCCCGTCGGGTGCCTCCTGCACGTCGTGCCACCCGGCATCTGCTCGGAAGCCACTCGCCGCCAAGTCATCAAAGTCGACCGTATGTCCGCCAGCCTCCAGCGTCTCTACGATCGTGCGCGCCAGGGAGGCCGTAAAACTTTCCCCCTCTGGATGTGCGAGTACTACGAGGGCATGCATGTGGCTGCTCTCCGATCACACTCGCGGATCCAGTCATAATCGCTGTCGCGCATCGCATCGAACCGTGCCATGCAGCCCAACGCGAGTGCAGTTCGGCCGCTGGAATCCTCATGGAGCGAGGCGAGTGCCTGTCGGAGACGTTGTGCCAGCTCCGGGTCGTCACCAACCAGCACCACAGGTGGACTCGGCGCTGGTCCATATGTCGCCAGCACAGGAAGCTCGGCGAACGCCGGCGTGGTGATGGCCTCGCCCGCAAGCAACATCGAATCAATCGGCGCTGCATCGAGCTCGCCCGCCAACAGCAACGCGAGCGATCGGCGATGTGTGCCCGTGATCGTCGTCGAGACAACGCGATCGAGCGGCATTCCCTCGCCTACCGGTAAGACCCAGCCCGACATCGAGTCGTACGAGTTGATCCCAAGCCGCAGTGCGGTCAGCTGATCGAGTGTCGCGCCACCAAGTCGAGGTGAGCCGAGCACGAGACTGCGGTAGCCAGGCGACTCGAGAGCGTAGTCCAACGACACGGGTGCGGCGAGTGGCTCAAGCGGTAGCCCCGCATCGCGGGTGCGCACGTATGGGAGCCCACACAGAAACAACAGAGCAGGCTCTCCGACGGCGATCGAGTCAAGGTCGACAAGGTCGACCTCGGCCGGTACAGAGATGGCAAAGCCAAGCCGACGGCTGAGCTCGGCAACGACGGCACGCTGATAGACGAGCAAAGCGCCGCCCAAAAAGGCGTGCACTCGCACAGATCTAGCGGCGGCCGCGCGCGGCGTTGCGACGACGAAGCGCCTTGCGGACGCGATGCGGCTTGGGGGCCGACATGTTCTTTTTCTTGGTGCGCTTCATCACAGTCCTCTCGAGCGGAACGCAGGCAGCGTACCCGTCCTCAGCCGATCAGGCCACGGGCAGCAAGTCCGGCCCGCACCACATCGCGCTCAGCAGCCGTCGCATTGACCAGCGGCAGACGCAGATCGCCGACGCTAAATCCGAGCAATTCCATCGCGGTCTTGACGGGAATCGGGTTGACCGTCACCGATAATGCTACGTAGAGCGGCGTCAAATCCGCATCAATCGCTCGAGCCTGTTCCTCGTCACCAGCATCGACAGCAGCCTGCATGGCCAGCATCTCGCGACCAGCAACATGGCTCGCGACGCAGATACCGCCCACGCCGCCGAGCAACGCAAACGGCAGCACGAGGTCATCGTTGCCGGCATAGAGCGCGAGTCGACCGGCCTCCACAATCTGGCGGGCCTCGTCAAGATCGGTCACTGCCTGCTTGACGGCGATGACGGCATCGATCTGCGCAAGTCGGTCGATGTCGGCCGGAGACAGATGCAGGACGACGCGCTGTGGGATGTTGTAAAGGACGATCGGAAGGTCACCAGCAGCGTTCGCAATCGCGCGCGTGTGCGCCTCGATGCCCGCGATCGGTGGCTTGTTGTAATAGGGAGTGACAGCAAGAAAGCCGGCGACGCCCTCAAAGCGCGCGGCCTGCTTCGTCAGATGGACGGAATGTGCGGTGTCGTTGGAACCAGTGCCGGAGATCACGGGGACCCGCTCACCGACTGCTCCCGCGACCGCCTCGGTCAACGCCAGCTTCTCGTCGTCTGTCAGCGTCGAGGCCTCGCCCGTCGTGCCATGGACCACGAGCCCTTCGGACCCGTGCTGGATCAGGTGCTCGGCAAGGCGTACTGCCTCATCAAGGTCAATTGAGCCGTCGGCAGCAAATGGCGTCACCATCGCCGTCAACATTCGTCCAAAAGGCGCCTGCATTTCCACTCCCAATCTCGGTCGCGGCAGCATACCGGGAAGCCACGGACATGCAACCGCTCAACGTGGAGAAATTCTTAGAGGAGGGAGTTAAACGAGGGAGACACGTCCAAGAGCTTGTTCGCAAATGCAGATCTGATCACAACTTCTGTGCCGCGCTGGCATCGATCTCCGGCATCTTCCCCGGCTTCTTGGCTGAGGGTGAACTGCTGAGTGACTCGTGGCTGCCCGAGGGCGTAACGCGCGCGCAGTACACGACGTATGCCTTCGTCGCGATTGGCATCACGCTTGCCGTAGGCATCATTTTCTACATCGTGGGTGGCAAGATGCGTCGCGAGCTCGTTTCTCATCCCGAAAACGCGGTCTTGGGGGACTAGGTCGACACAACCGTCTGTCCTCACTGCAGCTGGGACAGACGGAACTAGTCGAGCAGGAGCTCGAGTCCGACGTGGAGTCCCGGGGCGAGCGTCCGGACGCCTCTGATCGCGAGCAGTGCACCCGGCACGAAGGCCTCTCGACTCGTCGTGACGTTGCGGATCTCGAGCGTCTGGGCTGTGCTGCCGAACAGCACGCTCTGATTGGCCACGAGGCCCTCCAGCCGCACCGAGGCGATCTCTGGCCGGCGACCACAGGCATCTTCGACAAGATCTGCAGTTCGAAGCGCCGTCCCGCTCGGGCTATCGATCTTCGCGACGTGATGCTCTTCCACGATCGCGCAATCCGGTAGGTAACGGGAAGCCTGTGCGGCAAAGCGCATCATCAACACCGCGGTAATCGAGAAGTTAGGCACAAACAGGACTGGTATACCACCAGCCACTGCTGCCGCATCGATCTCGGCGGCGCCTTCAGGAGTCATCCCGGTCGTGCCAAGCACCATCGGGAGTCCCGCGGAAATCGTGGTGAGCGTGTGCGACACCCCGGCGTCCGGAGCCGTGACATCGACAACCACTTCGGCCTGCGTTGCCGCGATCGCGGCATCAAGGCTGGCAAAGCCCGCATCGCCTGTCAGTGAGCGTGCGACACGCCCCGCGAGCACGAGATCGTCGGCCGCACTGATCGCGGCACAGATCGGCGTGCCAAGCTTGCCGGTCGCGCCACTCACGAGCACGCGAGTCATGACGCTCCGCCAACGGGCTGTCGAAAGTTTCCCACTGCTGCTGCAAACGCGGCTTCGTCTGGTCCAATTCCCGCGACAGTCAGACCGGCCGGCGAATATAGCTCGGCGACCAGCGCCTGCACGTCCGACTCCGACACTTCGTCGATGCGCCGAGCGACCTCAGTGTCGGTCATCAGGGGCACGTTCGAAACGAGGCTGCGTCCCAAGCGACTCATGCGGGCCACCGTCGAATCCATGTTCAGCAACAGGCGAGCCTTAAGGTTCTCTTTTGCTCGCACCACCTCACCTGCACGGAACCGCCCAGCCGCAAGCGAACCGATCTCAGCGCTGGCAACCTCAAGCGCCTCACTCAAGTTCTCGGTACGCGTCCCGAGAGCCAGACCAATCTGTCCTGTCTCCTCGAGGTAGGCCACATACGAATAGACGCTGTAGACAAGCCCTCGCTGCTCGCGAATCTCTTGCCACAGCCGAGACGAAGCGCCACCGCCAAGAATCTGATCGAGCACGGCCATGGCAAAACGACGTTCGTCCTGACGACCAATCCCCACTCCACCAATCGCAATGTGGGTCTGCTCGGTGTCGCGCTCGAGAAAACTCTCGCCACCGGGCACTGCGATCGCAGCGATGCGCTCGCTGACGACTCCTGTCTGCAACCCGTCGAACGATGCCCCAACCAGAGCCAAAAGCTCGGCGTGTTCGATGGAGCCGGCAGCAGCAAAGACAATCTGGTTGGCGTTGTAATGCACTGCGTGATGGTCGCGGATGGTGCGCTCATCGAGGCCATCTACCGTTCGTACAAAGCCAGCGATCGGGCGACCCACTGCCTGGTCTGGGAACAACTGGCTTCCGAGCAGATCGTGGACGAGATCGTCCGGCGTGTCCTCGTAGAGAGCGAGCTCCTCGAGCACGACCTCCCGCTCGGGCTGAATGTCGTTGAACTCGGGCTTGGCGACCATCGAACCGACGATGTCGATCGCTTCCGGCACGTGTTCGCCCAGCACACGGGCAAAGATGTCGGTCTCCTCGCGCGAGGTCGAAGCCTGCAGCTCGGCGCCGAAACGATCGAATGACTCAGCGATCGAAAGCGAGTCATGGCGTTCGGTACCCCGAAACAGCAGATGCTCGATCAGATGAGAGACACCGGCGACTGGTTCGGCCTCGTCACGCGAACCGACACGAATCCACGTGCCAAACGCCACGCCGTGCACGTCGGGGCGGAACTCGCTCGCGACCCGAAGGCCGCTCGCGAGTTCCGTCACCTCGACGCCGGGACGCATGGTGGTCCCGTTACTCCGACCGGCGACCGCGGCGTCCGCCACGATCTCCTCGATCCCCACCGCGGTCGCCACTGCTCTCAGGGCCACCGTTGGGGTACTTCTCTTGATACCGCTCGCCGATCGTCGCGGGAGAGATCTCGACGCCGTCTTCAATCTTGGCGACGAGCTTCAGTCCGATGCGACCACGGTCGGTATCGACCTCGGTCACTTCGACGTTGACGATATCACCGCGATCGAGCACCTGATCGGCCGACGAGATACGCGTGCCGGGCGCAATGCGCGACACGTGCAAGAGGCCATCAGTGCCCTTGCGGAGCTCGATGAACGCACCAAAGTCGGCGGTCTTGACGACCTTCCGCTCGGTGAACTGGTCGCCGACCTGTACCGGGCGCATCATCTGCTCGATCTGTTCCTTGGCTGCACCAGCCTCCGGACCGACGCCGTAGATGCGGACGTTGCCGTCCTCTTCCACGTCGATCTGGACGCCGAACTCTTCCTGGAGACCACGAATCGTCTCGCCGCCCTTGCCGATCAGAAGACCGATCTGCTCGGGGAGGATCGTCGTCTGCAGCACCTGAGGTGCGTGCTCCGACAGCGACGTGCGGGGCTCCGAGATGGCCGCATTCATGATGCCGAGAATCGACACGCGAGCGTCCTTGGCGCGCGACAGCGCGTCCTTCAGCAGCTCACGCGTGACGCCCGTGATCT
>SYIF01000091.1 GCA_005798855.1 Actinomycetota bacterium | reverse complement strand
GCCCTCATCGCCCCACTGGGCTCCAACAACCACTACTCCGCTCATTTACGCCTCTCCCCTGGCAAGATCCGAGAACGTCGTGAAGTGCGGCATGAACGCAAGATCCACCGCACCAACAGCGCCGTTACGGTGTTTCGCCACGATCAGCTCGGCAGTGCCGGGCTTCTCGGACGTCTCTTTATTGTAGTAATCGTCTCGGTAGATAAACATCACAACGTCCGCGTCTTGCTCGATCGAGTTATGGACGATGATGTCTTCCGCCACGAAATTGTGGAGCCCCGTAACGGTGAGGTCGAAGACCTCTTCCTCCCCGTCGAGCTCGATGCGTGTAACTGCATCCCAGGTGACTTGCCCATCAGCCAGTCGGCGCAGCTCGTCGCTGTCGGCGACACGGCGAGTGCCACCGTGATTGTGTCGCGAGCCGTCGAGCGATGCGGCGCTGTGCTGTAGGACGCGATCGGCATATTGCTCGTTGCTCGCGGTACCGATAGCAGCCAATCGCAACTCGACCGGCACAGCGAGGCGATCACCCATCTGGAGCTGATCGAGTCGCTGCCAGTCGCCGAGTAATCGGAAACGATGATTACCGGTCGCCCGAATCGTACGACCCGACGCTAGCGTCAAGCGGTAGACGGGCTTGACGCCGGTCGAGAACGCGTTGGTGACGACACGACGCTCCAGCTCCCACGTCTCGGGATTGACAGCTAATACGCACTCGCCAATGCGACCGCTCATTTGATCCATCCGAATACGCTCGCCGGAATCTGGCAAAAAGACGCGAGCATCACCCGTCAGACATCCACTCTCACGAAGGTCCGACAGGAGCGGGCGCTTGTCGGTGCGCGACTCGACGGCACGCGAAAGCTGCGACAAGGCGAGAACGGGAATGTTAAGTTCGCGAGCCAGCACCTTGAGGGACCGCGAGATCTGGCTGATTTCTTGCACGCGGGATTCGGCCGTGTCGTTGGCGCTCATCAACTGGAGGTAGTCGACCAAGACGAGCCCGAGGTTCGGCTCTTTGATCTTGAGGCGCCGCGCCTTCGAGCGGATCTCCATCAGATTGATACCGGCGGTGTCGTCGACGTAGATCGGTGCCGAGGTGAGTCGGTTACAGGCGTCTTGGACGCGAACCCAATCCTCGTCGCGCAGGTCGCCGCGGCGCATCCGGGTCGAGTCGACGCGCGCCTCAGACGAGATGAAGCGCTGGGCGATTTCGTTGCGGGACATCTCGAGGCTGAAGATGACGACCGGGATTTTCGCCTCGACACCAAGGTGCCGGGCGATGCCGAGCGCGAGCGACGTCTTGCCCATCGCAGGACGGGCAGCGAGGATGACGAGGTTCGAGGCTTGGAAGCCCGAGGTGATCCTGTCGAGCGAATTGAGCCCGGAGGGTGCGCCGGTCAGACCCCGGTGCTCGCCCGCCGCCTCCATCCGCTCGACCTCTTCGGGCAAGAGTTCGGAAAGCGGGATCAGCTCGCTCGTGTTGCGCGACTGGGCCACGTCGAAGATGGCCGACTCGGCCTGATCGAGAATCTGCCGGACATCGCCCTGGCGCTGAAAGCCGAGCTGGGCGATCTCGAGACCGGCGGCGGCGACCCGTCGCATGATTGCCACGTCGCGGACGATCTGCGCATGGCTCTTGGCATTTGCGGCGACCGTCACACTCGACGAGAGGCCGAAGATAAAGCCGCGGCCCCCAACGTCTTCGAGCTTGCCCATTCGCTCCAGCTCGTCCGAGACGGTGACGGCATCGATTGGCTCACTGCGCGTCAGCAACGCGAGAATTGCGCGGAAGACCGTGCCGTGGGCCTCGCGATAGAAATCGCCGGGATCCCTGATCACGTCAGAGACCGTCAAGACGGCCTGCTCGTTGATCATCATCGCGCCGAGGACAGCCTCCTCAGCGTCGAGGTCTTGGGGCGGGAGATTCGCCCCTTCTGGCGCGGGCGGCATCCCGCCGCCTCGCTACTCGTCCGTCTCGGCCACCGCGTCAGCGTCAGCGGGAGCGTCGAAAACTTCTTCGACAACCACTGCTTCGGCGACGGGAGCCTCTTCGAACTCGAAGCCCTCGGCCTGGACAACCTGCGTCTTGACGGCCGCACGGACATCAGTGAACACGTCGATCTCGACGAGATACGAACCAATCGCCTTGATCGGTTCTTCGAGCCGAATCTTGCGACGGTCGACACGAATCTTGCGCGAGCGCCAAATCTCGTCGGCGAGGTCGGCAGCCGTGACGGAGCCGTAGAGGCGTCCATCCGGGCCGGTTCGAGCCGGGATCGTCAGCACCGTCTTGGTCAGCAGCGCAGCGATGTCGTGCGCCTGCTCGGCTGTGCGAGCCTCCTGCGCGGCGCGCGTAGCGGCCAGACCCTCGACCTCACGGACGCGAGCGGGAGACGCCTCCTCGGCCAGCTTGCGCGGGACGAGGTAGTTGCGCAGGTAGCCACGGGAGACCGCGACGATCTCGCCACGGTGCCCGAGATGCTCGACGTCGTCGAGCAGGATTGCCTTGCGGTTTGCGGTGCGTGCCATCGGTCAGTCCTCGTACGTCAGAAGGGGATGTCGTCGTCCTGCGTAGCGCCGCCACCGGCCCACGCATCAGGAATATCTGCAGCTGGCTCCGGCGTGGAGGCTGGTGCGGAGTACTCGCCGCCGCCACCACCATTGCCGCCACCCTCGCGGGGACCAATGAACTGCACGGTGTCTGCGATCACTTCAACGCGCTCACGCTTGCCCGAGCCATCCTTAGCCTCGTACTCGCTCCACGACAGGCGACCGTCGACTGCGACCTGGCGGCCCTTGGCGAGGTAGCGAGAGATGTTCTCGGCCTGCGCACCAAAGGTGGTGACGTTGAAGTAGTTCGGCTCTTCGACCCATTCGCCCGTATCGCCCTTTTTGCGGCGATTGTTGACGGCGATGCGGATCGTGCACACCGCGAGCCCACTGCCGGTTGCGCGCAGCTCGGGATCGCGGGTGAGATTGCCGACCAGAATAACTCGATTGATGTTCGCCATTGGGTGACCTTTCTGCGACGTGTATCCGAGAGTCGATCGTTATCGGTATCGCGTTACACGGAGCCTACGGCTTCGCGTGAGCAATGACCAGACCGACATCAGGAACCCGCCGCAGCCTCCGTCTTCCGCGACGGTCGTGCCTGATGTACGGCCTTGTGTCGCAGAACTTCGTCGGTGATCGAGAGAACGCGCTCGGCCTCATCAAGGGTCGCGGGGCTCGAGGTGAAGCGAATCACCCAGTAGTCGCCCTCTTCGCGCTTCTTGATGGGGAACGTGAGCTTGCGACGACCCCAAGGATCGATCGCGTCCCACGTGCCGCCGCCGCCAAGAATGATGTCGCGCACGCGGTGCACAACTTCTTCCTGACGTGCCTCGTCCACTTCGGGGTCGAGGATCAGCATGAACTCGTAGGCGGTCACTCTTGTTCGAATCCTTTTGGAGGGTCTCGCGTCGCATAGACGCACGGCGGACAGCCGCGCGGGAGAAGATAGCAGCGCACGGCAGGTGGGGCGACGGGCAGGAGCATCGGCGCTACGCTGCGGTCTATGCGACAGCGCACAATTATCTCTGGAGCGGCCGCCGGGGCGGCCATCGTGATCGCCGCTGGCGCGGCACTCGCACCACGTGCGTGGCGCCGCCTGCGTGGCGGGAAGCCAGTCTTAGACACGTATGAATCGGATTTTGACGAGCCGTACGGCGATCCCGAGGCCGACGTTGACCCAGAGGCCACCGCAGCGCTACGCGACGAGTTGCGCACGAAAATCAGTGACCTTGAGACGGCTGCCGAGGCGCCGGTTGCCACGCCGGTCGAGGCAGACTTGATCCTCGACGGCGTTGTTGGGCCCGATCCTGCGACCGAGGCTGCCCGTGTGCGTTTGCGTCAAAAGGCCGCTGAGGCGAAGCAGACCTTCAGCTAATCAGCGGGGTTTCGTCCCCCACGGTTACGGTCGAAGCAGGGCGTTGAGTGGCTCGCGCAGTACGCCCCAGATGCCCGCAGGTGTTGCCGATCCACAGCTCGCCACACTGGCCACCATCGCGGTCTCCTGAAGCCATTGCTCGAGCAGAGCGCCATCGACGAGATGGTTGAGCACCTCCACCGGCGGTGTTGTCACGGGGATTGCAACCTGGTGCAGCACGGCACCTCGGCGACGACGTTGGGCTAATCCGACGAGCTTGCGCCCATCGCTGAGCACAACCTCGTAGGGGGACAGGCCGGCCCAACAGGCACGCCGGGCAGCAGCCTTGCGCGCATCGTCCATTGCTCGGGCCTCCTCGACGCCGACCGTGCGACAGTCGACGCCGAGGCCGGCCAGTGCGTGTTGCACCGCCTCGCCGAGCGGTCGGTAGGCCTCCGTAACATCGTCTGGCGCGAGTGCATGACCCGCTGGTACGGCAAGGTCGATCAGCAGGACGCCGTTGTCACAGAACACTGCACCCCCACCCGTGCCACGTCGGACCACGTCGACACCCGTCGCCGCATCTGTTGCGGACTGGGCAGAGCCGAGCACGAGCGTGGGTGGCGAAACGATCGTTGCCGCCAACCCAGCCTGCCCGTCAGCCGCTGCGGCAAGCAATGTCGCACCCACCTCGATGTAGCCGCTGCCAGTCCGTCTAATCGGCGCGTCGCTCACGCGCGACGTCCGGCGAGTCGACCAACGGCGGCCATCAACTCGTCAATGCGCTCCTGCTCGGAGCCCGGGCCGTGCCCACCCACGACGCAATGGCGCACATGCTCGTCCAGCACGCCGAGCGCAACACGATCCAGCGCAGCCCGCGCGGCAGAGATCTGAGTCAGCACATCCATGCAGTAGCGGTCTTCCTCGATCATCCGTGCGACACCGCGCACCTGACCCTCTGCGCGTGAGAGTCGCTTGAGCAACTCGTCCTTGGTTGCGGCGTAGCCGCCGGTGGCATCTCCGTGTTCCATGCAGCACATCGTATGGTACCCCCCGGGGGTATGTATACTGGAAAGGCAATGTCTGCCACCACACCCACGACCGAGCAGATCGAGCTCACGCTCGAGGGGTTGTACTGCGCCGCCTGCGTGCTACGCACTGAGAACGCCTTAGCAGCACTGCCCGGGGTCGACCGCGCAACCGTCAACCTCGCGACCGAGCGCGCCTCCGTCGAATTCGACCCGGCACAGACCGCAATCCCCGAGTTCGTCCGGGCTGTCGCCGAACTTGGCTACACCGCCACGCCGATCACCGACCCAACGGCAAAGCGGGCAGCCTACGAGCGAGATCCGCTGCAGACGCAGATGGTCGTCGCGATCGTCCTGGCAATCCCGACACTCGCGCTCTCGATGATCCCAGCCCTGCAGTTCAATGGCTGGGGCTGGCTCGCGGGCGCGCTCGCAACACCTGTCGCACTCTGGGCCGCCTGGCCGTTTCATCACGCTGCCTGGCTCGCCTTGAAGCA
Organism: Actinomycetota bacterium; assembly: GCA_005798855.1. Lineage (GTDB taxonomy): Bacteria > Actinomycetota > Thermoleophilia > Gaiellales > F1-60-MAGs149 > F1-60-MAGs149. The sequence continues at coordinate 5,434 of SYIF01000091.1, read as the reverse complement.
CCGCACGACGTCGATGGACACGCTGATCTCGCTCGGCGTCCTCGTCGCCTACGTGTCCTCTGTCGCCGCGCTCCTGCTGACCGACGCCGCCTCGATGCCGATGCACCTCTCGCTGACCGCACGCGGCTCGACGGGCACGCTGACCTTCGAAGTCGCAGCCGTCGTGACGGCGGTACTACTCGCCGGGCGCGTGCTCGAGCTACGAGCCCGGCGTCGGGCCGGCGACGCCGTCCGAGCACTCTCGGATTTGAGCGCACCGAACGCCACGATCGTGCGAGACGGCAAGGAGATTCTCGTACCCGCCGCCACGCTTCGTGTCGGCGACCTCGTGCTGGTTCGTCCAGGCGAGCGAATTCCCGCCGATGGCACGATCGTCAACGGAACCGCGTCGCTCGACCGCTCGCTCCTGACCGGTGAGAGCATGCCCGTCGATGTGGATCCTGGCGATGAGGTTGCGGGCGGGTCGATCAACACCGACGGTGTCCTGACCATCCGCACCGATCGTGTTGGCGCCGACTCGGCTGCGGCGCGCATTGCCCGACTCGTCGAACAGGCGCAGACCGAGAAGGCGAGCGTCCAGCGCCTCGCCGACAAGATCGCCAGCTGGTTCGTGCCAGCCGCTCTCGTGATCGCAATGCTGACGTTTGTTGGCTGGCTCGCGGCTGGCGCCTCGCTCGCCGAGGCACTCGCCCCGGCCGTTGCCGTCCTCGTCGTCGCCTGCCCGTGCGCACTCGGCCTCGCCGTCCCAGCCGCACTGCTCGTGGCGACCGGACGAGGCGCCCAACTCGGCATCCTGCTGCGCGGCGCACCCGCACTCGAGCGGGCCGAGAAAATCTCGACGATTCTGCTGGACAAAACCGGCACCGTCACCGAAGGCCGAATGATGTTTGCCGGGTATCACTTTCGCGAGAACGAGGACCCGACCCGCGTCGTCGCGCTCGCCGCGGCCGTTGAAGCAGGATCGGAGCATCCGATCGCCCGAGTGATCGCCACACTCGTCGACTCACCCCTGCCCGCGACGGAATTCAAGATCCGGCCAGGCATCGGCGCCGAGGCTCGTGTCGACGGCGAGCTCGTCACTGTCGGCCACCCCACGCGGCTCGAGGCCGAAGGCGACCTGCTCTCGCATCCCCTCAAGGACGCCTGCAGGGCCGAGAGCGAACTCGGCCGTTCGCTGGCCGCCGTCTCGTGGGGTGGCGTCATCCGCGGCATCATCGCGACCAACGACCAGATTCGACCCTCGAGCCAGGCCGCGATTGCGAGCATGCGAAAGCTCGGCCTCGAGCCGGTGCTCGTGACGGGAGATACCTCCGCTGCCGCCAAATCCGTGGCCGCGGCCGTCGGTATTCGTGGTGTGATCGCCAACGTGTTGCCCGAAGGCAAAGTCGATGAGGTACGTCGCCTGCAGACAGAGGGGCGTGCCGTTGCCCTGGTCGGCGATGGCGTCAACGACGCACCGGCTCTTGCCCTCGCCGACCTTGGTATCGCGATGGGTTCCGGAGCGGACGTGGCGATCGCGGCCGCGGACATCACCCTCGTTCGTCCCGATCTGTTCGCTGCGGCCGATGCGGTCCGGCTCGCTCGACAGACGATGCGCACGATTCGCGGCAACCTCTTCTGGGCCTTCGCCTACAACGTCATCCTGATCCCCGTCGCAGCCCTTGGCTTGCTCAACCCCATGTTGTCTGGACTTGCAATGGCCTCGTCGAGCCTGTTCGTGCTTGGGAATTCGCTGCGCCTGCGGCGTTTTCGCGCGAGCGAACAGGGAATCTCGCGCTAGACGGCGAATCCGAAACTAGGCTGGGTGTTTTCAGCTTCTCATCGCATGCGCCCGTTTTCCCTCACCCTCACGTTCGTACTGGCCGTGCTTGTGCTGGCCGCGACGACAGTGACGACGACCGCCCGAGCAGACGAAACGGCGATTCCTGACTTCGTCTACGACGGCCCGTTTAAGGATCCCTCGCAGGTGGCTGACTCACCAAAGCGCACGACATTCAAGCTGGCTGGTCGCGATACGATCACTGCCACCACGTGGTACACAGCGTGGAACGGCCGGACACTGCGCCTGGTCGCGTCCTACCCTCGCTACCCTCAGCGTTCGAGGCTCCCGCTCGTGCGCATCTTTCATGGCGCGGGCGGCAGAGCGGTCTGCGATCGGACGTTCGGCAATGCACCCGGTCAATTTGGTTTCGTCATCGCCTGCATCGACGGCACCGGAAAGTATTCTCGCGGCTACTCGTACGGTTCCCCGCAAAACCTTGCCGATAATGCAAAGATCGTGCCGTTTCTCCGTGCCCGCCTACCCGGCTTGCGCATTGATGCGAGTCGTCAAGTTGCCGCCGGCGGTTCGATGGGCGGCGAAGACGCCCTCCTATTCGGAGTCAAGTATCCAGCCCTTGCACAGACCATCGTCGCCATGGACGCCCCGATCGACATGAGTAGGCGCTACTGGCATCTGACCCCAACGAAACAGCGCGCACTGTATGAGGAGTGCCAGGGGACACCGTATTACGCGCCCGCGTGCTTCAACGAGCGTAGCCCCCTGACGTTTGCCAGCACCCTCGCAAACTCCACGCAGAAGTTGATCATGTACTGGTCCGTCAACGACGAGATCAGCCCGCAAGAACAGATGCCCACGTTGGCGCAGGCCATCCACGCCGCCAACCCCGCACGCTCGTTCTTGATCCGGATCGGCAACTGGGGACATGGCGGCGCTTGGCCCCCGGCGACACGCAACAACGAGTGGCTCGCAGATGCCGGGCTCGTCGCCGACGGCACCCGCGCAGACACCCGCCACCCGAATGGCTGGCGCATCGAGGTAGACGCCTCGACAAACCTTTCCGACCTCCCGGCGTACTACCCCTGACCGCGAAAAGTCGTTGCCCCGGGTACGATGCCGCTCTCCGATGACCACGCGCCACCTTCTCACCATTAACGACCTCGACGCTGCCGCTCTGCATGCGCTGTTGGCCGATGCCCGCGCCGCCAAAGCCGATCCGACTGCGCTCTATGGCGCGCTGGCTGGGCGCACGGTGTTGCTGCACTTCACGAAGGCCTCGACGCGTACGCGCATCTCGATCGAGACTGCTGTTGTGCGTCTCGGTGGCCACCCGATCTTTACGCGCGGCGACGAGTTGCAGCTCGGCCGCGGCGAACCGATCGCCGACACGGCGAATGTGGTCTCGCGCATATGCGACGCGATCGTGATCCGCACCTTCGCTCAGGCCGATGTGGAGGAGCTCGCGCGCCACGCCACGATCCCCGTCGTCAATGCACTGACCGACGAACACCACCCGTTGCAGGCGCTGGCCGATCTGATGACCATCGAGGAGCACCTCGGCGCGTTGCAAGGCAAGACGATCGCGTGGATCGGCGATGGCAACAACGTCTTTCATTCGCTTGCCCAGGCCGCCGCCCTGGCCGGCATGCACGTACGTATCGCTACACCGGAGGGCTACGAGGCCAACCCCGAAATCGTGGGCGCCGCCGCCACAGTCGCAAGTGCTCATGGTGGCTCGTTCTCGGAGCTGCGCGACCCGGCAGAGGCCGTCGCGGGTGCGGATGTCGTCGTTACTGACGTCTTCGTTTCGATGGGCGAAGAGGCTCAGGCGGACGAGAAGTTTGCGGCCTTCGACGGCTACCAGGTCGATGCTGCACTGATGGCGCAGGCAGCGCCGACCGCGATCTTTATGCATTGCCTCCCCGCCCACCGTGGCGAGGAGGTCTCCGCCGACGTGATCGATGGTCCGCAGTCGGTCGTCTGGGACGAGGCGGAAAACAGACTGCATACCAGCGTCGCCGCGCTGCGTTACCTGCTCGGCTGAGTCCGGCCACCGGTGCCGATTGGACGTCTACGCAGCGGCGGACTTTTCGGTCTCGTCTGCGACAGGCCACGGCTCGACGAAGCGCAACGGATCGAGCGAGAGTGCAATGCCGATCTGGCTGGCGATACCCGCTCCCATCCAGAGGGCATGCACCTCGTCGGCGGTCATCGAACCGTCCTCAACAGCCGGTCGCAATTCGACGGGGACGGGGGTGGACTCGACCTGCAGCAACTGGCGGTCGATGAAGGCATGGAGTGCGTCGCGCTGGATAGTAGGCATGGCTCTAGCCTTGCACCCCCGTGGCGCGCGGGCGAGAGACCGCGCGTGTCATTCAACGCGCAGAGCTACGCGAGTGCAGCGCGCAGTGCGTCGGGGTCCGTGATGGGTGTGCGGCAGGCCATGCGCTCACAGACGTAGGCCGCCGGCTCGCCCTCCACGAGGCCGCGCCCCCGTAGGAGGCCAACGCTCTCACAACGAGGGTCGCTCGGATCGGCCACGACGACGATCTCCCACGGCGCAAAGCGCTGATCGACGACGTCGCGCAGTGCCTGCGTCCGGGGATCATCGAGGGGGCCGATGATCACGATCTCGCGTGGCACTGTCGTCGCCTGCTGCACCATTTCGAGCAGCGACCCAAAGACCTGTGGCGCGCGCTCGAAGATCGCACGCACAGCGCCGACGCTGGCGAGCGCGAGCTCTTCCCAGGCGTAGTTGCCATCGATACGGCCGAGCCGTACGAGGCAAAGGGCGATCAGCGACGAGCCGCTCGGCGACGGCGTATCCTCGACGCCCTTGGTGCGCGCCACGAGTTGCTCGCCATCGTTCGCCGCGAGATAGAAACCCCCGCGCGCGGCATCGTGAAAACGCTCGACAGCCGCAGCAGTCAGTCGCCGCGCCTCGAGTAGATAATCGAGGTTGCCCGTCGCCGCGTGCAGGCGCAGCAGCCCATCCGCGACGGCGCCGTAGTCGTCGCTAAAGCCACTCGCCGTGCCGGGCGTTCCACACCACGAACGCAGGAGCACGCCATCCGCACGCGTCAGGTGCTCCTTGACGAAGGCGGCAATCCGCTCGGCGCGCACCACGAACGCCGGCTCGTTAAGGAGCCTCCCAGCATCCGCAAAGGCCGCGATCGCAAAGCCGTTCCACGCGGCCAGCGCCTTGTCATCGCGACCCGGCTGCGGACGCAGATCCCGAGCGACATGCATTTGCGCGCGCGCACGCTCAAGCCGCTCCATACCCTCTTCCTCCGATATCCCCGCGCGCTCAGCCGCTTCGACGACCGGCGCCACGATGCTGAGCACTGTCGTGCCGTGCTCGAAGTTGCCTTCGTCCGTGATGTTCCAGACATCCTTGGCGATTGCCGCATCGAGCAGATCGGTGACGACCGCGTCGACCTGCACTGACGTCCAGACGAACGTCGTGCCCTCCACCCCATCGGTGTCGGCATCTTGCCCCGAGGCTAGGCCGCCTTCGGGAAGCGAAAGTTCGCGATCCATGTAGGCGAGCGTGCTACGCGCCACGTCGGCGTAGCGCTCGGAGTCGGAGGCGAGCGCTGCGTGGGCGTAGGCACGCGCCAAGAGCGCGTTGTCGTAGAGCATCTTCTCGAAGTG
>SYIF01000090.1 GCA_005798855.1 Actinomycetota bacterium | reverse complement strand
GAATCACGTTGACGGCCGCTGCACGTGCGCGACGAAGGTCTGCGTGCGGGAGATCGAGGATCGACTGGTCGTTCGTATATGCGTGCGTCGTCGTCATGAAGCCACGCTCGATGCCGAACTCGTCGAGCAGGATCTTGGCAACCGGAGCAAGACAGTTCGTGGTACACGAGGCGTTCGAGATGATGTGATGCGTCGCCGGGTCGTAGGCCGCATCGTTGACGCCGAGCACGAGCGTGACGTCGGGATCCGTAGCGGGTGCCGAAATGATCACCTTGCTAGCACCGGCGGTCAGGTGCTTGCTGGCGCCCTCACGGCTCGTAAAGAAGCCCGTCGACTCGAGCACGATTGGGACATCGAGCTCTTTCCAAGGCAGTGCGGCTGGGTCGCGCTCGGCGAGTACCCGGATCTCCTTGCCATCGATCGCAATGCCGTCAGCGGTGACCTCGACGGTGTGCGCGAAGCGACCAAGCACGGAGTCGTAACGCAGCAGATGAGCCAGGGTCTTGGGGTCGGTCAAATCGTTGATCGCGACGATCTCAATATCGGCAGAGCGGGCATAGGCCGCGCGCAAGACGTTACGGCCGATGCGGCCGAAGCCGTTGATGGCAACACGAGTCATGGAGAGTCCTCCTTGAAGGGACGATGCGGGGTTGAGCAAGACGCAGTACTTAGATCCTAGGCGTGAGGGCGGCGGGGTTCCACCGATCAGCCATGCGCCTCTGCCTCTGCAATCAGCCGCCTGAGACGAGCAGCAAGGGTCGGCCGAGCCACGTTGGCCACGAGCGAAAGCTCGGCGAGTGTCAACTCGGGGTGATCGAGGCGGAGCTGGGCGGTACCGCGCAGCACAACCGGCAGCGACGAGAGCACGCCCGCTTCGTGCAGCGTTGCGATCGCCTGCAATTGGCTACGAGCGGCCAGCACCTGGCGGCTGAGGTTTGCCGTGTCGAAGTTAGCCCGTCGGTTCGCATCCGCCCGGGCGCTGCGAACGACATCATCCTCGGCCACATCGAGGGCCGCGGACTCCGCGCCAATCACGGTCAAGAGATCCTGCACGGCGCCCCGCTGTCGCGTCATCACCTCAGCCCAGCGCGGGCGTTCGCGAACGCGCAGCGGAATCTCCATGCTGGCGGCACACTTCGCGAGCACGTTGGCAAAAACGAGGTCGTGCGTTCGCAACTCGAGCAGTGGTGCGCGGCCTGGCGGCGAAACTGTGCCCCCAACAGCGAAGGCTCCCCGCAGTGCCGTCACCCGACAGCACGATCGCTGGAGCAAGCCCTCGTCGACGAACGGCTGAGGGCGACCGTCGGCATCGATCACTCCCGCTCGCTGGAGCGCGGCCGTGCTGGCAGCATTCTCCGACAGCACCAGCAAGACCCGCTGGGACGCGCCGAGCCGCTCTGGCGTATAGGCGCGCACACCACACGTTGCACCCTCTTCGCGCAGGATCACAAGCAGCAGCCGACCGACGGCGTGATTCCCGACGTCCACCTCTCCATGCATATGACCGCCGCCTGTGAGGTGGAGTGATCCGGCACCGCGTAGAGCTGCGGCGAGAAAGGTCGAGCGACAGCAGGCGCGTTCGATCGGGAGATGCGCGACTTCTTCGCGCACGTCGCTGGAGAAGGTCATCGACTCGGCAGCGGGCGGCGTGCCTGAGTGAGCAATGCTCGGCCGAGCCGCACCGGGTCGTGCTGGTGCCCTTTGGTAATACGCGCAACGACGACGTCAACTCCGATCGCCCTCAACGCCTGGCGGTCGAAATCGACCGGAATCAGTCCAGGCGCAGACACGCGACGTGTCACGGGCACGAGAGCCGTATCGACAATCCCCGCGCCAAGATGGCGCTCCAGGCGCTCGATATGGGTTGCGGCGTCGTATCCGATCGTCTCGTTTGGCTCCTGCAAGAGGTTGGCGACGTAGATTCGCCGCGCCGAGGATTGCCGAACTGCAGCGGCCAAGGCCGGCACCAGCAACGGTGGAATGGTCGAGGTAAACAGCGACCCCGGGCCGAGCACGATCAGATCCGCCTGCAGCAAGGCCTTGATCGCATCGGGATGAGCAACAGGGCTCTCGGGCTGAAGCCGAAGCCGACGCACTGCCCGGCGTTCCGACGCCACGGCCGTCTCGCCGGCCACGACGCGCCCATCTTCCATCTCGGCAACCAGTACCGCCTTCTCTCGTGTGGCGGGGAGCACGCTGCCAGAGATCGCGAGCACGTGCGAAGAGAGCGCGACAGCGGCATCGAACGACCCTGCGACCTCCGTCAGCGCGGCGAGCACGAGATTGCCTAACGAGTGCCCCTCGAGATCACCACGATCGAAGCGGTGTTGGAAGACCTCAGCCAGTACAGACTCGTCGTCGGCGAGCGCGACGAGGCAGTTGCGAACATCGCCAGGCGGCGGCATGCCCAGGTCTCGCCGCAAACGCCCAGACGAGCCACCATCGTCGGTCAGGGTGACAATTGCGGTGGGCTCTGCGCCCGCCAACTTGAGTCCGCGAAGCACGGCAGCGAGTCCTGTGCCGCCACCGAGACAGACAATTCTCGGATTAGCGCGCACGCGTTGCCTCCAGCTCGAGCAGGGCACGCTTGCGCCCCTGCCCGAGCGAACCGTACTCCCCGATGAGACCGTCAGAGCGAATCACACGATGGTACGGCACCACGAGGCTAAGCACACCTCGACCACAGGCAGTGCCCGCCGCTCGGGCGGCTCTCGGTCGCCCCGCGAGCAGTGCCAACTCGGCATAGGAGACCGTTTCACCCCGCGGAATCATCCGTAGTTGACGCACGGTCTCGGACTCAAACGGCGTCAACCCAGCCCAGCGGATGGCGGCCTCACAGTCGACGTCGAGGAAGTCGTCAAGCGCTCCATGCAGGTACGCGACGAGCCGTGCAGCGAGCCGTGACGCTGCCGCCGGCGCCGTGCCCTGAGGCTCCCCGACCCGCGCCTCTCCCGGCTCGATGTGCTCGATCAGCTCGTCGCCGTCGTAGCGCAGGAGCCCTTTTCCCCACTGCCCCGCGTCGTAGACCAGCGTGGTCACTGTGCCACGCCGCCGCGCGTCACCGGATGCCTGCCACCACGCTCGCGATTCGGCACCGGACCGCCAACGCGATGCAGGCTGTTATGGATCGCCTGCGCTGTCTTGGCTGGGAGCCCAGGCACCTCGGCCAGCGACTCGGGCGTTGCGGCCATCACCGCGTCGATGGTGCCAAAGTGCTGGAGGATCGCCTTGCGTCGCGATGGGCCAACGCCGGGAAGCGTTTCCAGGATCGACAACGTCGCCTGCGCCCCGCGCTTACGTCGATGGTGCTTCAGCGCGAAGCGGTGTGCCTCGTCGCGAACTTGTCGCAGCAAGAGGAGGCCGGGCGATGCGTTGTCGAGAATAATCGGCACCGACTGGCCCGGCACGAAAACCTCCTCGATGCGCTTGGCCAGACCGATCACGCTGACACGCGGCGCCTCGACGGAGGCCATGGCAACCGTGGCGGCATTCAGTTGCCCCTTGCCACCATCGATCACAACAAGATCCGGCGACTGCGAGAAGGAGGCGTCCTCCTCCGTGTCGTTGAGGCGCGCAAACCGGCGGGTAATGGCTTCTGCCATTGAGGCGTAATCGTCGAGTTTGCCGTGTCGGATAGAAAATGAGCGATAGAGGTCGTTGCGGGCGACGCCGGCCTCGAAGACAACCATTGAGGCGAACTGGTGGTCGCCGCCGAGCGTGGAGACGTCGTAGCACTCGATGCGTTGTGGGAGTGACTCCAAACCGAGCACGTCGCGCAACTCTTCAAGTGCGTCGGCACCGCGCGTCCGGCTGCGCTCGTCGTTCAGGCGCAAGCCTTCAAGCGAAAGACGCGCGTTGCGCTGGGCCAACTCGAGCAGACGTCGCCGCTCTCCGCGCTGAGGCATTCTCACTTCGACGTTGGCACGACGGCGTTCGATCAGGAGGGCTTCGATTTCGTCGAGACGTTCGAGGCCAAGCGGCACAACCACCAGCGGCGGCACAACCGCACCCACGTGGTAGCGCTCGGCAATCGCCGACTCGATCAGATCATCGAGCGTCGCGCCCTGTGCGTTCTCAAAAATCAGCTCGACGCGCTCGGTCAGCCGTCCGGCTCGCTGCGGCCAAATCTGCACGACTGCGAGGTCTTCACCGGCCGCAATACCGAAAATGTCCGCATCGCCGTCGTGGGCGCGGTCGACCAACTGCCGTTCGGCGAGCATTGTCACGGCCGCCAACCGGTTGCGCGCTCGCGCGGCATCCTCGTAGCGCTGTTCCGACGACGCGCGCTCCATGTCCTGCTCGAGCGCGGCGGTGATGGTCGTGGTGTCGCCGTTGAGGAATTGGATCACCTGATCGATCATCTTGCCGTATTCCTCTTTCGAGATCTTCCCGACGCAGGGAGCCGTGCAGCGACCAATGTGAAAGTCCAGGCAGGGCGACCCGGAGCGGCGTCCCGGAGTCGGACCCTCACACGGCCGAAAGGCGAACACGCGATTGAGCACCTCCAGCGTCTCGCGGACCATCCGTACATTCGTATACGGACCAAACAGCCGCGCGTTTCGTCGGCTGCCGCGCCGCGTAAACAGCACACGCGGAAAGTCCTCATCCGTCGTGACAGCGATCATCGGATACGACTTGTCGTCGCGCAGACGGACGTTAAACGCCGGCTTCAAATCCTTGATCAACGTCTGCTCGAGCAACAGCGCCTCGGTCTCTGTGCCTGTGACGGTCACCTCGACGTCGGCGACCCGCATCACCATCTCGGCGGTTCGTCGCTCCATGCTGCGCTCGGGTCGCGTATACGAACTGACCCGCTTGCGTAGCGCCTTGGCCTTGCCGACGTACAGCACGTCGCCGACTTGATCCCGATAGACGTAGACGCCTGGCTCGTTCGGCAATTGCCGGGCGCGTTCGCGGATGAGTTCGACGCCGAGGGCCACTCTCCAATCGTAGTCGGGCCACGGGAGGTACTAGCCCTCGTCGACGCGAACCGCACCAGCCTCGCCATCGGCGAGTGTCACGCCACGCGCTGAGGACCACGCCTCCGGAGCAATCACCACAGTCTGCCGCGCCAACGGGATCCAAAACGTCAGGCGAGGCAGTTGCACGTGTGCAGTCACGACCGCTCCGCGTTCGCTGAGCGTCAGCGTACTGTCCTCGCCCAGCCCGATCTGCGTCGCAACAAGTGCCTGCGACGCAGCGCCAGGACGAACGGCTGCCTGGAGCGCCGCGGCGTCGGCAAACCGCTGCGCTCGCTCCGCATTCGTGCGCACACCAACGAACATCACGGCGACGGCTGCCAATACGAGCGCGGGCAGAATCGCCGCCAACAGTCCGACCGTCACTTGGCCGCGCCGCATCATCGGACCAACCGTGGCACGGTCGTCGTCAGGTCCTTCAGCGGCGCTGCAACGGTAATCACGAGTCGCTGCGGCTCGACAACGACGATCTTCGCCCGCCCTCGAAGAGCAGCCTGGACCGGCTCACCCGCCGCATCGGCTGCCAGTGCGAGTTGCGCGGCCGACTCAAGTCGCGCCGTCGCCGCCACACGGCCCACAACCACAGCAAATGCCGCGACCAGCACCACCAGCACCGGCGTCAGAATCAGCACCTCGACAATCGCCTGACCGGATCGATGCCGAATCATCGAACGACGCTCACACTGCGCGCCCGGGTCTTCAGCTCGAGCGCCACCGCCGTGCGCACCCAGGGAGGCACGGCAGCAAGTGCAGCTCTGTTCGCATCGCGACCCCGATAGGTCGCCTGCGTACCCGCGACCGTGGCGACCGTCACTTCGGCATCAATCCAAGCCGCCGAGGCAGACATCCAGGCCGCACCCACAACAACCACGAGGAGCAGCGTGACCAAAGCAACCTCAACGCTGGACTGGCCCCGTCTCATACCAACGACGATGCCAAACCCTGTGCGCGCGAATGTGGCGCGTGCACGAGCACCATCTGCGCGGACTCACGCTCACCCCGATCGTCCTCGGGCCTAGTACCAGCCAGCTGTGTCCTGATACACGCGCCACATCACAAAAGCGCAACCGCCGATGATCGCAAAAAACACCAGCGTGGTCAGGAGCGTCCACGACAGCAAGAAGGACCCAAGGACCACCAAGAGCAACAACGCGCCCGCTCCGTAAAACAGCACCTTCTGTCGCCGATCAAGATAGGACAGCCGCGTGCGGTTGTTCCGCCAGAGCGTGTACAGGAAGTAGGCGAAGGCCGCCAAAATCAGGACACGAACGGCAATCAGCAGAATTTCGATGACGGGACCTGCAAGCACCTGCAGCACCGTAATTACCGCAGCGATCAGTCCAACGACGATCCAGTTGACGGCAGAGCGCGACATGACGTAGAGGGTACCCGGCGGCTACCCGAGTATGCCACTCACCAAGAACGCTCGTGCGCTGAGACCCGCCGCCAAGAGCGCAGCAATGCTGAAGATAAGGATGTTGCGCCGCGGGTCTCGACCCCGCGCCGAATACGCGAAGATCACCAACGCCACCGGCAGCAACCCGTACACGTAGTGCAACTGTTGCGCCACCCGCAAGTTCTGACTGAGCAGCAGCAGTCCGATGATGGCCTGTCCAACAATGACCGTCTGAGAAGCTGCCAAAACTTGGGCGTAGACCTTATTGGCAGGCAGCCACTGCCTCCAGACGAGGAAACCCCACACGGCGGCAATCAGATTGATCGAGATAATCAAGATCCCGAGCCAAAGATGGATTGTCGTTACCACGTTGCAAGTATGCGCGATGTACCCACGTCGCTCCTAATTGGCGAGGCCAACCTCGTTCAGCGTCTTAAACTGGCTGAAGACAGGCGTTGTCTTATCTCCACGCGTGATGGGCCAGTCGGGCGCTCGATAGATTGCGATCCGAGCGCCCTCACTACAGTCCCCCGTCGGAAGACAAGAGAGCGTGCCTGACAACCCTGCGTAACCACGGACACCCAAGAGCGCGCTGCGTAGTGCCTTGCGACTGAACTTGAGGGCACCACCTGGCAGTTCCACTGCAGTCCGCCGGATCGCGTCAAGCACTAATCCTGTGGCGTCAAACCCACTCGGCCCGAAAACCCCTTGAGGGTCGTTGCCGGTCAACTGATGATAGGCAGGCAAGTACCAATCGCGATAAAACGAATCTTTTTGGACTTCAGAAAAATCCGGTCCACTAGCGAATATGCCTGTAGCGCGGTCTCCGAGCGCTTCAATGAAGTCATCCGTTTGACATGACTCAGCCACTACGATCGTGGTATCCGCAAGCTCGGGTGTGTTCCGAATAGCGGCGGCAACCAGGCCGCAGTCGGGAGTTTGGAGAGAAATGAAGATTGCGCCAGGTGGCTGGTTCTTTAATGCGAGAGCCACAGAGTCGCGCGAATCGGCTGGGGCCAGCTCGAAGCGCTTCTGCACGATGCCACCTAGCTTCGCAAACGAGTCCGCGAACGTGTCTGCCAGCTCCTGCGAATAGGCGTCGTCTCGCTTAGACACCGTCATGGCAGTCGCAATCTCTTGACGGGTGAAGATAAAATCGGCGACGATCGAGCCCTGAATGGCATCGTTGAATGCCGTTCGGAAGTACGTTCGCTGATGTGTCTCGGGGTCTGTCAGTCCGGGCGCTGTGTTGGAGGGTGAGATCAGGACGACATTCTGGTCCGAAAAGAGCCCATCCGCACTCCCAAAAGCCGTGCTCGAACACGTCGGACCGATTACTGCAAGAATCCCCTGCTCCAACAACATGCGCCTCGCTCCAATGCGCCCCGATACAGAACTACAGTCGTCCTTCTCGACGACCAGTGCGACGCCGTGTCCCAGCAGTTGTCCGTGATTTTGATCAAAGACCCCATCGAGGTAATCGAGGGCGAGTCGGACACTCGCTAGTACATCGCGTCCGCTCGCAAAGTCGAGCGCAAGAAACGCTCCGAGATAGATCGGCTGACCGATCCCGACCTCAACGCAGTCGGAATCGGCTTTCGCACAGCCCTCTGCGACGGGCTCTTGTTGGGTGCTTCCACAGGCAGCCAAGACACAGCAAAGCGCAACCAAAGCCAGCCCCGTCCACAGCCTCACCGGTTCACCAACCACGACAGATATTCACCATTCGTAATCTCGGCCGCAAGCTGGACTATCGGCGCGGTAGAAACGACGAACGGACCGGCAAACGGCGCACTAATGGCAAGGACTGCCGTCAAGTCGAAGCCAACGATCAAGACGATGCCGGCAGCGACCATTGCGTACCGTGGGCCGTTGCGTAGAGCCACGATCAGCGCTCCGAGAATCAGAGCCATACCAGTCACCACGCTGAGTACGAACAACGGTAGTGGCAGTGTGACCGTTGCAATTGAGAGGCGTTGACGGCGCGATTCTGTGATCGTGGCAAGCGACGTCTGCATCGCGTCAGTCGTCACGGACGGCGCATATGGACGAGGCCCATACGAGAAAACAAGCCGCGACAGGCTCGACAACTCACTCGCAGCTCGCGATCTCCCGGCAGGATCATTTTCGAGCATCGTCCACTCGGACTGCTCAACGGCACCGAGGTAGCGTACCAGCGATGCCTGCACGAGACCTGTGTCAGCTGGCGGCAGCGAAGCACTCGCGTAAGCGAGCCCGCTCGCCCCGGCCATTTCGATACCAACGAGGTTCTGTGCCTGCCGCAACGTGGAGTACTCGCTATTGATCAGGAACCCGGTCAGAATCGCAAAGAGACTGCCCAGCACAGTCATGTACGCGGCGGCAGTCATGCCAGCTCCTTCTCGACGCTGCGGACGAATCGCGACTACAAGGAATGCAAGCGAGCTGCCAGCAAATAGCAGCGCTCCAATCACGCAAAGCGCGAGTAACTCAAAGCCGGACAAGCCGGTCAGCTAGGTCATTCGCTATCCGCCTTGTGCTCTGACAGTGCGTCCTGCCAGTGTTTGCGCACGACGTCCGCCTCGGAAGTTGTGAGAGCTACCCCACCCACGTCTCCTGCAACACGAAGGCCTTGAGGAGATAGGAGATAGTCGATGAACGCCAGTTCGGTGGGATCATCGAAAATCTCGTCCAGATTGACGTAGACGTAGAGTTCGCGTGATAGCGGATACTCACCCGCACTGATTGCGTGGTTGGAAGGAGCCGTACAACCGTCTCCAAAATCGACCTCCACCATGCTCAAACTATCGGTCCATCCTTTGGCGGTCGCGAGCCCTGCAAAGCCGAGAGTGCCCGGCTGGTTGAGGACGCCGCTGCGAATCGATTGCTCTGCCGGCATCGCGACGTAGTCGGGGCGCAATGCCGGACTCAAGTCACGTGTCTTTGCAATTGGTGCGATTGCGAGGTCGATCAAGCTCTGGCGTGTGCCTGAAGACGCGCCGGGGCCAAGCACGGACAGCGGCAGCGACGGAAGGCCAGTGCCGGCATCTGACATGACAGTGCCCGCAGCATCCCAATTGTCAACACCGACCGACTCTGGACCCATCAGAGCATAGATTTGATCCTGCGTAAGGCAGGTCACGGTCGAGTCTGCTCTGCTCACCAACAAAGCCACAGCGTCGTGCGCGACAAGCAAGCGTGTGTAGGCAATATCAGAGGCCGCGCAACCATCAATTTCACGATCATTGAATGGACGAGAGCTGCCTGCGATCGGTACCAGCGCGTCGCAAAACAGCACCGCGCCGTTGGCTGAACCAGTCATACCGATGTCCAACGCGACCAGCGGAGACTGCGCAGCAAACTCAGCGCTGACCTTCGAAATCATGGGCAGCAATGTCGTAGACCCAGCAATCCGAACTGTCCCGTCTAACGGAGCACTACCACCACAATTGGCCGCAACTGCAGCAATGACGAAGGCCACCGCTACCACTGCACCGCGGTGCCGTATAGATGCAGGCTTCACATTCACAGAGCAATCCTTACAAATTCTCGTGTACCCGGATCGAATTGGGAGACCATGCAACGTCTCGAGTGTGGTGATTTCGAACCGCCAACCGTCTTCGTATACTGATGACCATGCCTATCGTCGGAGACTCCGCCCCTACCTTCACTCTCAAGAACGACATGGGGAAGGACATCGCTCTTGCGGCCCTTGCGGGACGCCGCGTTGTTCTCTACTTCTATCCAAAGGACGACACCCCAGGATGTACGACGCAAGCCTGTGCTCTGCGTGATGGCTGGGCCGAGGTCGAGGCGCTCGAAGTGACGCTGTTTGGCATCTCGCCCGATTCGCCGTCCAGCCATGCCAAGTTTCGTGCCAAGCACGACCTGCCCTATCCCCTGCTCGCTGATGACGGACACGCCGTTGCCGAGGCCTATGGCGTCTGGGTCGAGAAGTCGATGTACGGCAAGAAGTACATGGGCGTCGAGCGCTCGACGTTCATCATCGGCCCCGATGGAAAGCTCGAGCACGTGCTGCACAAGGTCAAGCCGGGCGAACATCTTGATCTGATCGTCAAGGCGCTCAACGGCTGAGATGACGATCGCGGCCCCGATCGACGGCCCGCTCTCTGGGGTTCGTGTCCTGGACCTCTCACGGGTCTTGGCCGGGCCGTACTGCGCAATGATCTTGGCCGATCTTGGCGCCGAGATCATCAAGGTCGAGCGCCCCGATGGCGGGGACATCACACGCGCCTGGGGGCCACCGTGGGCAGGCGGAGAGGCCACCTATTACATGTCGACGAACCGCGGTAAGCGTTCGATCACTGTCGACTTTCGCGATCCAGAGGGCATCGCGGTGACGCGCCGTCTCGCCGCCACCTGTGACGTCGTGATCGAGAACTTCATCCCCGGCGGCGCCGATCGGCTCGGACTTGGCTTTGAAGATCTTCGCGCCGACAATCCAAAGCTCGTCTACTGCTCGATCAGTGGCTATCCCCACGACAGCCCAGAGGCCGCCCTGGCGGGGTTCGACTTCGCGATCCAAGCCGAAGGCGGGATCATGAGCGTCACGGGATCGGAGGATGGTCCGCCGATGAAAGTCGGCGTCGCGATTGCCGACCTGACCTCCGGCATGTTCGCGACCAACGGGATCTTGGCTGCGCTCTACGCGGTTCGGGGTGGCGCGGAAGGCCAACGCGTGCAGGTTTCGCTGCTCGATGCCCAACTGGCCTGGTTGGCCAATCGGGGAGCCGAAGCGTCGATCGCCGGGATCACTCCCGAGCGGCTGGGCAACGCCCATCCGTCGATCGTCCCTTACGAGACGTTTCCCACCACGTCGGCGCACATCGTCGTCGCTGTCGGCACTGACGGACAATTTCGCTCGTTCTGCGACGTGATCGGCTTGACGGGGCTCGGGACAGATGCCCGCTTCGCGACGAACCCGAGTCGCGTCGAGCACCGCGACGTGCTCGTGCCACTGCTGGCGGACGCAACGCGTACGTGGGACGCCGATGCTCTGCTCGCTGCCCTCGCCGAACGGGACGTTCCAAGTGGACCGGTGCGCACTATCACCGAGGCGATCGCCAGCGCTCCCTACGCACTTCAACCGCACGAACACCCAACCGCAGGAACGATCCATACCCTGCGCTCGCCGATCGCCTTCAACGGTGACCACCTGACCTCGCCCATGCATCCACCACTGCTTGGCGAGCACACGCGAGAAATTCTGCTCGAGTCCGGCTTCTCTGAGGCCGAAGTAGACGCGGCACAAGCCGGTCCCTGCGCCGCGTCCTGACGATCGACTTTGCTTTGGGGTCTGACCCCAACGCAAAGTCGATCGCCGAGAACCTAGAGCGCCTCGGCGTACTCCTCGAGCTCCCACGCTGTCAGGCGGTTTTGCTGCGCCTCCCAGCGTCCGAGCTCGTAGCGCTTGATCGACAGGAACGTCTCAATCAAGGCGGGCCCCACGAGCTTAACGAGGCGCGTGTCGGCCTCGAGCGCATCGAGCGCAGCACCCAGCGACGTGGGCAACTGAGCACCCATCGCTGCCGCCGGCCCCGCGTAAAAGTTGCCGACGACAGGCTTCGGCGACTTGAGCTTGCGCTCAATACCGTCGAGCCCGGCGGCCAGAATGGTCGCCGCAATCAGGTACGGGTTTGCTGCACCATCGCCCGAGCGCACCTCGGCGCGCGCGGCCGGTCCTCGCTCTTCGCAGATGCGCAGCATCGCCATGCGGTTGTCGTGGCCCCAGTTCGCGAACTTTGGCGAGAGACCACCATTGATGATGCGCTTGTAGGAGTTAATCGTGGGATTGAGCAACCCCGCCATCGCGGGTGCATGCTCCATGACGCCCGCGATGAAGTGATGAGCAATCGCGGACAGGCCATCTTGCGCGCGGGGCGCGTCAAACACGTTCTTGCCAGCCTTGTCGAGCAACGACGCGTGCAGGTGATACCCCGAGGACTCGTCGTCATCGGCCGGCATACCCATGAACGTCGCGACGAGGCCATCCATGTCGGCCATCTGCTTGACCAGCGCCTTGAACAAGAAGGCGCGGTCCGTGGCTTCGATCGCCTCGCCGTGGGTCAGATTGATCTCGTACTGCGAGTGTCCGTACTCCTGCGCCATCGAGATCGGCTCCAACTGAAATGCGTCGCAGGCATCGAACATGGCGCGCACAATTCCTGTCGGATCGGCCAACGGACCGACCGTGTAAACGCTCGAGTCGCGCATCGCGAGTGGTCGCAGACCACCCATCGCCTGTGCGTCACGCTCGAGGAGGTAGAACTCGAGTTCGTGCGCGACGACGGGAGTGAAGCCGAGTTTCGCGTAGCGGGCACAAATACGCTTCAGCGCGCCTCGTGAGTCTAGGCCGGACGGGCGATGGCTGGGTACCGAGGCGAGGTCGCAGAGGACCATCGCGACTTCGGGGTCAAGGGGGTTGATCCGCGCGGTCTTGAGGTCTGGCATCGCCAACAGGTCGCGGAACCCCTCCGCTTCACCACTGACGATGTTGTGGCTGTTGTCGATGGTCATGACGGCCTCGACAAACGGCTTACCGTGCGCAATCGCGTGCCCGGCGCGCTCGAGCAAGACATCCTTGCCTCGCTGCTTACCATGGAGATCGGCGTAGACGAGACGCAAGATGCGCACGCCCGCGGCTTCGAGTTCCTCAACTGTGGCCATCCGGGTCCTCCCCCCAACTGTCGCTGCAACGCGCAGCGATTGCCTGACATGATACTCATCAGCAGTTCCACCCCAGACAGATTGGAGCCGGCATGCTGGCCGTGCGCTTTGCAACAACGAGTGGCGATGTGCGATTGGGACGCCTCGACGGCGACCAGATCACGGACGCCGGCGCGGCACCAGCGATCGGATTCGATTCGACGCCTGGGGCGTGGAGCATCATTGCTGCCGCCGCGGGCGCGACGCACTCGGTCGACAGCGTCCAGCTGCTCCACCCGGTTCATCCTGGCAAGCTGATCGCGATCGGCCTCAACTACCGCGACCACGCCGAGGAGTCCGAGCTCGACATTCCAGAGGTTCCGGTTGTCTTTTCGAAGTTCTCGACCTGTCTAATCGGCTCGGGCCAGACGATTGTCGTTCCACGCGAGGAGACCCGTCCAGATTATGAGGGCGAGCTTGCTGTTGTGATCTGCAAGCGCACCTATCGCACCACTCTCGACAACGCGCTCGATTCTGTCGGTGGCTACACGGCCATCAACGACGTCTCGGGCCGTCGCGCACAGCTCGAGACGCCGCTCCGGCAGTTTGTCTACGGCAAGAGCTTCGACACCTTCGGTCCGCTCGGTCCCGCAGTCTCCAGCGTGGACGGCGTCGATCTCGGCAACCTCGACGTTTCGACGACGATTGCAGGCGAGGTGGTCCAGAGCAGCAACACGCGGAACCTGATCTTCTCCGTCGCGCAGATCATTGAGTATCTCAGCAGAGGGATCACGCTCGAGCCCGGTGATGTGATTGCCACAGGTACTCCTGGTGGTGTAGGCGACGGCCGCAACCCCAAGCGCTACCTACGCGATGGAGAAACGGTCGAGGTGGCTGTGTCGGGCGTCGGCACTCTGTCGAACCCGGTTCGATTCGAGCAGTAGAACATGCGACCCGCGGCACTGATCACCGGTGGTGGTTCGGGGATCGGTGCCGCGACTGCGCGATTGCTGGCAGCAGATGGTTGGCTCGTCGGACTGGTTGGTCGTCGAGTTGAGCCCTTAGAGCAGGTCGCTCAAGAGACCGGCGGGATTGCTCTGCCTGGCGATGCCGCGGATGTTGAGCATCTCGCCACGGCCGTGTCGCAGCTGACCGAGGCCGGCGGCACGCTCATGGGCCTCATCTGCTGTGCTGGTTCGGGAAAATCGGGAACCGCTCTCACGCAGACGCTGGAGGGTTGGGAGAGCGTTGTGCGCACGAATCTGACGGCTCCCTTTCTCGCCGCGCAGGCCTGTCTCCCGGAACTGATCACCAACAGCGGTTCGATCGTGATTGTCTCGAGCCTTGCGGGCCTTCGTGCGGGCCCCGCCTCGATCGCCTATTCGTCTGCGAAGGCTGGCGCGATCCAACTTGCACGGTGTCTGGCCGTTGATCACGGGCCGCAAGGCGTGCGTTCTAACGTCGTCTGCCCCGGTTGGGTGCGAACGCCGATGGCCGACGATGCGCTGAGCAATTTGGCCGCGGACCATGGCGGTCTCGATGGCGCCTATGCCAAGGCGACGAGTCTTGCTCCTGATCGCCGGCCGGCCACGGGCGATGAGGTTGCCGAGACGATTGCGTGGCTGCTCTCGAAGAAGGCGAGCGGTATCAACGGCGCAACCGTCACGGTCGATGGCGGCGCACATGTTGTCGACGCCGAGAGCGTCGTCTTCCTGCCCCCGACGCCCTAAGCGCGACGACGAAGACTCAGCACGGCGCCGACGAGCGCTAGCGCGAGCCCGATTGCAATCAGTGCACCGCTGACAGCCGACCAGCCGGTGAAGACCTGTTCCACCACCGTTGGTGCAAGCGTTGACGCCGATCCACCCTGTGAGCCACGGTTGATCAACAGGCCCGATGACATGGTGGCGATCGGTCGCAGAAACAACGCCGCAGCAGCCAGTGCAATTCCAAGCACCAGCAGTGCCCAGCCTCGTCGTTTCGATAGCATCACAGCAAGGAGTCCAGCCACGACTGCGGCGACGGCAAGCCACGTCGGCAGCATGCGATGCCGGTCGAGCTGTTGGAGCGTGTACTGCATTTGTGGAGAGACAGAGACCCACGGCACGGTCACGAGGACATCGCCCGACTGGCTGTCGAGAAGACGTTTGATCAGCGGTGGCGTCTCGCTTGCGGCCGCCATCGCTCGCACATCGATCTGTACCTCCTGAGCGCTGTCGCCATTGAGGATGCTCTGCTGAAGACCGATCGCGACAGGTCCCAGCACCTGTGCGGCGGCGGCGCCCTGGAACACGGCCACGGCCCAATCGCCGGCGGTCGTTGCGGCCAGCTTCGAAATGATCGCGGGCTGCGCTGCTGCTCGATCGGCGACGGTGTTTTCGACGGATGCTCGCACAAGGGCGAGCCCGGCGGGCGATTGCAGGGTACGCACGACGACGTCGGAAAAGCCACTCGCATCGAGCACGTTGCGCGTCAGCATTGCTCCAGCGCCCGCCCCAACGGCACAGACGACCGACACAACGATCAGCAGGAGTAGGACGAGCGTGCGCACTTTCAAACCGTATCGTCACCCCAACGCGGCAGCGGGCTGCCACGATACCTCCGTGATCACGCACACAGCAGCAGCCGCCGCCGAGGCGCTTCGTGCGGGCAAGCTCGTCGCGCTTCCCACCGAAACCGTCTACGGCCTCGGGGCCGACGCCACCAATGCTGATGCCCTCGCTCGCCTCTATGCCGTCAAGGGACGTCCAACCGACCATCCATCCATCGTCCACATCGCCGATGTTGCAGAGGCTCGAGCGGGCTGGGCGTCTGCGTGGCCCGACTCCGCCGAGCGATTGGCTGAGGCATTCTGGCCGGGGCCATTGACAATCATTCTCCCGGCCGGGTCTCGTCCCGATCCTGCTGCGCTCGGTGGCACAGGCACCGTCGCGCTGCGGATCCCCGACTGCGACTTGACCCGCGAGGCGATCCGCCTGAGTGGCACCGGGATCGCCGCACCGAGCGCGAACCGTTTTGGACGTGTCAGCCCGACGACCGCGCAACACGTGCTCGACGACCTCGGTACCGATGTCGATCTGATTCTCGACGGCGGTCCCTGCTCGGTCGGTGTGGAGTCGACCATCGTCGATCTGACTGGATCTGCACCCCGCGTCTTACGACCAGGGGCAATCACCTCAGAGATGCTCGAAGCCGCTTTAGGGGTCGCCCTCTCCACGTCGCTCGAGACTGCGCCGCGCGCGCCCGGAACCCTCGCCACACACTATGCACCGCGTTCGACTGTGGTCGTGATCGGGGCTGTTGATGCTGCGCTTGAGATGACCGACCTGCGGATAGCTCTCTTGGCTGATGCCTCTGATCCGAGACTCAACCCCGTCCCATCGCACATCGTGACGCTGTTGGACACCAGCACCTCGTCCGTTTTGTATGCCGAGCGCCTCTACGCGTTGCTGCGCGCGGCAGATGATTCGGGTGCCGATCGGATCGTGGCCGTTTTGCCTCCAGTTGGTGGAGTCGGCGATGCTGTTCGCGACCGGCTGACCCGAGCGGCAGCCGGCGCCTAAAGCCCTATTCAAGGGCCTTCGTGTTGGCTCCCCGGAGGGCGCCCACAGTCTGATGCTTGGCCAGTGCCTCGGCAGCGGCGTCACTCAGGCTCGTCAGTCCGTTGAGGGAAATGGATCCCCCATGATGCTTGGCCAAGTTCATTCCCATGCCGAAAACTTC
>SYIF01000089.1 GCA_005798855.1 Actinomycetota bacterium | reverse complement strand
CCCAGCGAGTCGGTCAGGTGAATGTCGATCTTCGGTCCGTAGAAGGCGCCGTCGCCCTCGTTGACGCGATAGTCGATGCCGCGCGCCTGTAAGACGCGATGCAGCGACTCCTCCGCCTTGTCCCAGATCGCGTCGTCCCCCACCCGCACCTCGGGTCGCGTCGACAACTCGATCTTGAAGTTCATCGCGAACAGCTCGTAGAGGTCGAGCGCGAAGCCGAGTACGTTCTGGACCTCCTCCTCGATCTGATCCGAGGTCACGAACAGGTGCGCATCGTCTTGGGTGATATGCCGGACGCGCATCAGGCCGTGCAGCGTGCCGGACGGCTCGTGCCGGTGGACGAGACCAACCTCGTTCATCCGCAACGGCAGCTCGCGATACGAGCGGCGCTGGCTCTTGAAGATCAGGCAGTGGGCCGGGCAGTTCATCGGCTTCATACCAAAGGCGCGCTCTTCGATCTCGAGCAGGTACATGTTCTCGCGGAACTTCTCCCAATGACCGGAGGTCTTCCAGAGATCCGACGCATAGAGAATTGGCGTCTTTACCTCTTGGTAGCCACGCGCATTGTTTTCGCCGCGCCACATGTCCACCAGTGTGTTCCAGACGACCATGCCTTTGGGGTGCCAGAACGGCCCGCCCGGTGAGGCGTCGTTAAACGAGAAGAGATCGAGCTCGCGACCGAGCCGGCGATGATCACGCTTCTGGGCCTCCTCAATATTGTGGAGGTGCAACTCGAGATCGTCCTGCGTGAAGAAGGCGGTGCCGTAGACCCGCGTCAGCATCGGGCGAGTCGAGTCGCCACGCCAATAGGCACCTGCGAGATGCGTCAACTTGAAAGCCTTGATCGGGCCCGTGTCCTGCAGATGAGGTCCGCGGCAGAGGTCGGAGAAATCGTCTTGCGTGTACGTCGTCAGCGGCTCGTCGATAGGAAGGTCGTCGATCAGCTCGACCTTGTACTGCTCGCCCTCATCGACGAAGCGCTGACGCACCGTCTCGCGGTCGATCATCGCGCGCTCGAACGCATGCTTCTGCTTGAGGATGCGCCGCATCTCGTTCTCGAGCCGCTCGAGGTCGGCCTCACCGATCGGCTCGGGGAAATCGAAGTCGTAATAGAAGCCGTTGTCGATCGGCGGACCGATCGAGATCTTGACGCCCGGAAAGACATGGCGGGCAGCCTCGGCCAAGACGTGGGCTGTGGAGTGCCGCAAGATCGGCAGCGCCTCTTCGTCGCCAACGCGCAGGATCGTGACGGTAACCCCGTCCGCCAGTGGCAGGCGTAGATCTTGGACCGTGCCGTCGACCTCGATGGCAGCCGTGACCTTCGCGAGACGCTCACCGATCGCACGGGCGCAGTCCAGACCAGTCGCGCCGTCCTCGAGTTCGAGTTCCGTGCCGTCGGGGAGATGAACCTTCACAAGAAGCAGGCTACCAATCGGCGGCTCGGGGGTGTGGCGGCTTGGGATCGGCTTCCTATTGGGGTCAGACCCTTTGAGGAAGTTAGAGGCCGCTCGATTGCTTGGTCGGGTGATCCGACTTCCTCAAAAGGTCTGACCCCAATAGGAAGTTGATCAGATCAGAGAAAACGATGTCATCGCGTGGAGCTGGGCGACACGGCGTTCGACCTCGTCGCGCGTCAGACGCTGCACGCGCTCGGTGCCGAACTCCTCGACGTTAAAGGAGGCGACGACCGACCCGTAGGCGACAGCGCGACGAAGCTGCTCGAGATCCGGCTCTGTCTGGCCCGTGGCTGCCAGGTAGCCCACGAAGCCGCCCGCGAACGAGTCGCCTGCACCCGTCGGATCGAAGACCTCTTCCAGCGGATAGCCGGGGACACCAAAGAAGCCCTCGTCGGTAAACAGCGCAGCGCCATACTCGCCACGCTTGATCACCACGATGCGTGGACCATGCTGCGAAATCGCGCGAGCCGCCTTGACGAGCGTGGCCTCACCCGTCAACTGGCGCGCCTCGCCATCGTTGAGGATCACGCAATCGACCTCGCTGATTGCCTCCAGCAACGATTCCTTAGCGATCTCAATCCAGAGATTCATCGAATCGAGTGCCACCAGACCAGCCTTGGATTGGCGGCGAACCGACCGTTGCACGTCGGGCTGGATGTTGCCAAGAAACAAGACCGGCGATGCAGCCTCGGCCTCGGACAACTGGGGGTCGAAATCTGCGAAGACACCGAGCCGAGTGTCGAGCGTTTCGGCGACGTTGAGGTCGAACCCATAGCGGCCGTCCCAGGCAAACGTCGTGCCGCCTGCGATCCGCTGAATACCCGCGGTATCGATCCCCCGTTCTGTGAGCACCGACTCACCATCGAAGTCGTCGCCGACGACCCCGACGACCCCGACGTCCGTAAACAGATTCGCAGCGAGTGCGAAGTGGACGGCGGAGCCGCCGAGCGCCCGGTCGCGTCGACCAAAAGGCGTCTCGAGGCTGTCGTAGGCAATCGATCCAACTGCAGTAAGGCGATTCACGAGGCAGACGGTAGCAGCGAGCGCTACAGCTCCACGACCACCTTGCTGGTCCGTCCTGGCATCGTGCGCGTGCCCTCTTCGACGGCCAGCAGGGCGTTCCAGTCCTGAACCCAGATTATGCGGCGTTCGATCGACGCGATCTCTTCGGAGCGCAACCAGCCCGAGACTTTGGTCAGGGTTTCCCGCGTCGTGCCTGTCATCTCCGCGAGCGAGCCGTGGGTCAGACGAACATCGATGCGCACGCCCTCGGGCGTAACCTTGCCGACGTGGTCGGCCAACTCGATTAGCACGGTTGCAAGCCGAGCAGGAACCGGCTGGAAGGCAAGTCCGGCGAGGCGCGCCTCGGAGGCTCGGAGACGCAGTGCGTTGGAGCGTGCAAGGTTGCGAGCCACGATCGGGTCGACGGCTGCGAGTGTCTGCAGATCATTCGTGGTGGCAACGAGAACATCGCAATCCACGAGCGCCTCAACCTGCTCGGTGCGCATGTCATCGACGAAGGGCAGGCGACCGAAGACCATGCCAGCATCGAGCAGGCCACTCGTCAGACAACGACCGTCTTCGTTGACCCGTACGGCACGCGCGACGCCATCGACGATGACGTACGTGCGAGCATCGACGTCGGCTACGCCCGAGATGATCTCACCGCGTTCGAAACGAACGGGATGAAAGGCGCTGATAGCACGGGTGAGTCGATCGCCTTCGAGCTGGTCGAAGAACGGCGTCTCTTTGATCGTGGAAAGCAACTGCGGATTCATGATCAACCTCCAAATGGTGATCTGGGATCCGACGGTAAGCCGGAGCCCAAATTCATCATGAGCGGCTGATGTTGCGTTGCTATTGAGCCCGAGTGGCGCCTCAGCGAACCTTTGTAAAGGCTCTGCGCTCAGTGTTAAGAAGGCGTTTAGACGGCGTCGGGAGTGAGGATCTTGGCGAGCTCGCCCTGCGTGTGCAGTTCCTCAACGATGTCGCAGCCACCAATCAGTTCGCCATCCACAAACAGCTGTGGCGTGGTGGGCCAACCCGAGTAGGCCGAGAGCTGCTGACGGATACGTGGATCCGGCAGGATGTCGATCGCGATGAACTCCGCGCCGCTCTCAAGAATACGCTCAGACACGCGTGCCGAAAAACCGCAGCGCGGCTCCTCTGGCGTGCCCTTCATGAACAGTGCGACCCGGTTGCCCGTGATGATCGCGGTGATCTCGTTGAGGATGTCCTCGTCGCTCATGACGCTCATGTTGATGCTCCCGGTGCAATAGGGACGGTGGTAATGGAAAGCGCGTGGATCGCGCCCGAATCGAGGTGCTCTTGGACAGCCGCGTAGATCATCTTGTGCTGCTCGATCAGGCTCTTGCCGACGAACTGTTCGGCCTCGACGCGTACAGCGAGATGATCCCCACCCGCGCCCATGAAGTCGTCGACGCTGGCACGGCTTCCCGGCAAGTGCGATTCGATCAATTCTTGGACGATGTTCAGTTCCACAATCGAAGGGTAGCGTAGGCGCGCGGGAGGTTCGGCACCTTCGAAAGCAGTCGCGCACGAAGCTGCGGCCGAACCCAAACGCTTGCGGCCGAGAGGTACGGCGAACTGCCCGGGTCGTTCGTACCGGGGTCGTAGACGAGGCGCCAACGGGCACGGCTCCACGCACCCCGCGTGGCACAGTTACCGTGGAGTACTCCCGCGTCCGCAGACAGCACCCGCTCGCTCCGGCGACAGACGGCAGTGCCTCGACGTTCGCCCGGCAGGATACCCTCCCAGCTGAGGCGGAGCCCCTCCACTCCCGGCGCAACGACGCTCCCGGGCAGCACGGCAAGATCGCGGATCAGCGTTCGACCTTGACCATCAAAGCCATCGTGGCTTGCTGCGAGGCGGAGTCGAATCTGTGGGCGAACGCCGACCGCGCCGAGTCGGATGCGTTGGGGCGCGGCCAGGCCATGGTCAAGCTCGAGCCAGGCGACCGCATTGACGAGTGGAACGATCGTGCCATTGAGTCGTCCACGCTCGTCGCCAGCCAACGTGGCGCGAACTAACCGATACCCAGCCACGGTCGGCTCCAGCACGATCATCGCCGTTACCTCGAGCTGATCGACTGGCAGCTGTCCGGAAACCGCTACCTCGGACCCTGCGGTGACAACCCACTGTGCGAGTGCGACCGGAGCGTTGCGAGCCGGTCCAAGGCGGAGCCGAACGCCAGACTGGTCGGCGTCCGAGGCGCGCGCCACGGGTGCAGTTGCAGCAGACCAGGACTCATCTCTGCCCTCGGCGGTCTCCACCACCGCGTGAACGCGCAACCGGCTGCCCGCATCCGCAGTGACCACGAGGTAGGTCGTGTCGTGCGCTCCAGGAATTTCCACAAAGCTACCAGCGTCCACTGAACGCTCCCAGCTGAGCGTCAGATCGACGTCCATCGCCTCTTCGACCTGCGTGTCTGCAGCCTCAAGACGCAGTCCGACGAGTGCCTCGCCGCCGATAATTGGCGGGCTCGTGATGACGGGCGCGGCCTGACAGGTCCCCGCCAGAGCCAACCCGAAAAACAGCGTGAGGAGCAGCAACCTCATCGACAGGCCAACGCGGCCGAGCCAAGTCCGCACGACAGCGTCGCTGTCGGAGTCGTAGTAGGTGGAGTGCGTGGCGACGAGGGCGTGACACCCTCGCTGTTCGCTTGATTGCCATTCGCCGCTGCCGGGCGATCAGCATTCGCTTTTGCTGTCGGTGTGGGCTTCGTGTTCGCCAGCAACCGGCGAGCCGCCTCGAGCGCGAGCAGGCGACCAGCGGGGCCATACGGTTCCTCACCGGGACTCGCGGCAAGTTCGGGGGGTGGCTCACTAAATGCCCGCGGTGGCGGCGCCTGACCGTCGAGCAGGCTTGCTGTCGTCAATGCACCGAGCGTGCCGGCCAACAGCAGCGCCGCAGCAACGCCTCCGATCAATCGCCAGCGCACGGCACGCCGCACGGCACTGTCGACGTGATCGGTGACGCGCACGAGCACGCCACCGCCCAGGCCTGCCGCTCTACCCCGCGCCGCGACGCCCTGCCATTCGGGACGCAGCCGGGAGATCGCCATCCAAAGACTGTTCGATGAGCGTCCCGTGCGACGCCCTGCCTCGACGTAGGAGAGCTCGCTGCTGACGAGTCCGAGTGCGATGTCGTTGGGAATTCCCATCCGTTCGGCTGTCCAGGCAGCGGTCCGCTCGACGTCGATCCGAAAGCGCGTCAGATCGACAGGGTCACGATCGAACTCTGCGGTCGCATCGGCTGGGAGCTCGTCGATGTGCTCTTCGCGACGCCGCTGAGTATCTGCGCGCCACGCCTCACGACGCACCGCACCATCGACTACGAGGTAGGCAAAGAGCCCGTTGGGTCCCGTCCGTTGCAGCACCCGCGTGGACTCCAGACCAATCGGCTCCCACAGGCGCGCCGCGGCCTCCTCCAGCAATACGTGGTTCGTGCGCGCGACGTCCTCCGACCGACCGAGGGCGAGCGCGAGTTGGAGTGCTCGCGCAACTCCGTCGGCGACAGCCTGTTGACGCTGCTGCGTGCTCTGAGCGGCAGCCGCAGGGATTGCCTCGGCAAGCGCGAGCAGGACGGCCGGCCGCGAGCAGACATCACGAATGGCACTGGCCGAGAGGTGCGGCCTTAGATCGGGGGTCATCGTGGCTGCCATGAAGTGACAAACTCAGAACCTAGTCACGCCAAGCGCGCTGCCTCGCCATCCGGTGAGAGGGCTTACGTGGGCGGGATTACGATGTCGCCGAGCGTCTGGACCTCGTGTTCGAGTTCGACGCCGCACTGCTCGCGCGCCCGTCGACGCGCCTCGACCATCAACGCCACCACATCGGCGGACGTCGCATCTGCAAAGTTCTCGATGAAGTTCGCATGCTTTTCGGAGATCCTTGCGCCACCGACGGTGTAGCCCTTGAGCCCACACGCCTCCAAGATCTGGCCACTCGTCCGCTCGCCTGGTGGGTTTTTGAAGACGCTGCCAAACGTCCGCGCTTTGCGCGGCTGGGCGGCCGAGCGACGATCCTGGTAGCCCCGTACGAGTGCTTTGATCGCCGCGGGGTCACTGGGCGTTAGGGCCAACTCTGCCTGTGTGACGATCTCTTCCGGGCGGAGGTTCGAGTGGCGATAGGTCAGCTCGAGCTCGTCCACGCGTGCTCGACGGCTGCCTGTGGCACTGCAGATCGTCACGCTCACCAGCGTGTCCTTGAGCTCCCGCCCGTAGGCCCCAGCGTTCATCCTCACTGCGCCACCGATGGTGCCGGGAATGGCGCAGGCGAACTCGAAGCCCGCCAGACCAGCATCACCGACCTTGCGCACGACTGCAGCGAGCGCTGCACCACCACCCACGGTGGCGCCAGCGTCGGTCACGTCGATCGCAGCGAGCGCCCCGTCGAGACGCAGCACGAGTCCGGCAAACCCCGCATCCGCAGGCAGCAGGTTCGAACCGAGACCGATCACTGCAATTGTGAGGTCTCGCTCCTCTGCCCATCGCAGCATCGCCAAGAGGGCCGATTCTTCTGTCGGCTCTGCCAAGTACTGCGCCAGACCGCCCGTGCCGATTGTCGTATAGCGAGTGAGCGGCACATCCGCCATCACTCCTGCAGGCAGCGTGCTCAATTGAGCACCGCCCGCGCGATCTGATCAACAGGCCCAGCGCCGCAGCAAAGAATCAGATCGCCGCTGCGGGCAATTCCTTGAATTTCCCGCGCGGCGGCACCGCCGGTGGCAATGAAGACGGCCTTCGAGCCGACCAGCTGGGCAATCCGACGTGCGCTTGCTCCCGGATCGGGTGCCCCACGCGCCACGTACGTCTCGACTACAATGACCCGGTCAGCTGCCTTCAACGCCTCGGCAAACTGCTCACCAAAGGCGATCGTGCGCCACGGCATGTGCGGCTGAAAGAGCACAATCAGGCGCTTTGGCTCCCGCCCACGCGCTGCCGCGATGGCGGCTGCGAGCTCGGTCGGATGATGGGCATAATCGTCGACGACGGTGTAGCCAAAGGCGCGACCGACGACCTCGAACCGTCGTCCGGCACCCTCGAAACGTTCAAGGGCTGCGAAGGCCTCCTCGAGCGACACACCAAATCGTTCGAGCACGAGTGCTGCGGCGCAGGCATTCCCGGCGTTGTGGACGCCAGGCACGGTGAGTCGCACCCGCTCGGGCCCACGCGACGGACGAAACGCAATGCCATCACCATCCGCAACGGCATCGAGCGCGCGGAGTCCCTCACCCGGACCGACGCCGAACCGAGCCACCTCTGCCGCCGGTGCAATCGCAACACCGTCGCCGAGTACCATCAGGCCGTCCGTCGGTACTGTGGCAGCCCACTCACCAAGCAACGCGACAACATCCTCAACAGAGTCGTAGTGGTCAAGGTGATCGAAGTCGACGTTCAGAATCACGCCGATCGTTGCCGGGAGTTGCCGAACTGAACGATCAGATTCGTCGCCCTCGACGATCGCGATCTGGTCCGATCCACCCCGCCCGTTGGTACCGAGCTGACGGACGTCGCCCCCAACGACAAACGTTGGGTCGAGACCGAGCTCGACTGCGGCAGCGGCCAACATGGCGCTTGTCGTTGTCTTGCCATGCGCGCCGGTCACGACGACGCGGGCAGCGTGCTCGCGAAGAATGTCGGCGAGCGCCTCTGCTCGGTGTTGGATCGGCAGTCCGAGCGCGCGCGCTCGAACCAGTTCGGGAGCGTCGTCGGCAATGGCACCAGAGACGATCAGGCGTTCGGCGGTCTCTGCGTGCTCGGCGCTATGGCCGACCGCGCAGGCAATTCCTTCGGTCATCAGCGCCTTCGTCAACCGAGTCGCCTCACGATCGCAGCCCGTCACCGCCTGCCCGCGTTGAGCCAGCACGCGCGCGATACCGCTCATGCCCGCTCCCCCCACGCCGACGAGGTGGATGCTCATCGCTTGGACTCCTCGGCGAGGCGCAGCAGTTCGTCGGCCATCTCCTGTGCCGCGTTGGGTCGAGCGAGCGAGCGCATCGCCTGCTCCATCTCGGACTGGTACGCGGCGTCGCCGATGATCGCGTCGATTGCCTTCCGCAGCGCGGGCACCGTCAGTTGAGCGTCGGAGATCACGGTGGCTGCACCGGCGGCTGCAAACGAAGCGGCATTGAGCGTCTGATGATCATCTGCTGCACCAGCCCAAGGAATCAGAACCGCGGCGCGCCCAGCGGCGGCAATTTCGGCTACCGACCCACCCGCACGGGCCACCACCACATCGGCGGCTGCGAGGAGCATGGGCATGGCAGTGGTGAACTCCTGCTCTTCAAAGAGCTCTGGACCGCTCGTTGTTTGAGCCTTGCCACGACCGGCGATCAGGTAGATGCGTTGTCCCGCGGGTACCCCATCGTCGTAGGCAGCGCGCAAGGCACTATTGATGGGCCCCGCGCCGAGCGAGCCACCGAAGGCCACAATCACGCGCTGCTCCGGCGCTAGCCCCAGCTGGCTGCGGGCCTCGGCGCGCGTCGTCTCGATAAAGGCACGATCGACGGGGCGTCCTGTGACGAGGTACTTTCCGCCGCTGCGTCCCGCCATCGGGAAGGCGAGAAAGACGCGATTGACGAGCGGTGCCGCCAGCCGGTTGGCGAGACCAAGTCGAGCATCGGCCTCGCTCAGCGCAGACGGAATGGAGTGTCGGCGAGCCGCGACCAGCATTGGTCCAGCGACATAGCCTCCGCCCCCAAAGACCACGTCGGGCCGCACGTCCTTGATGATCTTCGAGCAGGCGACCGGGGCGACGGCTGCCCGACCCAGCGCCTTGACGAGCTTGAGGCTCGGGCGGCGAGGAAAACCGTCCACAGCAAACGGTACGAACGGGTAGCCCCGAGCAGGCACGAGCTCGGCTTCAATCCGCGCCGGCGTACCAGCAAACGTGACGTCTGCTCCACGCTCGCGCAAGGCGTCGGCGACAGCGAGGGCTGGTGCAACGTGGCCAACGGTTCCCCCAGCAGCAATCAGGATCCGCACTGGCATACCTTCAAGGCTAGAGGACGCCGCGGCGCCTAGCGCGCTTTCGCGGTGGTCCGCCGCCGAGCCGGACGCGCAACTGAAGCATCGGGCTCGGGTTCTGGCGCGCGTTTCCGAGCAGTTGGCAGCGCAATCTGCGGCTCGCGGCTGATGGCGATCAGCATGCCAACCAGCGCCAAGATCACAATCCGCGACGACGATCCGTGTGAGATCAGTGGCAGCGGAATGCCCGTCAGCGGCAAGATACCCATCACGGCACCAAGGTTAACGATTGCCTGTCCCACGATCAGAGCTGTCGCGCCGGCAGCCAAGAAACGCTGAAACGGATCGACCGTGCGCATCGCGATCGTATAGCCAGCCCAGGCGAAGACCACAAACAGTGCCACGATTACGACCGAGCCGAACAGGCCTAGCTCTTCGCCAATCACGGCAAAGATCATGTCGGTGTGCGCCTCAGGCAGGAAGTTGACCTTCTGCACGCTGCCTCCCAAGCCAACTCCGAAAATGCCTCCCGAGCCGATCGCGATCATCGACTGGACCACTTGGTACGCGCCATCGGCACTCTGCGCCCACGGGTCGAGGAACGCGAGGAACCGATCGCGACGGTAGGGCGCGGCATAAATCAGCAAGGATCCGATCACAAAGCCGGCACCAAGCACGAAGGCGAGCAACGACTTTTTGGTGCCCGCCACGACGAGCAGTGCGAAGACCATCAGACAGACCGCAATCGTCGTACCGAGGTCAGGCTGCACCATAATCAGCGCGCAGACCACACCGACGACCAAGCCAATTGGCATCAACAGTTCTTTGACGGTATTCGGTGGCCGTTTCCTGGTCGCGAGCATCGCTGCGACAATCAAGAGCGTCCCGACCTTCGCAAACTCGGAGGGCTGGATCGTGATGGGTCCGAGCGCGAGCCAGCGGGCAGCCCCATTGACCGTGACGCCAATGCCTGGAACCTTGACGGCAATCAGACCGATCAGTGACGCAATAAAAATGATTGGCGCAAACCGTCGGAGCCAACCGGCCGGCACAAAAACCAGTCCCAGCATCAAGGCAACACCAAAAATCGTGTAGACGAGGCCTGTCTTGATGAAATAGAGCGAATCGAAATTGAACTCAGAGCGCGTCATCGCGTACGCGCTTGAGGCCGAGTAGATCATCAGCTGTCCAACGACGGTGAGGATGATCGTGACGATTCCCAACACCTGCCCCTCGAGTGGCAATTCGCGACGCAGCAAGGTGGGACTCGCT
The DNA here is from genome assembly GCA_005798855.1 of Actinomycetota bacterium. Lineage (GTDB taxonomy): Bacteria > Actinomycetota > Thermoleophilia > Gaiellales > F1-60-MAGs149 > F1-60-MAGs149. The sequence continues at coordinate 40,412 of SYIF01000089.1, read as the reverse complement.
GCGTCGGAACGAAACAGTCGGAGAGGGTTAGCGCGTTGCATACGGCTGATTTCGCCACCCGACTGGCATCCCCTCTGCCAGTGACTACGCAGCGCCGAGCGCTAAAACCAACGCACGAAAGTGCTCTCCCCGAGCGACGTAGTCGGCAAATTCGTCGAAACTTGCACAGGCCGGTGCGAGCAAGACGTGCTCCCCGCGTTCGGCGTCACCTGCGGCTGTCTGGACGGCAGCAGACAGCCCCTCGCACAGCACCGCATCGACGCTGGCCGCGGCCAGCGTTTCGACCATGCGAGCCCCTGCCGGCCCCGTCAGATAGGCGCGTCGAATGCGGCCCGGAAGCGCGGCGGCGAGTGGAGCAAAATCGGCACCCTTATCGCTTCCGCCGAGAATCAATCGTACGGCACCGTCGGGGAACGCGGTCAGCGCCTTGATTGTGGCATCGACATTCGTCGCCTTGGAGTCGTTCCAGAACTGGACTCCAGCGATGCTGCCGCAGTCCTCAAGTCGGTGCGGGACGGGCACAAAGTCGTGCACGGCCACAGCAATACACTCGAGCGGGACGCCGACAGCCTGCACGAGCGCAGCCGCTACAGCCACGTTCTCACGATTGTGGTCTCCCAGCAACAGTCCGTCGGCAAACCCGTACGCCTCGGCATCGGCTCCGTGGACGCGCACAATCTCGCCGTCACCCGGTAGCCGTGAGAGGTCAGCACAGCGTGGATCGTCATCGTTGAGGACCGCAATGTCCTTGTCGTCTTGCGTCTCAAAGATCCGCAGTTTTGCGCGCTCGTAGTCTTCCAGTGAGCCGTGTCGATCCAGGTGATCTGGCGTGATGTTGGTGACGGCCGCTGCATCGCAGTGAAAACTCACGATGTCTTCCAGCTGAAAACTCGACAGTTCGCAGACCACGATGCCGCCCTGTGGAAGGTGGACAGCAACCTCGCAGAGAGCTGTGCCGACATTGCCACAGACGACGTGTGGTAGCGCTGCTGCGTAGAGCATCGCTCCGACCAGTTCGATCGTCGTGGTCTTGCCGTTCGTGCCCGTCACCCCGATCACGCGTGCGCCGGGTGGCAAGAGTCGATAGCCGAGCTCGACCTCTGCCCAAATCGGTCGGTCGAGCGCTCGCGCAGCAACCAGCAGCGGGTGATCACTGGGTACGCCGGGGCTTTTGACGATGACATCAAACTCGCCCACATCGACAGCGGCTGGCACGACGATTGCACAGGGCGCGTCAACACTCTCGACGGGCGCATCATCGACAAGCGTCACCTCCATCCCAGCCTCGAGCAACGCTCGTGCTGCTGCTCGCCCAGAACGAGCCGCACCCAGAACGAGCGGGTGTCGCGGTAACTCGAGGTCGCTGCTCATACGTACTGGTCAAAGCGCACGTAGTAGAGGACGAAGGCAATCGAGGCGAAGATCGACGCCACGATCAAGAAACGGAACATGATTTTCGTTTCGCTCCAGGCCTTCATCTCGAAGTGGTGATGCACCGGTGCCATCAAGAAGACACGCCGACCAAAGCGTCGGAAGCTAATCACTTGGATGATTACGCTGCCTGCCTCGGCGACGAAGATTCCACCGATCAAGGGCAGCAAGAGCTCTGTCTTCGTAAAGATCGCAAAGCCTGCGAGCGCTCCCCCGAGCGCAAGCGATCCCGTGTCGCCCATGAAGACCTCAGCCGGATAGCTGTTAAACCAGAGAAAGCCCACACAGGCACCGAGGAGTGCCGCGGCAAGGATCGCGAGGTCGAGCGTCGCTGACGTCTGTGACTGCAAGTCAAACAGCCCTGGACCGATCACGGCATTGTCCATGCCTGGAGCTGATAGTGCTCGCTGCCCGACTTGGAAGCCAATTACGCACATCGCCGTAAAGGCAAGCATCGCTATCACGGAGGTGCCAGCGGCGAGGCCATCGAGACCGTCCGTCAGGTTGACGGCGTTCGATGCTCCCACCACGATCAAGAAGACGAGCACGTACCACGCGGGGCCAAGGTCGAGGTGGGTATCCACGATTGGGAGAAAGACGCTCGTTGAGATGCCCTCACGAACGGCGACAAAGCAGATGCCGGCCGAGATCAGCACCTGCCCCAGTAACTTCCACCGTCCCTGGAGCCCAAGCGAGCGACGCCGGATCACGCTGAGATAGTCGTCGAGGAAGCCAATCAGGCCACAGCCGACCATCGCCCCGATAATCGCGAGGCTGCGCGCTCCGTAGGACGAGAAAATGGCGTACGGAACGAGCGTTGCGAGGATGATCAGGAGGCCACCCATCGTGGGTGTACCGGACTTTGTCTGATGCCCAACGGGGCCCTCGTCACGGATGCGCTGACCAACCTTGTAGCGGCGGAGCAGGATAATAAAGCGTGGTCCAGCCAAGATCGAAATCAGGATCGCCACGACGCCAGAGGCGAGCACGCTGGTCATGTGGCGGAGCCTTCGAGGCGTTCTGCGAGGAGTGTCGGCACGACCTCTAGGCCTGCTGCGCGCGAGCCTTTGACCAGCACACGATCACCTAGCTGCACGGTGGCGAGCACCTGCTCAACGGCAGCAGTCGCATCGGCAACAGCAACGCCCGACACTCCATCACCAGCTCCGTCGAGATAGGCACGTGCGAGATCCCCCACGGCGACCACCATATCGACCCCGACCCTCGCCGCCAGCGCTCCGACCTCTCGGTGATACCGCTCCGCCTCGGGTCCGAGCTCGGCCATCAGTCCCAGGACAGCGATGCGGCGCCCTTCTGTTGGTGTCTCAGCCAGCAGCCGTAGTGCCGTCTCCATCGAGGCCGGGTTGGCGTTGTAGGCATCGTTGACGACATCAATACCGCCCGCGAGACGCTGCGTTTCGCCCCGCCAACGCGGCAGTGGAATCGCACCTGCACGCGCCGCAACACGTTCGAGATCGAGGCCGAGAATCTGACAGACTGCGATAGCAGCGGCTACGTTGCGGGCATGGTGACGACCGACGAGATTGGTGTTGAGTGTCAGGAGTTCGCCATGTACGAGGTACGTCAAGTCCTGTCCATCGTCGCGAACGATTCGGTCGACGAGCTGAATGTCCGAGCCCGCCTCATCGCCAAAGGTCGTGATCTGCGCGTCGGCCGGCAGGTATGGATCGAGCAGTGGCTCGGCAAAGGGCAGCACGAGCTGGCCACCCTCGCGGAGCCCCTCGGCGATCTCTGCCTTGGCAGCGGCAATCGCCTCGAGCGATCCGAGCAGCTCCATGTGCGCAACACCGATGTTCGTAATCACACCGATGTCCGGAGCGGCAATGGCACAGAGTTCTGCGATCTGCCCTTTGCCTCGCATTGCCAGCTCGCAGACCGCAACCTCGGTGTCTGCATTGATCCGCGTGAGGGTTAGCGGATAGCCGATCTCGTTGTTGTGGCCTTCGAGTGCCGCTACGACGCGCCGCTGATCCGCGATCAGGTGGGCGAGTGCGTCCTTCGTTGACGTTTTGCCTGTGCTGCCGGTAATGCCGACGCGCTGCGCCAGCGTGGCTGCCGCGTTGACGTCGCCGATGCACTGCAGACAGCGAATACTGGAGAACGTCGCCAGAATCGTCGGAATCGTCGACTCACGTGCCGTTTCGACATGGTCTTCTTCCACGACAACCGCGATCGCGCCGGCAGCCGTGGCTGCCTCGATGTGGTCGATACCACCTCGAATTGCGATGAAGAGATCGCCGGCCTCAACCAGCCGCGAATCGATCGCGATGCCGGTGGCACGGACCTGTGGATCCCCGCGCATCACGAGCGATGCCGGCACATCCACGAGCTTGAGCGGAATCACGCCAGCACCTCTCGCGCAACCACCCGATCGTCGAATGGAGTGATCACGCCACCGCTGTCTTGCCCTTGTTCATGCCCCTTGCCGGCGATCAGCACAACGTCGCCTCGGCCTGCCAACTCGATCGCTCTGGCGATCGCCGTGCGACGGTCCAACTCGACCTCGATGCCTCCGTCGACACCCGCGAGCGCCTCGTCGACAATCGCCTGTGGATCCTCTGAGCGAGGGTTGTCTGACGTAATGATCACGTGGTCGGCCAACGAGCAGGCGACCCGCGCCATCTCGGGTCGCTTGCCGCGATCACGATCGCCGCCGCAACCAAACACGACAATCACGCGGCCCGTCGTAAGACCGCGCACGGCGCGCAAGACATTGCCAAGTGCATCTGCCGTGTGTGCGTAGTCGACGATCACCGCAAATGGCTGGTCGTCGCTGACAACCTCGAGACGACCAGGTACACCCGAAACCCCGGCAAGCCCAGCCACGATAGCCTCAATCTCAATGCCGGCGAGTTCGGCGCTACTGGCGGCCGCAAGCGCATTTTCGACGTTAAACATCCCAACGAGCTCTGTCTGCACATCGGCAGATCCCCACGGGCTGCAGAGACGAAACTGGGTGCTGCTGGGACCGAGCACGATCTGCTCGGCGCGTACCTCTGCAGCGGCTGCATCGATGCCATAACGAAGATCAGACGAGAGTTGGCACCCGTACTCGTCGTCGGCGTTGGAGGCACTCGGGCAGCGGCCGTCGAAGAGCCGTGCCTTGGCGGCGAAATAGGACTCCATGCTCGAGTGATAATCGAGGTGATCGCGCGTCAGGTTCGTAAAGGCCGCTGCGGCGAATGTGACACCCCCAACTCGCTCCTGCTCGAGCGCATGCGACGAGACTTCCATCGCGCACGCAGTGTCACCTGCATCAACCATGCGGCGAAAATCTCGGTGGAGATCGATCGCCTCAGTGGTCGTGCGCACGGCGGCCTCGCTCAGACCACCAATCCGTCGTTCGATCGTCCCCAGCAGGCCTGCTTGCTGCCCTGCTGCAGTTAGAATCGCGTGTTGCAGATAGGCAGTGGTTGTCTTCCCGTTCGTGCCCGTTACGGCGAGCACACGAAGTTGGCGCGATGGGTGCCCAAAAAACGTGTCGGCGAGTGGTCCCATTTGCGACCGAGTCGAAGTGACGACCACCTGGGGAACGGCGATCGGCAACTCGCGCTCAACGACGAGAGCAACGGCACCAGCCGCGACGGCAGCCTCAGCGTGGTCGTGCCCGTCTGTGCTGGCGCCGGGAGCGCAGAAGAACAATGTCCCGTCTGCGACTCGTCGCGAGTCGTACGCGAGGTCGACGACGTCAACTCCAGCAATTGGGAGCGTCATGCCCCGCGCTAGAACGGGACCGAGGAGGTCCGTGAGCAGCACTATGAACCAAATCCTAGTCCGCCTGCCCTGCGGATTCCCAGTTCTGGCGTCCGGAGCAGTTCGGCACCATTGGCGGCGGGCACGCCTACTCCGCTGCGGTGTCGGGGCGATCCTGCTGTACGCCAAGCGCGATCAGGGCTCGCTCGGTCAGTTTCGCGAACGCCGGTCCGGCAACTTCGCCACCGTAGTACTGCCCACCGCGCGGTTGGTCGACCATGATCAGCGTCAATACTCGTGGATTCTTAACCGGCGCGAAACCGACGAACCAGGCGAGGTAGCGGTTGTCGGAGTACGTGCCGTCTTTGTCGATCTTCTTCGTGGTACCGGTCTTGCCCGCCACGGAGTAGCCCGGGATCTGTGCCGCCGTGCCCGTTCCTTGATCCGAGACAACACCCTCGAGCATCCTCGCAAGCGTTTTTGCCGCTCGAGCCGGCATGACTCGCTGCTGCTGGAGCCCAACCGGGCCTTGCCCGTGAATGCGTGTCACAAGATGAGGCGTCGTTTGCAGGCCACCGTTGGCGATCGTGGCGTAGAGCTGAGCAATCTGAATTGGTGTTGTGGCGATGCCGTGCCCAATCGGAATGTTCAATGGCGACGTGCCTGACCAATCCTTGTAGGCCGGCACGATGCCTGCCACTTCGCCCGGTAGGTCGATACCGGTTGGCGCGCCAAAGCCGAATCGGTCGATCCACTTTGCCAAGACGCTGTCGTGCGCTCCCGACGTCGACAGGTGCTCGTAGGCAAGTTTGGCAACGCCAATGTTGGACGACATTCGCAGTGCCTCGGCCGCTGTCTTGACACCCGGATCTGGGTGCGAATCCCGCAAAATCCCGTCGTACAGCTGCCATTCGGAGCCGACATCGACGGTAGTCGCTGGCGAGATGCGCCCCGTTGCGAGCCCGGCACCAAGCGTGACCGCCTTAAAGGTCGAACCCGGCTCGTAGACGTCGGTGATGGCACGGAGGCGAACCTGATCCGCCGTCGCCTGTCGGAAGTCACCTTCCGCGGGTGCAGGTCCGGATGCCATCGCGAGGATTTCGCCGGTCGTCGGATCCATCACGATGGCAGTCACGGCCTTCGCGCGGTATGCCGTACGCGTCTGCGCCGTCACACTCTCGGCTTCGATCTGGACCTGACGGTCGATCCCAGTGCTAATCGTGTGCCCCGGGCGCATCGCCTGCTGGCTAATCACGTTGATGGCGTTACCGGCCGGATCTTCAGTCCGTACTTCGAGGCCGCTGGTGCCGCGCAAGATCTTGTCGTACTGCAGCTCGAGCCCGGCGAGTCCCTTGCCTTCGAGATCAGTCACGCCAATCACGGGAGCAGCGATAGCACTGGGGTAGACGCGTCGGTCTTCCGGTGTGAAATCGAGACCCTCGATACCCATCGCCTGTACGCGCTTGGCGGCGGCTGCTGGTACCTGGCGCGCAAGGTCAACGTGCGCAGAACCGTCCGCTTGGAGCCGCTGCATGATCGTGTCGGGCGATTCGCCGCTGGCTTCAGCGACCGCTGCCACCACCCGGGCAGGGTCGGTAATCATCGCCGTCGTGGCGCCGATTGTGCTGGCCTGTTCCGTGAGTGCAAGGCGATACCCGTCTCGGTCGAGGATCGCGCCACGAGGCGCGGTGGTGACGATCTCAACGCGGTGCTGACCAGTTGCCCGCGTGGAGTACCAGCTACCGTCGACCACCTGCATCTGCACGGCACGTCCAAGGCAGATCACGAGCAACAGCACGGCTGCTACCAACAACCAGCGGATTCGTCGCTCCGGCGGGGGAATCGGACGCTGACGTGTCGAGCGACGCGGCGTCCGAGGGGGAGCAGAGCGCGTGGACACGTGAGTGAGTCTGCTAATCCTTCGGAATTCTAATCGGTAGCGTTCGCATGGCCTGCGACGGCACGAGCACCATGCCGAAGGCCGCAGCGGCCCGCTCGACGCGACCATCTGCAAGCCGCTGTTCAGTTTCAGCCTGGATGCTTACGGCGTCGTTCTGGGTGGCTTCAATCTGGGTGCGCAACTCACCAGCCTGCATCGTGCCGCGGAGGGACGAGGCATGGAGATAGACCACGAGGGAGAGCACAACACCAATAAGCGCGATCATCGTTGCGATCTTAAAAGGCGCGAGCCGTCCGTTGACGGAGGCTCGCGTGGCGCGTGTGCGACGCGTCGCTGCTCGACGTCGCGGTGCTGCTTTGGCAGCGTCGATGGGGCGTGGGGCGGGCTTGCGGCGTGGCCGCGGTGGCGCAGTGGTTGGGCGCGGAACGGCAACGGCCATCAGGCAGCGTCCTTCGGTAGGGCGGCAGCGGTTCGTTCTGCGACGCGTAGGCGCGCCGAAGCGGCGCGAGGATTACGGTCAGTTTCGAACGAGCCCGGACGAATCACCCGAGGCGTCAAGACACGCAGCGTGGCCTCACGATTGCACCCGCAGATCGGAAGATCAGGCGCGCACGTGCACGGTGCAGAGGCATCACGGAACCGCTCTTTGGCGATCCGATCCTCGAGCGAATGGAACGAAATGACAGCGATGCGGCCGCCAGGCTTGAGGATCTGCATGGCCGCATCGAGACCGTCTTCGACCATCGCAAGCTCGTCGTTAACGGCGATGCGAAGTGCCTGAAAGACGCGCTTGGCGGGGTGCCCCGAGCCAAACTGTGCGGGCGTCGGAATCGCGTGGCGGATCGTATCGACGAGGTCGGCGCTGCGCTCGTAGGGCTGCGACATGCGGCGACGGCAGATGGCGCGAGCAATCTGTCGCGAATAGCGCTCTTCGCCGTAGCGCGAGAACATGTCGGCGAGCTCGCGCTCCGAGAGGTTGGCCAGCAGGTCGGCGGCGGTGGCGCCCCCACGGGGATCCATACGCATGTCGAGCGGCGCATCGACGGCGTAGGAGAAGCCGCGCTCAGGCTGGTCGATTTGCATCGAGGAGACGCCAAGGTCGAGCAGGATCGCATCGGCTTCGACGTTCTCAACGGCGAGCGAGCGGAAGGCCTCGACGAAATCGCGCTTGAGGAGCCGCACCGCCATATCGGGATGCGAGGCGCGAAACGAGCGGGCCCGGTTCTCGACCGAGGGGTCGCGATCGATCGCGACGTAGGCCCCACGCCCCTGCATCAATTCAGCCAGCATTGTGGCGTGTCCACCAGCACCAAAGGTGCCGTCGACGACGGTCATGCCGGGCTGCACGTCGAGCAGAGCCACGACTTCGTGCGCGAGCACGGGATCATGGATTGCGGCGTTAGCGGGCATCACGGACCAGGCGCTCGGCGACATTTTCGGCACTGCCTTCCAAGTCGGCGAGGCCACGTTCCCAGGCCACGCGATCCCAAATTTCGAGTCGATCACGAACACCAACGACGACGATCTCGCGCTGGAGCACGGCGTGCTGCATGAGTGGAGCGGGTAGTGCGACGCGTCCCTGCCGGTCGAGCTCGGCTTCGACAGCGCCACCGAAGAGGAAACGCTCGAGCTGGCGGCCTTCGCGGGTAAACGGATCGAGTCGCGAGGTCTGCGCTTCAACAAAGCTTTCCCAGCCGTCACGGGCGTAGATCGCGACGCAGTGATCAAGGCCTCGCGTGACGAACAGGCCGTCGGCGAATGGCTCACGCAGACGAGCAGGAACCGTCACGCGGTTCTTCTCATCGAGCTTCTGAGCGTATTCACCAAGCAGCATTTCGGGTCATTTCTCTGGTGTCCGGAGTCCCCACACGGGTTCCCCTTCCGTACCAATTTGCCCCACTATACCCCACTAGCTCCCACCTTGCAACTATTTCGTTCGAGTCGAACATATGTTCGTATTAGCATGGTTGAGCCGAAAAGGGACCCCAGACCCGATCGTGCCATCCAAACTTTGTGACAGCACGCCAAAGCCAATCCCCCACCGTGCCCCACCGCCAGCGCCACCCTTGAACCGATCACAAAACCGGCCACAGCACCATCAACTCAGTCCCCTCAATGCAGGGAGGACATGACAAGTGCGCACTTGTCATGTCCTCCCTGCACCACGCGTGACTCTGGATCGTGGCCACGAACCCAAGCGACAACTCCGAACGAGCGATGAGCTACAGCGCGATGCCGTACGGGCCGCGGCGACAGACGGTCTCTGCTCCCCAGGCTGCACCGGTCTGGACCGCTGCCCCGAGCGGCAAGCCCAAACCGAGGCCGTAGGTCAGTCCAGCCGCAAAACAGTCACCGGCGCCATACGTATCGACGGGGTCACTCGGGAGCGAGACGGCATCCCAAAGGCCCGAATCATCCGTGGACATCCATCGCCCACCGCGGTCGCCGTCGGTCAGGACAATCGCGTTCGTGTGCTTGCCGAGTACGCGAAAATCGACCTCTTCGCCACGATCCGTCAGCGAACTCACGACTACATCTGCCTTCACGCCACTTTCAATCAAGGCCTCAAGTTGGCGCGCCGAGCAGACCAGCGCCCCGGCAGCACGAGCCGCCGCGATACCTGAGGGCTCGCCACAGGTCGCGTACACCGCCGAACAGTCAGCGAGACTCTCCCAGCCGAGCGGATCGTCGCCACGCGGGTACTCGTTCGGTTGCGACACGATGATCGTGCGATCACCGGCGTCATCGAGGATCGTGACAGCGCGCGCCTGACGCCCAGCCCGCTCAGACACCCGCAGGTCAATTCCTTCAGCCAGCATTCGCTCGCGTGTCGCCGCGCCCTCGGCATCGTTGGCCAACGCGGTCACGAAGACAACCTCAGCACCAGCGCGAGCCAGGGCAATGGCAGCGACCGCGCCACCTCCAGCGGGTTCTTCGAATGGCTCGGCGAGATGCACGATCTCACCCGAAGTCGGTGGCGCTGCCGCCCGCCCAAACAGCACCCATTCCACATGCCCCACGACCGCGATCTTCGGGCGGGTCGGGCTCATGCTGATCGGCTAGACGAGAAGACCGTGCTCGCGCACAGCGGTTGCCATCGCCTCGATGTGCTCGTCCCAGTCCTGGCCGGGCGTCCAGTTAGGTACAGCCACACCCGCGTTCCGCAGCGTGGCAACAAGCTGATCGGCCAGCTTGTCTTCGAACAACTTCGACGCCGAAGCGATCGCCTCCTCACGGGTTGACGCGAGAATCTGCATGGGCTCCGTCAGGGAATTGCCGGCCGGTCGGATCGTGGCGTACCACCCCTCGGGGCGCGCAGGCTGAAGAAAGACTTGGAAACCGAAGTGACGGGCGCGAGCCTTGAGGGCGTTGGCGTCGTTGGCGATGTTCACAGGGAGGAACCCTACAGGAAGCGATTGTCGATCAGCCGACGTTGTCGATCGCGCGATCGAGGAACAGAGCAGCCGAGATCAGCGAGAGGTGCGTAAACGCCTGTGGAAAGTTCCCGAGCGCCTCGCCCGATGCGCCAATCTCCTCGGAGTACAACCCGAGATGGTTGGCATAAGTCTGCATCTTCTCGAAGGCCAGGCGAGCCTCGTCGATGTTACCGGACCGCGCCAGAGCCTCGACCCACCAGAACGTGCAGATCGAGAAGGTCCCCTCTTCTCCCCCCAGACCATCGTCAGCAGCGAGCTCGGGGTTGTAGCGGTAGACGAGCGAATCCGTCACAAGTTCGTCGCGAATCGCGGCGATCGTCGAGAGCATCATTGGGTCGTTGGGTGCGATGAAATGGCCCATCACCATCATCAGTGTCGACGCGTCGAGCACGTCACCATCGAGCACCTGAACAAAGGCCTGGCGCTTCTTCGAATAGCCGCGTTGCATGACCTGTTCGTAGATTGCGTCACGCGTCTCGCGCCAACGAATGCGTGGGCAGGGAAAGCCGCGCGCTTCGGCGATACGCAGTGCGCGGTCGAAGGCGATCCAACTCATCACGCGTGAATAGGTGAAGTGCTGCGGTCCGCCGCGCACCTCCCAGATCCCCTCGTCTTTGGAATCCCAATTCTCGGAGAGCCAATCCAATAGCTCCACGAGAACCGTCCAGAGCTCATAGTCAATTGGGGCACCCGACTTGTTGTACAGGTAGATGCTGTTGATCAGCTCGCCGTAGATGTCGAGCTGTAACTGGCCAGCAGCACCGTTGCCGACCCGGACGGGCTGGGAGTTGCGATACCCCGAGAGGTGGTCGAGCTCGAACTCTTCGAGTTCGTGTCGCCCGTCAATGCCGTACATGATCTGGAGTGGTCTAGCATTTGACGAGTGCTGCTCGAGGGCGCGCTCCTTGAGGAACGCCATGAACTGGCTGGCCTCTTCCTTAAAGCCGAGCTTGAGGAAGGCGAAGAGTGTAAACGACGAGTCGCGAATCCAGGTGTAGCGATAGTCCCAGTTGCGAGAACCGCCGATCGTTTCTGGCAGCGACATGGTTGGCGACGCGACGATTGCGCCGGTCGGCCGGTAACACAGCAGCTTTAAGACCAGGGCAGAACGGCGCACCGTCTCGCGCCAGCGTCCGCGGTACGTGCACTGATGCAGCCAGTCACGCCAAAACTTTACGGTCTCGGAGAAGAGGTGCTCACAGACTTCGGGCGGAAATGGTCGCGCTGAGTGGCCGTCAGCGGGAACGCGCTCGAGGACGAACGTCACGCGCTGGCCCGCTTCGAGCGTAAAGAAGGCATGAACATCTCCACCGTCTATTGTCAAAGCCACCGGCGAATCGAGGGCGAGCGTGAGGTCGTCAGTCTCGAACACCACTCCGTGCTCATCAACCTGGATGGCGTGCTCGGTGCGACCGTAGTTGAAGCGCGGCGAGCAGTCGAGCTGAAAATGCATGTGTCCCCGCACGCACTGCACGGTGCGCACGATGCGGTGGCGATCTTCCTCAACCGAGCCAACGGGCATAAAATCGACCAGTTCGCCGACGCCCGTACTCGAGAGAAAACGCGTGATCAGAACATTCGTGTCAGGGAGGTAGAGCTGTTTCGCCCGTACATCGCGATCCTGCGGGCCGATGCGGAACGACCCGCCCTTTTCTTGGTCGAGAATCCCACCGAAGACGCTGGGCGAGTCGAAGCGTGGACAGCAGTACCAGTCGATCGCGCCTTGCTCGGTGACGAGCGCTACCGAATGGAGGTCGCCGATGATCCCATGATCTTCAATCGCCGCGTATTCCACGCGTTTCCCCCTCTCCACAGAGGGAGAGTCTAGGCGGAATGCGTGCTGAGGTTGAGATCGGCAACGAGCCGATCCTTGGGCTTCAGACCGACGGATCGCTCGACGACCTCGCCGTCCTTGAACAGCGCAACCATCGGAATCGAGAGGACGCCGTACTGGCCGGCTAGGCCGGGCTCGGCATCAACGTCGAGCTTGGCGATCTTGATCTTGCCTGCGTACTCGCCAGCGAGCTCGTCGATGATCGGCGACAACGCCTTGCACGGCCCACACCACTCGGCCCAGAAGTCGATCAGGACGGGGATGTCAGATTCGATGACTTCGCCCTGGAAGTTGGCGCTGTTGATCTCGAGTGCATCGGACATGTGGTGCTCCTTCTGGGGCAAAGCTGTGATAGTGAAGAGTATGCCGGGCGCGTCGCCCGTCTATCTCATAGACGAACGATGCGCCGCTGGCATTCCCACTACTTCGTGTAGAGCTTGCTGAGTACGAACTTGCCGGTCGTCGCGTCTACGTTCAGGATCGCGACGGGGACGTTCGAGCGGTATCCAGTCTTCGGATCGATCGTGATTCTACCCGTTGCGCCGGAGAGATTCGTGGTGTGAAAGGCCTGCTTTGAAACGGCGCGGTAACTGAGGCCACGCGCACGTCGAATCGCGCTGACCATCGTGTAGACCGAGTCGTACGTGAAGATCCCCCACGGGCCTGGGTTGGTGTTGAACTTTTTGGCGTAGTTTGAGACGTACGCCGTCGACTTGGAATTGCCAAACTGGCTTGGCGTCGGCACGCCACTAAACGTGCAGGCCGATGCTGCCGGAATACCGGCTTGCTCTACGAACACCGCGTCTTGGTTGGCGAGGCCCATGAAGCACTTGGTCGGATGGCCGGCCTGCGATGCGAGTAGGTTCTTGGCGATGATGGCGCCCTCGGGGTAGTAGGTGCTGACGTAGACGACATCAGGATTGTTTGTCACGGCCTGCGCGACTTGCGCGCTGTAGTCCTTGCTCTTGGGATCGATGGCGATTTTCGTCACCAGCACACCCTTTTTGTTGAGCGCCGCGAACATGCGGTCCGCCATGCCCTTGGTGTAGGTGTCAGGATCGAACAGGATCGAGACTTTGCCGGCTTTTTGCTCGGTCATCCACTGGACCTCGACGGGCGAGATCTGAGAGTTCTTCGGCTGCACTGTGATGCCCAAGTTCTTAGTGTCATCGGTCGAGGTGAGCTGGACGGGAAACACGCCACCAGCGATGTAGATCGGCAGGTTGGCGAGGCCGACGGACGAGTTGTAAGGTCCAATCAGTCCAAATGGCTTCTGCTTGACGAGGTTCTCGGCGACGGTTACCCCAATCGACGCCGTTGCCTTGTCGTTGCCGGTGATCAGCTTGATCTGCATCCCAAGCACGCCGCCAGCCTTGTTGATCTCGGCAATGGCGAGCTTGGTGCCCCGCAACATGTCTTGCCCATTAGCGGCCTGGCCACCCGTCAAGGGGCCTTCAAAGGCGAGCGTCAGCGTGTCGGCGCGCGGAGCCATACTGCGCGCAGCAGCAACTGGGACGGCAATCGCTGCGATGGCAACGACCGCACATAGGGTCACAAGACGACGGCGCACGTGGCAAATCCCATATCGGATTTGCTGAGTGTAGCGAGCCTCGCAGCGGGCAAATCTCTCAGTACCCCGCGGACGTGTTGTCGCCGATAGGACGCCCAAATCCGCCGATGTTCGAATTGAGCCGCCAGTTCTCATAGGTGTGTGCACTGACAGCGTTGGCCGAGTTGCCTTCAATCGTGTCGATCGTTGTTGGCGTAGCTCGTCGCACGATGCCAACGTGGCCGAACGTGAACCAGACAACGTCGCCTGGCTGTGGGTCGGCGACGAGCCGGTCGCGAAATGCACCCCGCTCGGCGAACCAGCTCCGCACATCGAGCGTCCATGCCAACCGCCAGCCACCAGACGCACCACCGGTGAATGGTCGTCCTGCAGCTCGCAACACCCAGGAGACGAAATCGGCACACCACGCCTCGACATTGCCGTCGGTAAAGTCGATGATCCCCGGGCCGGTATTCGAGCCGAATGGCACCTCCACGATGCGTAGCCGCTCTAGGCGCTCGGCGATTGCGACGATCGAGTTCCCCTCGATGTGTGGTAGGGATGCGACCGGAAAGAAACCGAAAAATTGCGCCGCTCCCAGAGCGTCGCTCTGCCGCGTGGACTGCTGACCGATCTCTGCCATCATCGGCGAGAGCGGCGGCATGGTCACGAGACGGGCATTCGCGAACTTCAAGCCCACCGTGGCGAGCACGGTACATGCCATCAGCATCGCGATCCACTCGGTGGTTGCCTGCCCTCTCCGTCCCGCGAGCATCAGCCAACCACCGGACCGATCAGGGTTCGAAGCACCAGCGCCTGGCCGCCAATCACGATCAGCAGTGCTGCCGGTGCCAGCAACCCACCGATCACGAGCAGCATCTTTGGTGCGGCCGCGGCTGCACGCTCTCGCGCCGCCGCCCGGGCCTGAAGTCGCGCATCGGCGGCCAGTAGGCGCAGTGCGCCGGCAATCGGGACGCCCAGTTCTTCGCTCTGCTGGAACAAGGATCCCAGTGGTCGCAATGCAGGGTGAGACGCACGAAACGCCGCGCCGAGACCAATCCCGGCTGCCGCCTGGATGGCCCCGACGAGCATGCTACGGAGCGGTTCTGTCGCGAACGCCGCGACCCGCTTGACGGCCAGGTCGGGAGCGGCACCACCATCGACCGTGGCTGCGAGCAACTCGAACACGTCGGGCAGGGCCGCCGTGATTTTTTCGGCCTGCAGCCTCCGCAGAGCGCGGCGCCGGCGGCGAGTCAAAACGACCGCTGCACCACAGCCGCCGAGGCCGCCGATTACCGCCATGACCAGACTGCCAGTCACGAGCCAACACAGCCAGAGACCGACGCTACCCCAGCCAGCCAGCCACGCGATCGAAGCGGCCCGTCGTGGGGGTGTCGTCATAACCCCACCGCCCGTGCGATGCGGCGAAGCAAAAACAGTGCCACGCAGGTCAGACCTGTGGAGACTCCGAGTATTCCAAGTCCCGGAGCGGTCGTAAACAGCGCAGCGAGCGCGGATGGCGCCAGCACGCCGAGAAATCCGAGTGAGACCACGGGCGCGAGTGGCACGATCCGCGCCGCCAGTCTGGCCTGCGCAGTGGCGACCTCGGCTTCGAGGCGGAGACGCTCGCGATCGGCAAGCCCCTCGGCGACGGCCGCGAGCGATGCCACGAGGTCGCCGCCGAGTTCCTGATGCAGTTCGATCGTTCCCACCAACACGCTGCCGCCGGGGACAGGTAGCAGTGGCGCGAGGGCGCTACGTGTTGCAGCACCCGAACGGAGACCGGCCGCACAGGCACGGAGCAGGTCCACGGCGACCTCGTCCACTGCGTCGGCTGCGCGATCAAAGGCGTCCGCGATTGGGAGCCCCGCAGCACAGCAGCGAGCTAGCGCCCGTGCTATCTCCGGCAGCGACCGGGCAAGTAGGCTCACCGTTGGGTCGCTCCGTCGGAGGCGCCTCATCGCTCGACCGCCTGGAGGTGCCAGCCGACGCCCGCGCGCTCAACGCGGTCGACGGATGCAATGTAGCGGGTTCCGTCGGGGGATCGCACGACGTGAACCACCGCGTGCACCGCCGAGGCAATCTGCTCACGGATTGCGGTGTGCGGAATATCGACGCCACCCATCAGCGCCATCGTCTCGAGTCGACGTAATGCGTCCTCTGGGCCATTGGCATGGATCGTGGCGAGCGAGCCATTATGGCCCGTGTTCATCGCAAGCAACAGGTCGATTGCCTCGCCCCCACGAATTTCTCCGACGATCAGCCGATCTGGTCGCATCCGCAGTGCGTTCCGGATCAGCTGACGTAGCTCGATCGCGCCCTTCCCCTCCACGTTGGCTGGCCGCGCCTCCAATCGCGCCACGTGTTCCGCTTGGACTGATAACTCGGCGGCATCTTCGACCGTTACGAGGCGTTCATTTGTTGGCACCAAACCGGTCAGCGCAGCAAGCAACGTCGTCTTACCGGTACCCGTCCCTCCGCTGATGAGCGTGTTGCGGCGACTCTCCACAAGCATGGTCAGATCGATCGCCTGCTCGGCTGAGATCGAGCCACGCTCGACGAGGTCGCTGAATCGCAGCGGTGCCGTGCCGAAGCGACGGATTGTGATCAGTGGCCCGTCAACCGCGAGTGGTGGCAAGACGACGTTGACGCGCGAACCGTCCGGCAGGCGAGCATCGACCATCGGCGTTGCGTCGTCAATTCGTCGCCCACAGGCAGCCACCAATCTGACTGCCGTCTGCCGCAACTCGAGCGAATCGCGAAAGCGTGTGTCGACACGGCGCAACTGGCCATCCAGCTCGACCCAGACATCGAACGGGCCGTTGACGACAACCTCACCCACCTGGGGGTTCATCAGGAGCGGTGCCAAGGGGCCGGCCAACGACAGCAGCGAGGTCATCCGCGCTCCCTTGGGCCGAGTGCGGCGAGCCGCCCCTCGACGAGGAGCAGTAGCTCGTCGCCGTGGCGCACGTCGATGCAAGTCTGGCTCCCTCGAAGCCGCCCAACTGTGCGCTCGACAATGGTGGGCGCGGTTGGGCACAACACGATCCGGGCGGCATCGACACCCAGCCGTACGAGTCGCTGCTGCGTCCGCTCGATGGCGTCGAAACGATTGGCATGTCCGACGATGACAATCACGTCCGCGTCAACGACCGGCTCGCAGGATGGTCCAACTGGGCGAGCTACGTCGACCACGATCAGGGCGACCTGACGCATCGCCTGCCTCGTCAGCTCTCGTAACGCGCCATCTCGAATCAACCAGACGAGCTCGGGACGCGGACCGATTTCAACGAACCAACCAAACGGCACCCGTTGCGCGAGTGTCGAAAAGGCGTTGCCCTCGCCCTCACGTACCGCGGCAAGGCCGGCATCCCCAATCCGATTGCCGATACCGAGGATCATCCCGAGCGTTCCGCCCGCCAGATCCGCGTCGATCAGGCATACGCCCCGATCCGCATCGCTCGCGATGGCCAGCGCGGCTGTGGACGTTCCCGCTCCACCGTGCGCACCGACGAGCACCACCGAGCGTCCGGAAGAATGGCTGCGTTCGAGCGCTGCTGGCAGCGACCGCGTTTCGTAGTCGGCTTCGGCAACCGCCATCACAGGCTCCGGTCCAGTTGGGGCACCTGAAGCACGACGCGCGTTCCACGGCCGTGGTGACGCTCTAGCTGCGATGCTCCGCCCGCTGCTGCGACGACTCGTCGCACGCTCGAGAGTCCGAGTCCCGCACGGCCCGGTGACGTGCGACCCTGTGCAAACGCACGCTCCAGCAACTCCGGCGCAAATCCGGGACCTTCATCCTCAATGACAAACTCAACTGTGCCCGCTTCGGTCTGCCTCACAGCGAGCGATACCTGCGTACCTGCGGGTGCATAGCGGGCGGCATTCTCGGCGAGGTTTGCGACTGCACGAGCGATGCTCGAGTCGACACACGCTGCGGTGGAGAGGACAGACGCAACGTGGACCTGTTGGGACCCAGAGCCGCCGCTGCGAAGTCGATCGACGACATCGAGCAACAGTTGATCGGCTGCCACCCCGTGCTGCGTATTGGTGGTGTTGGAGTGCGCGTCTCTGCACAGTTGCAACACGTCGTCGGCAATTGCTGCCAGCCGATCGCACTCTCGCTGGATCTGGCCCCGCGCTCGCGCACGCTCCGCACTGCTCTGCGATCGTTCCAACCAATCGCCCGCCAGACAGATTCCCGTCAGTGGGCTGCGTAAATCGTGCGCCATGATGCCGACGAGTTCGGCCTGCGAAAGCATCTGCTGAGCCAGTGTTACTCGGAGTTCGTCGACGACGCGAGCAAGATGCTCGATCGACGCAGTTTCTCCCGGCATGACCGCAGCAGACTCAGCTCCGCCCATTTCTCGCAACGCTCGACAGACGTTCTCGAGGTCACGTGCACGCACTACTCCAATCCACAGCGCCCATCCTGCCCCGGCCAGGGCTCCTGTTCCGATTACGAACAGAAGGCCTCGCCAGAGCGCCTCGACGAGTGCACCCTGATCTCGGAGTGGCACCTGCACGAAGCGCCCGTCACCGATCGGAGCGCTCCCGACCGCAGCCTCCGCGCGCGTGCGTCCCGTGTGCACGACCGCGTCGCTCGGCGGCGCTCCTCCTCGACGCACGAGTTGAGCCACCAAGGTCGCCTCGGTCGAGGCCGCAGTCGCAGCGGCACGCGCGGACTGGTCTGCAGCCGGCCCGATCACGAAGGTATCGACCGCAACCACCAAAGTTGCCACGATCGCGACGGTTGCGATCGTGATGCGGAGCCAGAGACGAGTCATTGCAGCACGGTTCGCAGCGAGTACCCAACGCTCCAGTTGTTGATTACCCAGGGACCGTCAGCAACAGCGGTCAGTCGTCGCCGTAGCCGCGAGGCGTGCGAATCGAGGGTCCGCGTCCCGCAGTTTCGATATCCCCAGATGCGCTCCATCAGATCTTCTTTCATGTTGACCTTGTTGGGATCGCGCGCGAGGACGGTGAGCAGCTCGTACTCCTTGCCGGGCAGATGGATGAGCACGCCATCGAGGGTGACGGCGCGGGCCGCAAGATCCATCGTCAGCGAGCCAACCGTCAGGACCGAAGCCACGCGTCCACTAAGTCGTGATTCCAACGATGCCGTTCGAAGCAGCAACTCTGGATAGCTGAAGGGCTTCACGATGTAGTCATCCACTCCGCGCTCGAACGCGCGGATTCGATCTTGCTCGGTGCAGCGTCCACTGACAACGACCACACCAATGTCGGATGCCCCGGCCTCGCCAGAGCGAATCATGCGAACGACGTCGAGACCCGAACCGTCTGGCAGGGAGACATCGATCAGCGCGATCTCGGTGCGGGTGCGACGTAACGCGACGAGAGCGTCCGTGACGGTTTCGACGACGGTCACTGCGTGACCGTCTTGTCGCAGATTGTCGACCAGGAACTCCGAGATCATCTCGTCGTCCTCAACTACGAGCAGGCTTGCGCACATCTTCTAACTCCTTTGTATAGATCCACCGACTGCCAACGGCAGAGCGTCGGGGTTGTGGAGTGCCTCCCAACGAGGCCAGAACGGCACAGTAGGCACGTTGTCAGCGCTGCCGCAAGCGGCGTTTCGGCGAATGTGAGACGGACTGCCAGCATCGGTTTCCGCGTGTGGAGATCGACGCCCAACCCGTCCCCTGCTCTGATCGATCGGTCTTTCTACGACCATCAGACGCCGACCGGGAACCAGCCCGTTGGAGGCTGCCTGCCCACCAGCAAGCTCGAGTTGTACGACACCGCCGCGAGCCCATCGCAGGCGTCGAGGTGGCACGTTTGCTGCCACTTCGAGCACACGCAGTGTTCGCGACAGAAAGACAATGTCGATGTCGCAGCGCATGCCGAAGGTGTGGATGCAGCCAAGCGGATCGCGCAGCAAAAGACCCTCGCCGGGCTCGATCGAGGTGCGACCAATCAGTCCTCGCATAGCGCCGAGACTGAAACTGCCAGCCGTCTCGACGGTCGGGACGAGGACCGCGCCAGAGTCGTAGTCGCAGAGTTGAACCATGTCGGCACCGTTGCTCAACCACCGCCGCCACGGACGCGCAGGCGACGCAGAGATCACGGCGGGTTGCACACCAGTCGCCCGACAGTGCGCGCGCACTCGATTCGGCAACCACCGCTTCGCTACGCTCCAGTCGTGGACTGTGCAGACTTTCACTCGGGTGACGACATGACGCTGGCCTTCTTGGGCTGCACCTATGCGTTTGCTCGCGCCGACTTCGAGCAACGCGTGTTGCGAGCCGCAGTCGAACTCGAGTTGGCGACTCGTCCGCTCTCACGCTCAGCGCAGGCCGATCTCGTAGCGGCAGCAATCGACGGCGAGTTGACTGTGCCCCGTTCCCCGACTGGTGAACTCCTCGTCGATCTCTGCGGGCGCGACGGCGAAGACCCGATCTACTGGCTCCGGAAGCTCGTCTTCCGCTCCGCCTGGCTCGACCATCGCATCAAACACGGACTCGTCGAGATCGAATTCGATGAGTCCGTGGGCGCCTTCCGGATCGAGCCGGGGCGCTACCCTCTACCAGGAGCGGGCCATCCTTCGTTCGCCGCACTCACCGTTCCAGAGGATCGCGCATGACCGACGACACCCCACAGCACGAGCCCGACCTAACCGCCGAGATCGATGAGGTCAAGGAGATCGCCGCGGATCTACGAGCGGTCTTGCCAACGCGGATCGAGGCTGCAGTTGCTCGCGCACTCGATGCGCACGAAGGTACGGGCGTTGATCATCGTGTCGCCGAGTTGCACGCTCTGGCGATCGATACGGCGCAACGTACGCGCGCGCTGGCCGCGGACGTTCGCGCCGAGCGCGTCGGTCGCGTCGAAGATCTTGAAGTTGTTGTTGATGTACTGGTCGACGGGCTTGGTGCCGTGCGCGGCGACGTCGCACGACTCGAAGCGCGCTCGCAGCGCATCGAAAGAGAACTCGAGCGCATTACCTGGGCACTCGATCGGGTCGGCTCGCAGCTCGAGCGGATCGCCGACGCTGACGCGTCGACGCAACCGCCAAGCGTGTAGATAGTTCTGGCGCTCGCTCGCGCTCCGACGCTGCGCCGCCGCAAAAAAGGCCCGCAGCCGAGACGTCGTGGCGCTCAGAACGCGTGTGAGTCCGCTCGCCATCCATGTACTGTCGTGTGCCACTCGTGTCGAATGGTGCGCTCCCCGCTACAGAGCGCGTTGAACGAGGGCGACTGTGCGCGGCCGCTGGCGGTGCCCCGCACGCATGCTGCTCCTATGCGATCGCAACGCGGCCAGAGCACTGTCGAATACGTCGCGCTGGTCGGCTGTGTTGCCGCACTGCTTGCAATCGGTGCGACAACGCTTCCTGCCAGTGGCATCGTTGCCGCTGTCCAGTCCGTGTTCGATCGCTCGGAGCCACCGACAGCCAGCCCGGCCGCTCTGGCCTTTGTCGACGCGGCACTATCTGGTTCGGGCCCAACGATCAACGATGCGATCGAACGATTAGGCCAGGAGATCGGCCCAACCGAGGCTCGCGCCCTCGTTCTCTCGCACGCCTTGCGAGCGGCGACGCCACCTGCCGCCACGGGTCGCTTGCGCCCTCTCACCGACCCGGCCTGGGCGCTCGCCCGAGCAGAGTTCAACGGCGTCGGGCTAAGCGTCACCAGCGGGGTGTGGTCGCACGAGGCACCCCGCGCGACCCGGACTCTACGGCTCGTCTCCGCGGACGATGAGCGGCGCTGGCTTGCCTCGCAGTCAGCCACAGGAACCAGCAAAGCCATCGAACTCGGCACGTCTGGCGTTGTCAGTCTGATTAGCTCGATCAATCCTGCGACGGCCGCGGCTGCGATCGTGATTGGTGCTGGAGCCGCCGCCGCCGAGACCGTAACGCGCGGCACGCCGGCAGGGAGCCGCGAAGGCGACTTCATCGTCTGTCGCTTTGTCTGGCGCACAAACCAAGCAACCGCGACGTGGGTCGATCACCACCCACTCGAGGCGACCCGTCTACGGCTCGGCACACCGATCGCCGCAGTCGACATCGCTATCGTTCGTGCCGGACACCTGATTGAGCACGAGCTGGTCTGGAGCCATGCAGTCTCCTGCTGACCCACGCCGCGGCCAGGCGAGCGTGGAATGGCTGACGATCCTGCTGGTCGTTGCCGCGCTCCTGACGGCGACTACCTCAACCGTCGTCCACACCAATCTCGTCCAGACGATCACCGATCGACTCGGTACGACTGCAACACCACCGCCAGCAGCCACGCTCGCGCTCGACCAAGCACTGTCTGGTCGGGCGGGGGCAATTTCTCTGGGTGGCGCACGCGCCTGGCTCGCTGAGTCGATCGGCACAGACGCAGCGGATCAGCAGCTGCGTACCGCGATCGTCACGCTGCTTCCCGTGCGCCACCCGTCGTGGTTGGCCGATCTCACGATCCGATCTCTGCCGAGCCGCTCTGGCACGCGCCGCATCGTTGCACGCGGCGCCGGCGAGATCTCGCTGCGGGTCATTACGGCGAGCGATGAGGCGCTCTACGCCGCCGGTCAAACGACTGGGACAGATCGCACCGTCGCTGCTGCAACCGCATTGGGCTGGGGCGGAGCCGGTATCGTGGCGCGCCGCATCGCACGACCACTCGGTCTGGCGCTCAGCGCCATCCACCTGCTGGCTGGCCTGTCCGCTGGTGCTGATCCCCAGCCACCAGCAACGCGCGCAGACGACATCGTCCTCTGCCGCCCCGTCGTCCTCCTGACGGCTAACCACATCACGTACTCGCCGCTACCACGCAGCCAGGCCTGGCGCATCGGCGTGCTGCGCAACGATCAACTGATCCTCGACACGATTTCTTCGACCGACAGCCCGTGCGTCGACTCGGCCGGCCACGAACGGCCAGCCGAGCCGAGCCGAGACTAGGGCTGCGTGATCGAGGAGATTGCCTTCTCCATCGATTTCGAGATCTGACCACCGATCCCGGCCCCGCCACCCTTGACCTGCACGGAGACAGCCAGGAGCAGCGCGCCCACGGCGAGCACGAGGCCGAGATACTCAACCGTGCCCTGCCCGCGCCGATCCGTCAGCCGATGCATAAACCGCACCATCGTCGTCCACAGTGTTTCCATCAGGCACCTCGCGAGGTTCTGCGCGACCACCGATCGCGCAGACTGACCATGCGTGATCTCACCTAACGCCGAGCGGACACACTCGCAAGGTCGTGAGTCACTTCAACCCCCACTCCGCGAGCATCCTTACTGAGCTGTTGCAGAGATACTCTCGGACCGCGCGCGAATGCACGGGAGTTCGACCACAAAACGGGCACCACCATGCGGCGAATCCCCAACCGCCACGCTGCCACCCATTGCCGACGACAGCTCGCGAGCAATTGCAAGACCCAACCCAGTCCCCGTGCCGTCCTCCGTGTAGAACGCCCGGAAAATGGTGGCGCGCTTCTCGAGCGGAATGCCCGGCCCAGAGTCGTCAACGGTAATCCACACACGGCCAGCATCGGCGAGCGCCGCGACGGTAATCGTGCCGCCATCTGGCGTCCAACGAACCGCATTGCGGACGAGGTTCGACACGATCTGCAAGATCCGATCGCCATCGCCAATCACGACGGGCAAGACACCAGACTGCAGCCCGATGGCGATTTCCCGCTCGCGCGCCTCGGAACCCTGGCCCGTCACAACCTGCTCAAGCAACACGTTGAGATCGACCTCGTCGGCCTCAAGTCCAAAACGCTTCGCCTGCAACCGCGCGAGGTACAGCAAATCTCCAACGAGACGATTGAGACGCAACGACTCGGCCGTGATCGCCTCGTACGCCGTCTGCCGCGAAACCTCATCATCGAAAATGCCATCGGCCAAGGCATCGACCTGGCCTCGAATCGCCGTCAATGGCGTGCGTAATTCGTGCGAGACGCGCATCAGGAAGAGGCGTTCAGTATCGCGAGCCTCAGTCAGCCTCACGGTCATGTCGAAGAACGCGCGATTGACCATTCCAATCTCATCGGCCCGCGACGTATCGAGCGGCACATCATCGTCGCCGCGCGCCACCGCTCGCGCCGCCGCCGCCAGACGTCGCAACGGCCGGACGAGGCGAAGACCAAGCACGAGCGCGAGAATGATCGCCACCGCCGAGCCAACAGCAAACGCTGGAATCAGCGCGCGCCGCAGCGTCCCCGCAGGCGAGGAAACCTGGACGGCTGGGCGCGCCACAACCAACAGGCCCGAGCTGGCACCAAGAAAATCGCTCTGCTCGGTGGGAAACAACCCGCGGGCCACCACGACATCGCCACGGAGTGTTGCGGGCACGTACTGGGCCGGGATCACAACTGCTTGCCCGTCACTGAGCCGCTTTTCAATCTTGGTGGACAGTGGTTGGTCCCATTGCAGTTTTTTCAAATCAAGCCCCTCGGCGTTGACCGTGGCGCTCCTCATCGTTGCGATGAAATACAACGAGCTGCCGTAGGCGGCCTCGAGGTGCACGCTTTGGAGCACATCATTTTTCTTGCCGATAAACAAACCACCAACCAGCGGCGCGTACTCGCGCGACAGGCCCGTCGTCAAGCGCTTCAAATCGCGTTCCTGCTGCGTGCGTGCCTCATACCGCTGAGACTCCGAAAACTGATTGACCGACCGCACCGTCATCACAGCAGTGACGACCAACGCCGCAAGCACAGGCACGATCCCGATGATCAGCAGCCGCGCGCGCAGGCTACGGAGCAGCAACATCGTCGCCGACCTTGTACCCCACGCCCCACACCGTCACGACCGGACAATCGTCACCAAGTTTGCGGCGCAACTGACGGACGTGAACATCCACCGTGCGCGTGTCGCCCGCAAATGTATATCCCCATACGCGCTCGAGCAGCTGATCGCGCGTCAGCACATGGCCGCGCTCCTCCAGCAAGGTCCAGAGCAGATCGAACTCCTTGGGTGCAAGCTGAACAACCTCACCATTGAGCAAGACCTCGTGACGACCGCGATCGATCGAGACGCCGCCGTGCGACAACACCCCACTAATCGGTTGCGCCGTCGTCGGTGCGCGCCGCAAGATCGCCTTGACGCGCGCCACCAACTCGCGCACGTTGAACGGCTTCGTCAGATAATCGTCTGCACCAACCTCGAGACCAACAATCTTGTCGATATCATCGTCGCGCGCCGTCACCATGATGATCGGCACCTGCGAGGTAGCGCGAATCCGCCGACACACCTCGAGACCATCGATATCGGGCAGATTGAGGTCCAGGACAATCAGGTTTGGCGGCGTCGCCTCCATCAGACGCAACGCATCGGTACCCGTCAGCGCGTGATCAACGTCGAAGCCCGCCTTCTCGAGGTACGTCTTGACCGGCGTCGCAATGTTGATCTCGTCTTCAACAATCAGAATGCGCTCGGCCATCGTCCCTCGCTACTTCAACCGTAAATTGGTCGGTCTGTCCTTCGCAACGTAGGTGACATCGACACCACCATCCGCCCGATACGTGCCCGCGCCTCGCAACCCAACCTGACCGCAGCCGCTGATCCACACGTTGGTCAACGCGGTGGCGCGACGAATCATCAGCGTGAACACGCCTGGCCGATGCAAACTCACCGTGATCGGCGTCAGCACACGCAACTCGACGGGTGCCTTGCCCTTGACGATCTTGATGCAGGTCTGTAACGGCTGTCCGTCGACACACTTGATGCTCTCCGCCAGCTCGAGAGGCCCACTCAACTTCGACCCCACGCTGATCGATTCGACCACCACCATCGAGTCAAAGCGCGCGACACCGCGATAGGAGAACTCGCCGCTCGCAGTCTCCATCTCGAACGACTTGGCCGCGGCCACGGGAACAGCCACGAGCAGGATCACCAGAGCGAGAGCTATGCGAAGCACACGCGCATTATGCTCTCCGAACGACAGCAAGGTGTGATGGTTGCGTTAGGACGCGTCATAGCGGTGAAAACCAACGCCGGTTTTGCGTCCCAACTTGCCCTCCTCGAGCATCTGCAAAAGCAGTGGATGAGGAGCGCAATGGTCGTCGCCCAGCCCCTCCGCGATTGCCAGCGAGGCGTGGACCTGGACATCAACGCCAATCAGATCGATCAATGCGAGCGGCCCCATTGGCCAGCCTGCTCCCGCCTGCAGGGCGCGATCGATGTCGGCCGGGTCAGCGCCCGTCTCGGCGTACGTGCGCACCGCGTCGTTGAGCATCGGCACAAGAATGCGATTGACAATGAATCCCGGGGTATCAGGGCACGGAACCGCTTCTTTGCCGAGTCCTTCAGCAAACTCGATCGCAGCCGCATACACGGCAGGATCCACATGCTGGGTATGGACAATCTCGACGAGCGGCATCACCGGTGCGGGGTTAAAGAAGTGCAGGCCGACGACGCGCTCGGCACGACCGCTCGCCTCGGCGATACCCGTCACGCTGATTGCCGATGTGTTTGTTGCGAGAATCGCGTCCGGCTTCGTCGCCACCGCCAGATCACGAAACAGGTCGTGCTTGACCTGTGGTATCTCAGCAATCGCCTCGATGATCAGATCAGCGACGGCGAAACCGTCGACACTGGCAGTCGTGGAGAGGCGCGCAAGCGCAGCGGCGCAATCCTCGGCCGTCATCGTGCCCTTGGCAACGCCGCGCTGGAGACCCTTTTCGACTCGGTTGCCAAGATTGTCACGGGCAGCCTCGACCCCATCCAGACCAATCACGGTGTGACCCGCGGCGAGACAAACCTGCACGATCCCGGCGCCCATGGTGCCAAGCCCAACTACCCCAACAATCTGCGTCATATCGCCTCCGTGAATAACTTAACCTGTGCATCCTGACGCACCACCGGAACCTGCGCCAGCAGCGCTACGTGCGTGTCTTCACCGATGTGGAACCAGATGTACGTGCGATTCCCCGTATACTCCAAGCGCAATGGGAGGCCTTTCCGACCGAGCGCCACTGCCTGCGCAACGACCCAACTCTGCGGGCGATGTTGTCGTGACCGTTGCCGCAAGTGGAGTTCGGGACGCCAAGGGCAAGCAGATCCAGCAGGCTTCCTCCGCTCCTGGCGAGGCCAAGAAGGCCGCGAACGAGCTGCGTAAGGAACGCGCCGGGCTCGCTCGCCGCTATCAAGAGTTGCGTGGGGATCTCGGCGGACTGCTGATCGAGATGGCTCGTCGCGACCAGTTCAACTTCCATCTCTTGCGCCTGCGTGCCGCTGAGGCCGTCACCGTTGAGCAGCGTGCGCAGGAGATTGATGGCGCCCTCACGCTGCATGCGGCGAGTGGGCGGACCGCGCTGCCGCCGGGGACCGTTGCAATGTCGTCGAAAAAGTGTGCGAGTTGCACCGGAGCAATTCCCCTCGACGGAAACTTTTGCGCCTACTGCGGGACGCCCACTCAGTGAGCAGCGACGACCAGCCCACGATCGACGATCCACTCTCGGGCGGTCCACAGTTCGAAGCGCCACTGCCGGCTGCCGATGTGGCCCGCTGCCCGGCCTGCCTCTCGCCGATGCGATCGGACCAGCGCTACTGCCTCGAATGTGGCGAGCGCCTCGCGGTTGATGAAATTCCACCGCCGCCGGGTGGAGGCTCCGCGTTCGCCAACCGCAACACGTCGATTTTGGCGATCATTGCGGTGGTCTTGATTATCGCGGGTGTTGGCCTTGCCTGGGTCGCCTTGCGCGCCACGAACGATGGCGACGATCCTCTCACTACATCGGCGACGACGGCTACAGGAACCACCGATACGGGTATCACCGACACCGGCATCACCGACACCGGGATCACCGACACCGGCATCACCGACACCGGGATCACCGACACCGGGATCACCGACACCGGGATCACGGATACAGGCATTACCGACACGGGCATCACCGACACCGGCATGACGGACACCGGCGGCACAGCGAGTGGCTGGCCTGCCGACCAGAGTGGCTACGCGGTGATCCTCGCTTCGAAGGACGCTGCCAGCTTTACCGAGGCCGATGCCCAAGCAATCGCGGATCAGGCAGCTGCCGCTGGTGTGCCGATGGTCGGCGTGCTTGACTCCTCATTGTTCCCATCGCTCAACCCAGGTTACTGGGCTGTGTTCTCGGGGCCGTACACCACGAAGGACGAGGCGGCTTTGGCAGCCACGACCATTCAGGGTCAGGGCTACCCCGACGCGTACGCGCGCGAAGTTCAGCCGTAGCGCCACTGTCACTGCCTGTTGACTCGGCGGTTTCGCACCCGCCAAACAACAGCGGTTGTGCGTTTTATCACAATCCCTTGTGCGGAGAACGTATCACCGGTATAGTGTCTCTCTAGCGCCTAGCAGGTCTACCTGCGGAGCGCACCGCTTCTCCCCACCTCGCACTTGGCACGTGGTGCGATTGGCCACGTACGTTCGAAGAAAGAGTTCCTATGTATCGCTTCAGCCGACAGATCTACGTCGAAATCAAGGACGCCATCGACCCCTCCCCCGACACCGTGTCGGTCGTTGAGGCTCGGCGCCGCATCCTCGTCGCCTGCGAGAGCACCATTGAGCGCCTCGCCCGCGACTCCCGCTACTTCCCGAAGCCGGCCCGCAGCCTCTTCCAGGAGGTGCGCTACTACTTCCCGATCACGGAGCAGGCTCGCGTCTACTACACGATCGAGCGCTACATCGGTCTCGCGCAAGACTTCATTCGCGACGAGATCGAGCGCCACGGCGAAGGCGTCATTGCCCCGTGCCGCGCAACCACCCGCAAGGGCAAGCCGTGTCAGCGCACGCCGCTGCCAAGCCGCGAGTACTGCCCGTCGCACTCGCATCTCGAAGAGCACGCGCTCAGCGCTTAGCCCTTCAAGCACAACGTGGATCGAGCGAAAGGCTCGGAGACCCCAGCGGTCTCCGAGCCTTTCGTCGTTTCTAGTCCTGATTCCTAGGCCTCTTCGTCGAGTCGTAGGTGCAACTGTTCGCCTTCGATGAGTCGCGAGACCGTCACGCCGAGTAGGCGCACGGGCGGCTCGCGATCACGCAGTGCCCGCTCCAGCGCAACCTCAGCAAGGCGCGTAATCTCGATTGGATCAGCCGTTGGCGCACTCGCCGAGCGAGCTCGCGTCAAGATCCGAAAATCGGGATACCGCAGCTTGATCGTGACCGTCTGCGCAACCCGCCCCTCCTCGACCAAGCGCTTGGTGACAGAAGCGGCCATGCGAGCAGCGTGCTCGGACAGGATCGCCGGATCCGTGATGTCGTGGTCGAACGTCTCCTCGTGCCCAATCGAGACCGAAGGGCCCGTCTCGGCCAGCACCGGGCGTAGATCAATCCCACGCGCGCGCTCCCGCAACTCCAACCCGACAGCGCCCGGCAACACCAGTCGCAGATCCGCATCGTCCAGGTCGGCCAGATTACCAATCGTCTTCAGCCCCGCAGTTCGCATCCGTTTGTCGGCCTTCGGCCCAATTCCTGGCAGCGCCCGCAGCGGCAAGGGTGCAAGGAATTCCTCCTCTTTGCCTGCTGGCACGATCACGAGTCCTTTGGGCTTATCCGCATCCGAGGCAACCTTCGCAATCGTCCTCCCCGCGCCACAGCCGAACGAGGCGTGCAACCCCGTCTCGCACTCGATGCGCCCCTGGAGCTCCGCGAGGAATGCGCGAGCCTCCCCCGCTGTCGAGGCAACGGGCGATAAATCGAGGTACCCCTCATCGATTCCGACCTGCTCCACGACGGGCACGACAGCACGCACGAGCGACCAGACAGCGTCGGAATGCCGCCGATAGCGTGAGTGATCGGGCTTCACAAAAACCGCGTTTGGACAGCGACGCACCGCCTCCGCCGCACTCATTGCCGAGCGAATCCCAAAGGCACGCGCCTCGTACGAGGCCGTCGCCACCACACCACGCCCCTGAGGATCCCCACCGACCACCACCGGGAGCCCTGCCAAGGTGGGATTTTCGAGCACCTCAACCGCCGCAAAAAAAGCATCCAGATCCAAATGAGCAACAACAAGAGGCACAAATCCGAGGCTACCAAGCGGTTCCCACGCCGTAGCAGGACACGTACTGCATCGCGCCCGTTGTCAGAACTGCGTATGCTGCTCCAATATGGACTGGTGCGGCAACCAAGCTCGACAGACAGGTGCGGCCCGATGAGTCATGACGCGGACAAGCTGATCCGCCAACTCTCGCTCGTGGCCTACATCATGGCCGAGAAGCGGCCGATCACTGCACGAGACGCCAAGAACGCTGTCGAAGGCTACTACGACATGTCCGACGAGGCCTTCGCCCGCCGCTTCTATGCCGACCGCGCCGAGCTGCTCGCGCTGGGCGTGCCGATCAAGTCGAATCGCGACGAGTTCACCGGCGAAGAGCTGTACACGCTGACGCGCGAGAATTACTTCCTCCCCCCGCTTCACCTCAGCGACCAAGAGCTCTCCGCCCTGCAGACGAGCCTGTTCCTGCTCGATGGTCAGTTCGCGTACGCCGCACCGTTGCGCCTGGCACTGCAAAACCTCGCACTCGGCCGCCCTGGCGTGCTCGACCGCTCTCCCTCGGACGGCGTCACACTCGACCTCCGAGGTGGTGGCCACACGCCGGAGATCGCCGCGCGGCTCGCCAAGCTCGAAGGCGCGATCTCGAAGCAGAAGACCATCGTCTTCTCGTACTTCGCAATCAGCCGTGGTGAAGAGCGGACCCGCACCGTCGACCCGTACGGTCTCTACTACTCCGAGTCGCACTGGTACCTCGTCGGCCACGACCACGACCGCGAAAAGATCCGCAACTTCCGCGTCTCGCGTATCCGTGGCGACATGCGCTTCCACACCCGCAAGGAGCGCGACTTCCGCCGCCCCGGCGACTTCGATCCCGCAACCTACCGCGATCGCGCCCCCTGGGGCTACGACGCACCGGTTGGCGAGGCCATTCTCTACGTCGCGCCGAGCGCCGCATGGTTGGTCGATCGTCTTTACAACAAGCACGGCGACGTAACGACCCACGAAGACCGTTCCGCCACCTTTGAGACGCCGTATAGCGATGTCAATCGCCTCGCCGAGTGGATCCTTGGTCTTGGCGGTCAGGTCTTGCCGCTCGGCCCGCGCGATGTCATCGATGCCGTCACCGATGCACTCGAGCGCGTCCGCGATGCACACGCTGGCGATCCGCCGTCGATCCGCTCGCCCAAGAAGATCGTGACCGAGCCGGACGCACCTACGGCACGTCCCTCGAACCCCGTCGCCCCCGAGCGCTTCGCAGTGCTCCAAGCGCTACTGGCCGATCTGCTCGAGACGTGCGGTACGGAGCAGAGCGGCAGCATCGCGGCCTCCGTATTGCAGGCGCGCTACGCGATCAACGACGAAGAGATGGTTGAGCAAATCAATCTGCTCAACCTCGTCAACTTCGGTGGCGGCTGCTACGCCGTCTACGCCGAGCTTGACGAAGAGGACATGATCAACGTTCAGAAGGAGCTGTACGGCGAAGACTTCCGCCGCCCGGCCCGTCTCTCGCCACTCGAAGCGAAGGCGATCCTGATGGCACTCGACCTCGTTGGACCGCAGATCGCCGCTGGCACCAACTCGACGCTCGCCGCTGTACGCGAGAAGATCGAAGTCGCCTGTGGCGGCGGCGTGCCGGGTGGGCAGCCCTCCACAACGGCCGACGTCGGTGCACCCGAGGATGTCATCTCCCAGATCTCGTGGGCCATTGAGCGCAACCGTCTCGTCCGCATCAACTATCTGACCCGCACGACCAATCAGGTTGAAGAGCGCGTAATCGAGCCGTACCTGTTGCGCGGCGTCAACTCGGATTGGTACATCGAGGCGTACGACTGCACCGCCGAGGGCGAGCGCACCTTCCGCATCGATCGCATCGAAAGCGTCGAGCGCTTAAAGGACACCTTCACACCGCGCGATGGTCTCTCGAACCGCGCCGAGGGTCGTAGCGTCGGCGGCACCAAGGGTTCCGTCAGCGTCTGGTTCTCCCCCGCGGTCGCCCTGCGCGAGTCCGAGAAGCGTTCGGACGCGTCGCACCTCACCGACGGTGCAATCCTCGCGACGATCACCTACGACTCCGAGCGCTGGCTCGAAGACGAGGTCATCAAGTACCGGGGCGAAGCTGTTCTGATCGAGCCTGCTGCTCTCCGCGCCCGCGTGGCGCGCCGCGCGACGCAGATCCTCAAGGAGGTCAGAGGTGCCAAGCGCCTGGCTTCCAAGAGCCGTCGGTAGCCCGCCGCGCGAGACGGGTGGAAACCCTCACACTACTCGAGTAGGAATTCCGTGTTTCTGATTCGCCCGTTGACTTCTTTCAGAAGCGCCTGACCTTCTCCAACGTGATCGCGCTCCTCGCACTGTTTATCGCTCTCGGCGGCACGTCCTACGCCGTGACCGCGCTGCCAAAGAACAGCGTCGGCACGCAGCAACTCAAGAAGAATGCTGTCACCGGCGTCAAGGTCAAGAATGGCTCGCTGTCGAGTGCTGACTTCGTGGCGGGGACGCTGCTCAAGGGCGATACCGGGGCGACGGGTGCGACGGGTGCGACGGGTGCGACGGGTGCGGCGGGAGCGCAGGGCGAGACGGGTGCGGCGGGAGCGCAGTACTCATCCGTGGCCGGCGATTCGCAGACCAACCCCATCGAATCCAACGCCGTCTCGATTGCCTCCGGAACCGTCTGCCTGGACCAGGCGGGGAAGTTCGCGATGTTCGCCCGCTTCGACACCACCCTGATAGCCAACATGTGCACGAACAGCGTTCCCCTGCTCTTCCTCTCGGTCGATGGCACCGTGCTCGCCAAGAGCGCCCGCGAATTCTTGGACAGCGGAATGACGGTGGACGGGTTCGTCCTATTCGGCAAGATGAACGTGGCGCAGTTGGCCGGCAACCACACGGCTCGCGTGATGGCCGGCTGCTCCAACGGCTCAGCTCCCCTCACGACGCCGGTGCACTATAACGTCGCGTCCCTCACGATCACCGCCCAGTGAGCGCCCGCCGGGCGGCCGGCGTCAGGATCGGATCCTCCCCCACCGCGAACGGCTGCGCCAGCTCGCGGTACTGCTCGGGCCCGGTGCCGAGCGCGAGCAACGCGTTGCGCTTGAGGTAGCGCCCGTCGAGGTCGGGGACGTAGAGGCGTCGATAGTGCTCGAGCAGGTCCTCCTCGGAGGCCTCGAGCCACGCATCGAGACGCACCCAGCCGTCGGCGGAGGGCGTGCGGTCGGCGCGACGCTCGATCGGACCCTGGTTGTACGGGCACACGTCCTGGCAGATGTCGCAGCCGTAGACCTGGTCCCCCATGCCCTCGGCGATCTCCTCCGGCACCTCGCGGCGGCTCTGCGTCCAGTACGAGATGCACTGCTCGGCATTGAGGACGTACTCCTCGTCGAGCGCGCCCGTCGGGCAGGCGTCGATGCAGAGCGTGCAGGAGCCGCAGCCCTGCCGCACCGGTGCGGGCGGCTCGTAGTCGATGGGCGCGTCAGTGATCAGCGTGCCGATCGAGATGAACGAGCCAAGCCCGGGCGCGATCGCCATCGTGTTCTTGCCGCCGAAGGTCAGCCCTGCGCGGCGAGCACCCTCGCGATCGACGTGGTGGTTTGCGTCGACGTGCACGACGCTACAGAACCCCTCCGCCGTGAGGGCGTTACGTACGCGCCCCAGGGCGTCACGCAGCGTCGTATAGGGATCCGCCCACGCGTAGCGCGGCAGCCGCCCGACGGGCCCCTCCGGCCGCGGCGTGCCCGGCTCCCAGATCGGTAGCACGGCGCTGATCACCGTCTGCGCGTTGCGCACCGCCTGCTCCGGATGGCAGGACACCTCGGGGCGGGCCGCGGTGAAGCGCATGTCGGCCCAAAACCCTCGCTCGACCCGATCCTTGAGTGCCGCCTCAACCTCGGTGTACGCCGACGCGGGCGCAGCACCCAACACGATTCCGTCCTCCCGCACGAGCGCTGCCAGGTCGTCCATTGTCGGCATTCCCATACGGGGAGCGTACCCCGCCGGTCGTGGCGACAGTCTGGGCCCGGGCCCAGAATGTCGCGTTGTCGCCAAAGTAGTGTTCTCCGCATGCCCGCTAAAGAAGACGAAGTTGAGATCTGGACCGATGGCGCCTGCTCCGGCAATCCCGGCCCCGGTGGCTGGGCGGCAATCTTGCGCTGGCGAGACCACGAGCACGAGATTGCAGGCGCCGACGAGCACACCACCAACAACCGGATGGAGCTGATGGGCGTCCTCAAAGGCCTCGAGACGCTGACCCGACCCACCAAAGTCGTCGTCGTGACGGACTCGGCCTACGTCGAAAAGGCGTTCACCCAAGGCTGGCTCAAGAACTGGCAACGAAACGGCTGGAAAACCGCCGCCAAGAAGCCCGTCGAAAACCAGGACCTCTGGCAGCTCCTACTCGACGCCTCCGCGGCCCACGACGTACGCTTCGAACGCGTCAAAGGTCACGCTGGCATCGAGTTCAACGAGCGAGCCGACGTGCTTGCCGTCGCTGCGCGCGACAGCATGCTGGGTACCTGACCGCTTTTTTTTCAGGCTGGGGTATGATCCCCCGGCTAACCCGATAGGGAGTTTTTCACCCCGTGGCACAACAGCAGACCCGACGTAAGCGAACAGCACTTCCGCTCAAGAAGCGCAAGCGCGTCCAGATCACGGACGACCAAATCCGCTACACCAACGTCGAAGGCCTCAAGCGCTTCCTATCGGACCGCGGCAAGATCCGTTCGCGCCGTATGACGGGTCTTTCCCGTCGGCAGCAGACACTCGCAGCGCGCGAGATCAAGCGCGCCCGCGAGATGGGTCTGCTCCCCTTCGTGATGCCCAAGATGGAGCGCGCCCGTGGTGGTCGCTCCGATCGTGGTCGTGGCGAGGATCGCGACGAGCAGACGATGGCATCCGCAGAGGCCTCCCAGGCCACTGAAGCACCGCGCTACGAGGAAGTCGTGGAGATCGTCGAAATCGACGAAATCCCCGCTGCCGTTCTCGACGACGAGGTCTAAACCGCCGGCGCGGTCAGTGGTTCGACCTGTCAGCGCTCGCCTGCGCCTAGAGACACGCGCACGGAAAACGCATTCAGCCACACACCAGACCGCGCCCTGGCCATCACCTACCCGCGCGCCACCAGAACGTCGCCACGAACAAGCGGAGGGCCCGCCGAAGCGGGCCCTCCGGCCGTACACCGTTCGTGGCTCCGAACTACTTTCGGAAACCGACGGGCGGACGTGGAGTTGCCCCGGTTTGGTGGACATCTCACTTGGGCGCGATGATGCGCTCGGAGAGGAGTCAACAATGCCGAAGGCGATGCCGGAGGAGTTCCGTCGTAGGGCGGTTGGGCTGACGCGTCAGGAGGGCGCGACCGTCCCGCAGATCGCGAAGGATCTGGGGATCTCGGATTCGTGTCTCAGGCGCTGGATCCAGCAGGCCGAGGTCGAGGAGGGCACGCGCGAGGGCCTGACCAGCAGTGAGCGTAAGGAGCTGGTCGAGTTGCGTCGGCGTAATCGCGTTTTGGAGATGGAGGTCGAGATCCTGAAGCGGGCGAGTGCGTTCTTCGCCAAGGAGAATGTCCTCCCAAAATAGGCTTCCGGTTGGTCCAGGACCTAGCCGCCGCGGGGTTTCCCGTGGCGGTGGCCTGCCGGACACTCGGTGTCTCGAGATCGGGCTACTACGCGTGGGTTGAGCGACCCGAATCGGCAAGAGCCGTTTCTGATCGGGACTTGCTGCGTCACGTCAAGGAGATCCACGCCCTCTCGCGTGGCACGTACGGCGCGCCGCGCGTAACGGCCGAGCTGCGCCTCGGCCGCGGTATTCGGGTGAGTCGCAAGCGGATCGCCCGGTTGATGCGCGAAGAACGCCTCGAGGGCTCGTATCGGCGCCGTTTTCGCCGGTCGAAGGCGTCGACGGCGACGCACGATGATCACGTCAAACGCGTCTTCCGAGTCGACCAGCCTGATCGGCTCTGGGTGACCGATATCACCCAGCACCCAACGCGGGAGGGCTGGGTCTACGCGGCCGTCGTGATCGATGTCTACTCGCGCAGAGTCGTCGGCCTCTCGATCGCCGACCATCTCAAGACCGAGCTCGTCATCGACGCGCTCGAGGTCGCACGCTGGCGCCGCCGACCCGAGCCCGGCCAGACAATCCTGCACTCCGACAGGGGCGCCCAATATACGTCCTGGGCGTTTAGACACCGGCTCCGCCAAGCAGGACCGCTCGGCAGCATGGGCCGCGTCGGCTCCGCCTACGACAACGCGCTCTGCGAGAGCTTCTTCGCCACGCTCCAACGCGAGCTCCTCGACACGCGATCCTGGACCACACGCGAACAGCTCGGCCAAGCGATCTTCGAATACATCGAAGCCTGGTACAACCCGCACCACCGCCACTCACGCCTCGACTATCAGAGCCCCGTCAGCTACGAACAGACTGGACCAGCCGAAGCCGTGCCGGCATGATCAAACCACCAACAACCCGTGTCCACGAAAACGGGGCAACTCCAGGAGCTATTCAACACGTGAACCAGAAAGTGGGGTCAAGTCACACGCTAGGCCTTGCCAAGCTGGATATCGATCGCATCGTCGTTGGACAGGCGATCACTGCCCGTGTCGGCGGAGTCGACGTCAGTGGCGAAATCGTGCAGCATCCTACCTACGAGAAAGAGCGCCGCAAAGCCAAACTCGGCTAGGTCGTACGCACGTGTGTCGCGGTACGACTAGAAGCCGAGTGCGAACTTAGCGTCTTCGCTCATGCGCTCGGGCGTCCACGGCGGCGACCAGACCAGTTCGGCCTCGACCTCGTTGACACCAGGCACCTCGCGAATCGCACGATCAATCTCGGACGCGATGTGAGGACCAGCAGGGCACCCCATCGACGTCAGCGAGTAGGTCGCGTGAACATTCTTGGCCTCATCAATCTCGACCTCGTAAACGAGACCGATGTCGACGATACCCATCATCAGCTCGGGGTCCTCAACTTGGTTGAGTGCGTCGAGCACAATTTGCTTCGTGACTTCGCTCATGCCTACATCCTTCGCGTGAACTCATAGGGTAGCCGACGCGCCCGTCACGAGCCGAGGCGATCGGGCAATTGTCGATCGGGCCAGATATCGAGGAAAGCCGCACGCTCATCGCCCGTCGCGGAGGCAAGCTTGATTGCAGCGAGCGCTGCACGGTCCGAGCCGACCATGTCTGCGGCTCGCTGCTCTGCCCAGGCGAGTTGCGTATCGGCCGTAACTATCGCGTCGACCAAGCCAACGGCGAGCGCTTCGTCTGCACCGACCCGAGCGCGGGTCGCTAGGTACTCGAGCGTCTTCGGGCGTCCCACCAACAATTCGAGACGCACCAGCCCACCAAAGCCAGGCATCAGACCAAAGCCCGCGTGGACGAACCGCAGCTCGGCATCGGGCGCAGCAATTCGCCAGTCAGCCGCGAGTGCCAGCTCGGCGCCACCACCCACCGCGTGTCCAGGCAGACAGGCGACAACGAGCAGGGGCAGCTCTTCGAGCAGGTCACAGAGCTCGGTGCCGCGATCGGTCAGGGTCTCCCCCGTCTCGTCCAACGCTTCCCACTCGCGAATCGCGGCGCCGGAACAGAACACACCGTCCGCCCCCGTCAGCATCAACAGGCGCACCGACTCGGTCGCGGCAGCCTCGAGCGCGAAGCGCGTAATCAACGCTGTCGCCTCTGGGCCCAACGCATTGCGCGTCGTCGCATCGTCGATGGTGATGACCGCAAGCGCATCACGAATCTCAAAACGGACTGGAACTGTCATGCCGGCAGAGTACCGGGAAGCCTCGACCTAGCTGACAGGAGGCAGTTCGGCATCCAACTGCCGAATTGCTTCTGCAGCGCGGGCACGATAGTCCGCCACCAGCTCGGCGTAGTCTTCGTCGCCAATGTGGTGCGTGGCGTGGTCGACTTCGAGTTCCTTGAGTGCGGCGAGTGCGAGATCGCGCTCTTCGCGGAGCGCGAGTCGACGGCGCTGACTCTCCGTAAACGGATCGAGCTGGTCGCCGGCCGAGGCGGGACGCGCGAGTGGCCAGGCCACACCAACTACGGCTGCGAGCGCAATCAGACCAAGGACGAGAGCGGCAATCATCACGCCTCTCCTGGCAGTGGCTCTTCGGCGTAGCGACGTAAGATTCGACGCGCCTCGCGCTGATCGGGCCAGACGCAGAGCAGCACGCCACCGACGAAGAAGAAGCCGGCGATCCAAAGCAGGGCGACCACTGGCTTGTAGAACGCCTTAATCTTGACCGCGCCATCGCCACGAATGCCGTCAAGAATGATGAAGAGGTCGCCGCCCGTCAGTGTCGTGCGAATCGCCACCTCGTTCGACGTCGTCTGCTCGCGCAGATAGGAGCGCTTGGCGGGCTTGAGCGTGCCGAGGTTACTCCCATCGCTCGTCACGTCGAGGACCGCTGCGCGCGCGACAAAGTTTGGCCCGCGCGTCCTCTCGACGCCCTCGAAGGTCAGGACATTGCTGCCGACCTTGAGCGAATCGCCCGGCTTGAGTAGACCCTCGGCTTGCGTCTCGTACGCACTTGAACCGACCGCGCCGATCACGAACAGGATCACGCCAAGATGGACGATGTAGCCGCCATACCGCCGCCGATTACGACCAATCAAGCGCGACAGGGCGAGCAGCCAATTCTCGCCATGGATGCTGCGACGCGCTGCGGCACCTCGTACAAACTCGCTGAGGACCGTGACGGTCACAAACGCACAGACGCTGCCGGCCGCGACCCCTGGCCACGAGGATCCCAGACCAAACCCGATCATCACGCCACCGGCCACCAGCCCCGCTGCGAGCGGGTAAAGGAACGACCGCTGCAACTGCTTGAGCGACGCGCGGCGCCACGCAATCAGCGGCCCAAGGCCCATCAGCAGCAGGAGTGGAAGGCCGAAAACAATCACGAAGAACTCGTAAAACGGTGTTGACACGGTCTCGCGCACCGAGCCAAAGGCCTCGGTCACCAGTGGGAAGATGACGCCCCACAGCACGGCGAAAGCGATCCCGACGAGCAGGAGGTTGTTGAACAGGAACGTGGCCTCTCGACTGACGAGCGACTCGATGCGCTGGTCGGCTTTCAAGAGCGGCAAGCGCCAGAGGATCAACACGAAGGATCCACCAATGATGGCGACGAACGCGACAACAAAGTACCAACCGATATTGGTCGAGACGAAGGCGTGGATCGACGAGAGGATGCCGCTGCGCGTTAGGAACGTACCGAAGATCGACAGTGCGAAGGCGCCGGAGATCAGACAGATGTTCCAAACCTTGAGCATGCCCTTGCGCTCCTGCACCATCACCGAGTGCAAGAAGGCGGTCGCCACGAGCCATGGCATCAACGCTGCGTTTTCGACCGGATCCCAGGCCCAGAAGCCGCCCCACCCAACCTCGGTGTAGGCCCAGTGCGAGCCGAGCAGCATGCCGATGCCAAGAAAGCCCCAGGCAGCCAGCGTCCAACGCCGCGAGGCGACGAGCCAGCGCGCGTCGGTGCGTCCAGCAATCATCGCGGCCATTGCGAGCGCAAACGGAATTGCGAGTCCCACGTACCCGAGATACAGCGCGGGCGGATGGATCGCCATGTACGGGTTCTGCAGCGACGGGTTGAGCCCGACTCCGTCAACTGGCGCGAGTTGGGTGACGAAAGGACTCGCCGGCACGACCAGCAGCACGAGGAAGAACGCGCCAATCAGCGCGAGGATCATGATCAGCCATGGCTGCAACTCGCCTAGTGCACGATGCGTCGCGCGGAGTGCGAGCAGACTGAAGCCCGCGAGGATCGTCACCCACAAGAGCAGCGAGCCCGCCTGCGAGCCCCACCAGGCGGTAAACATGTAGCCGATCGGCAGCGAGCGCGAGGTCGTGTCGGCGACGACAGTGAAAGAGAAGTCGTGCGTAAAGATCGCGTAGAGGAAGATCGCATCGGCAATCACCACGAGCGCGAAAATCGCCCACAGCGCGTTACGAGCACTGGTCATAAAACGCCGATCGCGCCCCAAGCCCGCGAATAATCCGGCAAATGCCGCGTATATCGCGAGCAGCAGCGCGAGGATTAGTGCACCTTGCCCGATCAGTGCCACGTCACGTACCCCTGACGATTCAGGACGAATCCGACGACGTCGATGGCGTCGCCTTGTCCTGATACTTCGACGGACATTTGGTCACGAGCGTGTCGGGGACGGCCGTAAAAACGCCGTTCTCATAGGTGCCATCGATCACGATCGCGCGCCCAACGCGGTACGCATCCGGAACAGCGCCGCGGTACTCGACGGGGATGGTCGCGGAGTGCACGTTGTCTTGCAGGGTGAAGCGCATACCGCGTGGATCAGCCGCATCGCCGGTGGTCTTCGTGACCTTGCCTTCGAGGCGGACCTTCTGCCCCTCATACCCTGTCGACGCTTGGGCAACGCCGAGCACAGGCATTGAGGAATCAGCAAACGCCGTGTAGACGGCGAAGGTGCCGAGCAGCGATGCGATAGCCATCGCAATCACGAGCCGGATGTGTCGAATGCCGGGCTTCGGACCGTCGGGAATTGCGGGCGTTACATCGCTCATGCGTTACTGATTCTATCGGAGGCCTGACGGTTTTGGCCCACCCTCGCACTACGTGTTTTGCCGAAAGGGCTATGCGGCGATTTGCGGT
>SYIF01000088.1 GCA_005798855.1 Actinomycetota bacterium | reverse complement strand
CTGCAGGGAGGACATGACATCCGCGCGGTTGTGGTGTCCTCCCTAGAAATACGTAACCGCCCACAGCGCACAAAGCGCCACGGGTGCGGTGATCAGCATCGCGTCGATCCGGTCGAGCACGCCGCCGTGGCCCGCAAGCAGCGTGCCCGAGTCTTTGACACCAAGATCGCGCTTCACGAACGACTCCAGCAGGTCGCCAAACGGTCCGACGACCGCGATGACAAAACCGACAATCAACGCATCGATTGTGCCAACGATGTCCTGACCGTAGAGCACCCACCAGACAACCGCCGTGCCAACAATAATCCCCGCCACAAAGCCTTCGACAGACTTGCCGGGCGAAATCGCCGGCGCCAGCTTACGACGACCGATCATGCGACCAATCGCGTAAGCGCCGATATCCGAGCCCCAGGTGCCGAGCAACACAGCAAGCACGAGGGTGAAGGACGAATCGCGCAAGACGACGACTGCACCGAGCCCAATGCCGACCCAGACGACACCAAAGACGGTCACGGCCATGCTCGTCAACGACGAATAATCCTCATGCGGCGAGGCTGCCGCCAGAATGAAGGTCAGCAGCACGACCGGGGCGAGCACCAGCAGCATCCCCATCACGCCATGAAATTCGGCAGCCAAGACCACTGCGACTGCGCCAACATAGCCAGCGATCATGACCGGGCGTTGCTCGCGCGCCATCGTCCACAGCTCATGCAGTGCCAGTACCGCGACAACGACGGCGAGACCAACCAGCCACCAACTGCCAAGCCAGAGTACGAGCAGCGCCAAGGGGAGCAGAATCGCGGCGACCAGCACGCGGCTCGTCAAGTTACCCACTCGGCACCTCTACCGACTGCACGAGCGTCATCGACCGCCGAATCGGCGGCCGCGCGTCGCGTACTCGCCAACAGCCTGTTGCAGCGCTTCGGGACCAAAGTCGGGCCAGAGCGTGTCCGGGAAGGTGTACTCCGCGTAGGCGGCGTGCCAGAGCAGAAAGTTCGAGACCCGCTGCTCGCCTGAGGTGCGGATCACGAGATCGGGATCGGGCAACTCGGAGGCGGCGAGGCGCACGCGAATCGCGTTCTCGTCGATCTCGTCGGGGCGTAGACCGTCCTCGACAATGCGGCGACAGGCATCGATAATCTCGGCGCGCCCACCGTAGTCAAAGGCCACGAACAGATCGAGCCGCTCGTTGTCCTTCGTGCGGACCTCCATGTCGTCCATCAGCGTACGAATCCGTGCCGAGACGCGATCACGACGACCGATAAAACGAATCCTCACGCCCTGTCGATGAAGATCCATAAACTCGCGCTCGATCGTGCGCGCGAACAGATCCATGAGACCGTTGACCTCGTCCTCGGGGCGCGTCCAATTCTCGGTCGAGAAGGCGTAGACCACGAGCGAGCGAATGCCAAGTTCGGGGGCGGCCTCTACCGTGCGTCGCAGGGCACGAACACCCGCGTGATGCCCACTCAGCGTTGGCAGGCCGCGCAGCTTGGCCCAGCGCGCATTGCCGTCCATGATGATCGCCACCGAGGTCGCCGTGGGCGGCACGAAACGACCCGTCTCGGGGCGGCGGATACTGCGGATGCGATCGAGAATGGCCACGGCGCTAAAGACGTAGGTACAAACCCACGGGCGAATAGTACCGGCTACGCGTCACGCGCGCCGGACTCAGACTTCCATGACGTCGGCTTCGCGCTGCTTCAACGCAGCGTCGATCTGTCCGACGTGGTCTTCCGTGAGCTTCTGAACGCGCTCTTCGGCGCGGTGAATATCGTCCTTGCCGACCTCTGTCTCGAGGGCCTGCAGATCGGCCATCACATCGCGACGGATGTTGCGGATTGCGATCTTGCCTTCCTCTGCAAGTCCACGCACGATCTTGACGAGCTCCTTGCGGCGCTCCTCTGTCAACTGCGGAATCGAGAGGCGGATGACCTTGCCGTCGTTGCTCGGGTTGATCCCAAGATCACTCTCGAGGATTGCCTTCTCGATGTCCTTGAGGGCGTTGACGTCGTACGGCGCGATCAGGAGCGAACGGGGATCAGGAGACTGCACGCCAGCCAGCTGGTTGAGCGGCGTCGGTGTGCCGTAGTACTCGACGACGATGCGCTCGAGCAGCTGCGGCGCCGCACGACCGGTGCGCACAGTCTGAAACTCGTGACGCGTCGCCTCGACGGACTTCGTCATCCGTTCCTTTGCATCATTGACTAGATCGTCGACCACAATTGCCTCCTTGGTACCTGCAGAGTGTGCCACACCGGGTCAGATCCCTTCGTCGACTCGGACTCGCACACCCCACACCATCTGCGATCAAACAACAGGCGCTGAACTGAACTCCGATGTCACAAAGGGGTCAGACCTTTGATGACATCGACGGGACTTACACAACGGTCGGGACCAGCCCAATGTCACAAAAGGGTCTGACCCCTTTGTGACATCTACACGGACTGCGGATCGACGTCGACAACGACGCGGGCATCGGCTGCGCACAGCGACGTATGGCGATCGGCCAGGACCGCATGGATCGCCCGGGCGGCGTGTTCGGCGCGCTGTGTGCGAAGCAATAGATGCGCGCGATAGCGGTCCCGCAGGCGAATCAGTGGCGCCGGACCCAGCACGTCGTCGTCGGGCACCATCACTGCCAAAGCATCGGCGAGACCGTCGAGGAACACCATCGGAGCATCCGCCACAGGCGCATCGACCACGACCCGCACGAGGCGGCTGAAGGGTGGATAACGCAGGGCCTCGCGCCGTGCGAGCTCGCCGTCCAGAAACTCGTCGACCGCATGGCGCGCAGCGAGCCTCACAACACGCTGTGCCGGGTCCCAGGTTTGGAGGATCACGCGCCCACCCGAACCCTCGCGGCCAGCACGGCCTGCGAGCTGTGCGAGCAATGCGAATGAGCGCTCCTCCGCGCGGAAGTCGGGCATCGCCAGACCGAGATCGGCGTCGATTACTGCCGCCAGGCGCACATCCGGAAAGTCGTGGCCCTTAGCCACGATCTGGGTCCCGACCAGCACGGCTCGATCGGTGGCCGCGAACGTCGTCAAGGCCTCCTCGAGCGCCCCCACCCGTGCCGCCACATCGCCATCGAGTCGCAGCACGGTGAGCCCACCAAAGCGATCGGCGATCTCGCTCTCAAGTCGCTCGGTCCCCGCCCCGATGCGGGTGATGTCGACGGCACCACAGCCAGGGCAGCGCGTCGGCGAAGGCTCGCTGCGCGCGCAGTGGTGGCAGACGAGGCGCGGCGGATGCTGATGCAGCACCAACGAGACGTCGCACGACGGGCACCCAAAGCCTCGGCCGCAGGCTCGACAGTGGAGTGCGAGTGCGGCTCCACGCCGATTGAGCAGGATCATCGCGCGACCGCCGTCACGTTCGATCTCGCCGAGTGCGCTCGCGAGTGTCCTCGACAGCGGATAGTGCCCGTCGCGCGAAAGATCGACGATTTCGACGGGCGGCAACGTGCCGCCGACACGCGTGGGCAGCTTGATGTGTTCGAGTGCCCGCCACGCCTCCGGGCGCGGAGTCGCCGAGGCGAAGACGACGGCGGCCTTGGCTGCTCGTGCTCGCATCAGTGCGACGGTGCGAGCGTCGTAGCGTGGGTCGGATTCTTGCTTGTACGCAATCTCGTGTTCCTCGTCGACGACGATCAGGCCGAGGTCACGCATCGGGGCAAGGATCGCGGACCGCGCGCCCACGAGCACGCGCGCCTCGCCCGACTCGAGCCGCTGCCAGACGCGTGCGCGCTCGCCCTGTGCCAGACCAGAGTGCAGCACCTCAACGAGGCTGCCAAAGCGGCGCCGCACCCGCGCGGCGGTCTGTGGCGCCAACGAGATCTCTGGGACGAGAATAATGACGCCCCGTCCCTGTGCAAGCGCGTGGGCTGCTGCACGTAGGAACACCT
>SYIF01000087.1 GCA_005798855.1 Actinomycetota bacterium | reverse complement strand
GACCGAGAAGACCGTCTCCGAGCATGGCGAAAAGGTCGACGAAGAGGTCAAGGGCAAGATCGAGGCCGCCGCGGCCGAGCTTCGCTCGGCGCTCGAAGGCTCTGACGCAACGGCGATTCGGCAGAAGGCCGACGCCCTGCAGGAGGCCTCGTACGCCTTGGCCGAGCAGGTCTACAAGGATGCTCAGCAGTCCGCACCGTCGGGCGATGGTGCCTCTGCCGCCGACGATGAGCCCGACGAGGAAATCATCGAAGACGCTGAGGTTGTCGATCCCGACACTGCCACGGCCGACACGTCTGCCACGGCCGACAAGTGAGCGCGCATGACCCGGTAGATTCGGACCTCCCCGCCGAGGGCGGGGAGGATTCGATCGTGTCGGAGGTAGAAGCCGAGCTCGTCGAAGAAGAGCTCGATCCTCTGACTCTGGCCGAACGTCAACGCGACGACTACCTCGATCAGCTGCGACGGCTTGCGGCTGAGTTTGACAACTACAAGAAGCGGATGGCACGCGAGCACGAGGAGTTGCGCGAGCGCGCAGCCGAGCGTCTTTTGCG
Source organism: Actinomycetota bacterium (assembly GCA_005798855.1). Classification (GTDB taxonomy): domain Bacteria; phylum Actinomycetota; class Thermoleophilia; order Gaiellales; family F1-60-MAGs149; genus F1-60-MAGs149. Next base: position 2,947 of record SYIF01000087.1, on the reverse strand, counting down.
AGATCTCCTACCGGTCTTTGACGATCTCGAGCGTGCGCTCGAGGCGTTTGAGACCGCCGAGAACGACGCCATCGCCAATGGTGTGGCATTGGTCCACCGTGCGCTCTGGACTCTGCTCGAGCGCGAAGGTGTGGCCGAACTCGATCCAACGGGCGAGATGTTCGATCCACACCGTCATGAGGCCTTGCTGTCGCAACCGGCTGACGCACCAGACGGCACCGTGCTTCAGGTACTCCAAAAGGGCTTCCTGCTGGGCGATCGCGTCTTGCGGCCGGCCCGTGTCGTGGTTGCCGGAGGCGCATCCTGAGCGTTGCCTCTGTCACAGTCGATGCAGCCCCTCTAGGCGGCGCCGAGAAGATCGTTACCGGCATCTTCTGGTGCGTCGTTCTGCTCGCCTGGATTGGCACCGGCGTCGGCGTCTCGAATGGCAATGCAGTGCACGCCGTCGCGATGTTGTCGGCCGGGCTCGTGTTGGGCGCGATCGGTCTCTGGCTGCGTGTCACGCAACCCGTGGCATACCGCCTCGATCGCGATGCGCTCGTGATTGAGCGCCGCCGTGGCTCGTCACGTATCACCGGCCGGATTGAGCCGCATGCGGAAAAGGCGCAGCTAGGGCTGCGGCTTGGCTCCGGCGGTCTCTATGGCTATCGCGGGCATTTTCGCGTCGCAGGTGGCGGCTGGACGCGGTCGTTTGTGACGGACGTGCGTCGCACCGTGTTGATCAAGGTCGGCGGACGCCGCATCGTAGTGTCTCCGGTCGATCCCGCCGGTCTCGTTGAGGTGGTGCACAATGCGTGATCTCTACGAGGTACTTGAGGTATCGCGCACGGCATCGGCCGACGAGATCACGAAGGCCTACCGCACGATAGCGCGCAAGCATCACCCCGATGCCAACCCCGATGATCCCAAGGCCGAAGAGCGCTTTAAGGAGATTTCGGCTGCACACGACACGTTGTCCGATCCCGATAAACGCAAGGCCTATGACCAGTTTGGAGCCTCGGGTGGCACCGGCGCACAGGGCTTCGACCCCAACGATTTTCGCGACTTCGCCCAAGACCGTGGCTTCGACATCTCCGACCTGTTCGGCGACCTTTTCGGGCGTCGTCGTGGTGGCGGGCCGAACGCAGGTCGCGGTCGCCGTCCCGCCCGCCGTGGCGTCGATCTCGAGACACGCGTCACGCTCTCCTTCGACGACGCGTTGCGTGGTGCTCGTGTGACGGTGCCGGTCGACAAGGACGTCAATTGCGCTGACTGCTCGGGCAGTGGTGCAGCCGCTGGCACGTCGCGCACGACGTGCCCCGACTGTGGCGGTTCCGGAGAGCGTCAGGTCAATCAGGGATTCTTTGCGATCGCCGAGGCCTGCAGGCGTTGCGGCGGTCAGGGCTCGATTATTGAACGACCGTGTACAACCTGCAAGGGCTCTGGTCGCCAACGACGGACCAAGCGCTACACCGTCAAGATCCCCGCTGGCATTGCCGATGGGGCGCGCATTCGCGTGCGTGGCAAAGGTCTCGACGGAGACAGTGGTGGGGCACCTGGTGACCTTTGGGTTGTTATGCAGGTGCTGCCATCGGAACGCTTCTCACGGCGTGGCAAGGACGTCATTGTCGAGGTTCCTGTGACGTTCCCAGAGGCCGCGCTGGGTGCCGAGATCGATGTGCCAACACCGCTTGGCGAGAAGGTCCGAGTCAAGGTTCCGGCCGGTTCCGTCGACGGCAAGATGCTGCGTGTTCGAGGTCTGGGTGCACCCTCAACGAGTGGCGACGATGGCTCGCTGCTCGTGCGGCTCAAGTTGATCGTGCCCAGTGGACTCTCGACACAACAGACTGAGGCGCTCGAGAAATTTGCAGCGCTCGACGGCGGGACAGATCCGCGGGCGGAGCTGTTTACATGAACGAAGACACCCCCAAATACATGATCGGTGTCGCCGCCGAACTCGTCGGCATGCACCCCCAAACGCTACGGCTCTACGAAACCCGAGGCCTGGTCCGACCGCGCCGCACTGCCGGCGGCACCCGCCTCTATTCGGATGCCGAACTGATGCGCCTGCAGCGGATTACCGAGCTCGCTTCGGGCCTTGGGCTCTCGCTCCAAGGAGTCGAGCACGTGCTCGCACTTGAGGATCGCGTGCACCAACTCGAGCAGCAGGTCGCCGACCTCGGAGCCGCCCTCGATGAGGCCGCGCGCGCGATGCAGACTGAGGTCGAGAGTGTGCATCGCTCCTACCGACACGAGATCGTGCCGTACATCCCCCCGCCTGGTGCAGAGCTTGTCATCCGTCGCCGACGCATGCGTTGAACCGCTTCCCGTAGTTGATACAAAACGGAGGAACCCCCACCATGGATCCCACCAAACTGACCGTCAAAGCGCAGGAGGCACTCGGCACAGCAGCCGAGCGCGCCCGCGTCGCCGGTAATCCCGAACTGACACCACTGCATCTTTTGGCCGGTCTGCTCGCCGAGCACGGCTCGGTCGCCGAATCGCTCTTGCGCGGTGCCGGTGGCGACGTTGACGCGTTGCGGCGCGAAACCGACGAGGCGCTCGACAAGCTGCCGAGCATGAAGGGCGCAGCGACTTCGCCGCAGGCCTCACTGGGGCTGCGCGAGACGCTCGAGCGTGCCACGAAGGAATCGCAAGAAATGGGCGACGACTACGTTGCGTCGGAGCACGTCCTGATCGCACTCGCCGAGCATTCGGGAACAGCGAAAGACATCTTGCGCTGCCAGAACGTGACGAAGAACGCGCTCTTGGAAGGTCTCAAGAACATTCGTGGTGACAAGCGCGTGACCGACCCCAACGCCGAAGATCTCTACGACGCGCTGCAGAAGTACGCTCGCGACCTGACGGCAGCGGCCGAGGCCGGCAAGGTCGATCCGGTGATTGGCCGAGACGACGAGATTCGTCGCGTCGTCCAGGTCCTCTCCCGACGCACGAAAAACAATCCGGT
>SYIF01000086.1 GCA_005798855.1 Actinomycetota bacterium | reverse complement strand
ACTGCGGCGAGTTCGGTGCGGCAACCTGGAGGGCGAGCATCGCCTGCAGCTCGTCGCAGAACGCGAGCGCACCGGCTTCGTCGAAGTAGTCGTGCGTGTAGCCCCAGTAGGCCCAGCAGCCAGCAAGGCGGCCGAAGACCTGGCGCGCGTCGTTCTCGCCGACAAAACGCTGATCCTCTGGCAAGGCGGAAAGTGCGTCTTCGTCGGGCTCGTGGCGCTGCAACCAAGTGGGCACCCCGTCTTCACTGATCGGCTTCAACTGCGCTGCAACGCCCGCCTTGCGGCAGTACTTCTGTGCGAGAATATCGACGGCAACCTGGCTCCAAGCCTCGGGTGCCATGATCGTGGCCTCAAACGCGACGGAACCATCGGGGTTGACGATGCGAGACGTTCGCTCGACGAAGGAAATTCCATGGTACGGGTCGTTTCCTTCAGTGGTGTATCGGCGTTCGATCTCCATTGCGTTCCTCCTCAAACCACCCCGCGGTGGCGTCTACGAAATCTAGTACCCGCTGTCTCACGGGGGATGACAAATTTAGCGCCCCGATCGGACAGACCCCCGACGCCGCGATCTGATGCGGGATTCCTCCGTCTACACTACACGAGTGGAAGTCGAAGAAACGCTCCGCACAATCGGTATTGTGCTCGCTGCCGGCCTGATCGCCGTGCCGATCGCGCAGGCCCTCCGCCTGCCAGTGATGGTCGTGCTGATCGCTGTCGGTCTCATCTGTGGACCGTCCGCTCTCGACCTCGTGAGTATCCCCCTCGATAGCGCAGGACCCTCCCTCCTCTTCTCGCTTGGTGTGGCTCTGATTATCTTTCATGGCGCGCTCGGCATCCAGTTGCGAGTGATCTCGCGGACCGTGGTTGGATTGCTGTTGCTGGCCATCCCCGGCGTGATGATTACGGCTGGCATCGTCGCTCTTGCCGTGATACCGCTCTTTGGCGTCTCGTGGCAGATCGCACTGCTCGCGGGTGCCGTCTTGGCAGCAACCGATCCGGCAATCCTGATTCCACTCTTCGATCGACTCGGATTGAAGCCAAAGATTGCTCAGACCGTGATCGCTGAGAGCGCGCTCAACGATCCGATGGGCGCCGTCTTTGCGTTGATGATGGCGGGCATCGTCACCGCAAGCACGATCTCGGGCTCAAGCAGCCTGGACGTTGCCCCCGCGATGGATTTGCTGACCAGTATCGGCATTGGTTCATTGATTGGCGTCGTTGCGGGCGTGCTGATGGCGATCCTCCTATCGATCCATCGATTGGGTGTCCTACGAGCCCTTCCGGCCGCGACGCTGCTGGCCGGGCTCGCCCTGTCCTACTCCTTCAGCGAGGTGGCCGGTGGCTCGCCGTATCTCGCGGCATTTGTCGCCGGTCTGATTGTCAGCAACAAGGATCTGTTGCGGGTCGATCATGACCAGAAGCAGGAACACGAACTCGAGATCTTTACGACGCAGACGGCAGACATCGTGATGCTCGCGATCTTTGTCGTGGTTGGTATCAACCTCAACCCCAACCTGCTGCGCGAGTACCTCGTGCCTGGCCTGTTGGTGATGGCGGTCTTCGTCTTGATCGCGCGACCGGTGACCGTCTTCGCCTGCCTAGCCGTCGACCGCCGCGGGGCGTGGACACGACAAGAGAAGACCTTTATCTCTTGGTGTCGTGAGACGGGTGTCGTGCCAATCTCACTTGCCAGCCTGTTGGTGAGTCAGAAGGTTGAAGGCGCCGAGATCGTCCTGGCGCTCGTCACGTTCGCCGTGGTGGTGACGCTCGTGCTGCAGGCCACAACGGCTGGCTGGTTGGCAGGCCGACTCGGTCTGCTCGCAACCAAGCCACTGAACACTGGTCGATAAAGCGTGACCTTGAGACCGGGAGAATGGATTCACAGGCTCAACGCGATATTGTCAAGGTCACGTTTGCCACAGAACCGATCATCGCTGTCTATCATTCCACCTAACGTCGCTACGAGGAATTTCGGCTGGGATTTCGTCAGCGCTCTTCGTGTGCACCCGAACGCGAGTCTCGCTCGGCAATCGTCCGCACATCTGATATCCCCTTTCGTACCTGTCCGATTCCAAGAAAGCCAGCATGAGCGAATCCTTCCAGTTCTCCCGTAAGACGTTCCTCAAGACCACCGCTGCAGCAGGCCTTGCCGTCGCAGCTGCCGGCGCACTCCCGAAGTGGGCGATGCCGGCCGCGACGGCCCAGACGCAGCCGAAGGCGGGCATGAACATCCTCTTCATCATGGTCGACGAGATGCGTACGCCCTACGTCTACATGCCGCGCACGCTGCAGCGTGCCGTCGTTCCGACGATCACGAAACTCGGCGATGACGGCGCGCGCTTCACGAACTACTTCGCATCATCGAACTGCTGCACGCCCGCCCGCGCCTCGCAGATCACCGGTCTCTACACCCATCAGATCGCGATTTTTGGTACGACCGAGGAGTCGAATCTCAACGCGGGTTTCCCCACCTACGGCACGATGCTGCGCCAGCAGGGCTACGAGACCCAATGGTTCGGCAAGTGGCACGTCACGCCGTCGAACGTGACGACAACGGGGAATGTCAACGGCTGCATGCCCAAACCCTACGAGGCCTATGGCTTCACCGTGCCGGATCCCGCCTCGGGCACGTGCCCCTCGCCAGATGGCGGCGGTGGTCAGGGTCAGTTTATGGACCCGGTCACACGCCAGCAGTTCCGCGACTGGATCGCAGCCCGCCCAGCAAACGGCACGCCGTGGTTTACGACCGTGAGCCTGATTAACCCGCACGACATCCAGTTCTACCCCCTCGCCACCCGGCGCGTGCAGGGAGAGCAGTTCCCGCGCGCTCTCTATAACGACCTGCCGGCTAACTACGAGACCGCGCAGCAGCGCAAGCTGCGCATGAAGCCCGACCTCTACAACGGCGTCGTCGATATCAGCAACGCGTCGTTCGGACACCTGCCGGACAAGACGAGCGAGAAGACCAAGAAAAACTGGGTCAAGATGCTCGACACGTACGCGCTGCTTCAGAATATGGTGGACATCCAGATTTTTTCTGTGCTGAAAGCTCTCGACGCCTCGCCCCATACGGACAACACGGTGGTCGTGTTCGTCTCCGATCACGGCGAGTACGCGGGAGCCCACGGTCTGCGCGGGAAGGGATATGGCGCGTACGACGAGGGCCTTCACGTCCCCCTGATCGTCAAGGACCCGTCAGGAACGTGGATCAAGGACACGAAGACGGATCGCCATCAGCTGTTCTCGAGCGTCGATCTCGCCGCCCTGTTTTTGACGATCGCGACGGGCAACGAGGCGTGGCGCAGCGATGCGCGGTACGCCCAGATCGCCGGTCGCGCCAGCATTGCGGCCACACTGTCAAATCCGCAGGCGGCGGGTCGCCGCTACATCGCTCACGCCACCGATGAGGAGGCGATCCTCCCTGAGCAGATCAGTGGCACGCCGGATGCGGAGCCGTACGACGCGCCGAACCATGTCGCGATGGTGCGCACCAAACTTGGCAAGATCGCCCGCTTCACCTACTGGAAAGACGGTGGCTACCAGATCGATCCGAGCAAGGAGATCCAGTGGGAGTGCTACGACTATCGCACCCGTGGCGGGCGTCTGGAACTCGACAACATCTACGACTCACCCGACCATCGCCGCTTCGTCGCGTTATTTAAAAAGATCCTGGACATCGGCATGCGGACTGAGGTACGCGAAGCACTGCCCGCGAACCTCCAAGCAACCCAACAGGCGGCCTTCACTACATGGTTCGGCGACGCCACCACGAGCCCGCCAACGCCACCGGTCCGACCCGGCCAGTTCACCCTCACCAACACCTAGGTGGTGCGCCTACGAGCCTACGCGACCCCTTCGTCGCATCCACCACCTGAACGGCACCACCACGCGCACACGTCGACCTCGTCTCACAGACGCCTCGTCAGAACGCCTAGGCGGCGTCGAGAGTGTCGAGCACGACGCGGGCACAATGCGCAATCAGCGCCGCCTCCGCACCCGGCGTGGCATCAGCGATGTGCGGTGTCAAGACGACGTTCTGCAGCTCGCGCAGCGAGAGCGGTACGCGCGGCTCGTCGCTGAACACGTCGAGCCCTGCACCACTGATCCGCCGCTCGACGAGCGCCTCGATCAGGGCTTCTTGATCGATCACTCCCCCGCGCGCCGTGTTGATCAGGATCGCCTCTGGGCGCAGTAGAGCAATTCGCCGGCGCGTCAGGAGCCCGCGTGTCTCGTCGGTCAACGGGCAGTGCAGGCTGATTACATCGGCCCAGCCGAGCAGGTCATCGAGCGCGCTGTATGTGATACCAAATTCGGCCTCTCGCTCGGATGCGAGGCGGCGTGGGGTTGCGTAACGCACGTCCATGCCAAACCCGTGCGCGCGGCGTACGAAGGCCTGTCCAATCGAGCCGATCCCGATCACACCCAGCCGCTTCCCATAGATGTCACCTGCCATCAGTGGCCGGTAGTTTTCGGTCTCCCAGTCGCCCCGACGGACGAGCGCGTCGTTCTCGACGATGCGGTGCGTGACGGCGAGTAGCAGCGCCATCGTATGGTCGGCGACCGCCTCGGCGTTGGCGCCGACCGGCCAGGCGAAGGCCACGCCTCGACGCTCGAGGCACTCTCGGTCAATGCCGTCGACGCCAACACCGAAGTTGACGACACACCGCAGCGCGGGCATGCGATCGAGCAGGTCGTCATCGATCTGCTCACCAAACGTCCAGATCCCCCACGTCCGCGCAAGATCTTTCGTCGACGTCGGCGGCAAGACGGGGCCATTGACAAAGCGCACGTCACAGCGCTCGAGCACCTCGTCCATCAGACCGCTGGCTAGGCGATAGCGCACCAGCAGCAGCGGCTTAGGCGACATCGCTCTCGATGTCCGCGACGAGACGGCCGAAGTCGAGTCCGTCGAATTCGAGTGTTGCGCGATCGTGTTTATCCATCAGCCACTCCCAGAAGTCGAAGTCGATGTCGGAGAGGTTGTGCTGAATCACGCCCCAGAGCGTCCAGCCGTACTTCGACATCAGACCCCACATGCGGGCACGCGCAACCTTGGCGGGCGTCGCCTCGCCCCAGTAGGCGGCGACGAGTTGTTCGAGCTGTGCCAGCGAGAGGTCGGATTCGCTCCAGACATTGCCAAGCTCGAACGACGCCTCGTTCATCCCGGAGTACTCCCAGTCGATCAGACGAAAGCGCGTGCCGTCCCAGAGAAAGTTCTCGGCCAGTAGATCGTTGTTGCATGGCACGAGCACCTCGGGGTTGAGTCGCATTGCCTGCTCCAAGCGGCGCACCTTGGGCTCGAACTCGTCGTAGCGGTCGGGCAGCGCGAAGCCCCGCTCGCGGCAGACCTCGCGGTAACCGCGCTGGATGGCGAACATGTCAAAGGGGTCACGGAACGCCGGTCCCTGGTGCAGCTGCCGAATCGCAGCGGCTGCGTCGTCAAGGCGATCCCCGCGCTGCATCAGCTCGCGCGACATCGTCTCGGTGTTCTCGAGGAATTCCAGCACGAGCATGCTGTTCTCTGGCTGGTAATCGATCACGCCCGCACCGACTCCAGCCGCGGCAGCGGCGACCGAGTTGACGTGTTCGTTATCACGATCAATCGCGAGCAATCCCGTGTCGGGGTCCGACAGGCGCACCACGAACGATGCTGAGCCGATCTCGACCCTGAAATTGTGATTCGTGAGGCCGCCTGCGAGCAATGTCACGGTGCGCGGGCCGCGCAACGCCGCCACGCCGTCGAAGAGTTCTGCCAATCGTGTGTCGTCAAGTTCCATCCCGTTCTCCTGCTCCGATCCGGAGCGTACCCGACGACGCTAGTCTGCAGCGATGGAGCTCGGCTGGAAGCACTGGTTACCCACGCCCCTCGCGGGCATTCTCGACTCGCTTGCTGCCTCCGACACGCGTCGCCGCAAGGCCTTCGCGGCTCTGACCGAGACACAAAACCCCCTCGCACTCATCGAGTGGGAGCGTTTTCGACTCGTCGCGCCTTCGCGCATCGACGTGCCCGTCCTCCCATCCGAACTCGATGCCGAGCAGGCGATCGCCCTGTTGGAGGGTCTTGGCCTCGTCGCGGGCGATCCGCCGCGAGCCGTCGCCAACCCCGATCCCGTCGAAACCGTCTTGACGCTCGATAACGACGACGTCCGCGAACTCGAACAGCTGCGTTCGGCAACGGAGGTCGGAACCATCACGACCCCGACGGAGGCACTGCCCAATCTCGGTGCCCCGTTTGGTGGCGCCAAGGTCGGCCGTAACGACCCTTGTCCGTGCGGCTCGGGTCGCAAGTTCAAGAAGTGCCACGGCGCGTAGTGCCGTTGATGTCCAGAAGGGGTCTGGCACTATCTGGACAATGGCGCTAGCCTAGGACGCGCTTGCCGAAGGCGAAGGTGTCCTTGTAGTAGCCGGTGTCGTAGCGAGCCAGGGCGATACCCTGACCAGAGGACTTGATGAACAGCTGCGGCGAGATCGCCATGCCGGTGTGACCGATGCTGCCCGAAGGGGTATCAACGCCACCGCGACCAAACAGGATCACGTCACCTGGTAGCATCTGCTCTGCCGTTAGGCGCTGTGCAGCTGGGGTCTTGCCGGCCATCTCGAACGTCGTGCGGCCGCCGAGCGCCGTCGCCACGGTCTTGGGCGAGGTCGGGTCAAGCGCCAACACGCGCCATATGAAGCCCGAGCAGTCAAAGCCGCCAGCCGTGTTGTAGCCAAAGAGGATCTGCGGCTTCTCGGATGTGCCACCCCAGATGTAGGGCATCCCGATGAAATCGAAGGCGCGTTGCACGGCGTCGTGCTGCGGACCGGTCGTGGCCGGCAGCGTGGCGAGCAGCTCGACGGTGTCAATTGCGCCTTGCTTCTCCCAGCCGCCCCACTTCAGGACCTGCGCTGCACTCCAGATCGCATCGCCACGCGACGCCTGTTCGTACCAGGCGTGCTCCTTGATGTCGTCGGCCTGATCCAGGTTCGTGCGCAAGCGCAGCAGTCGAGCAACGATCTCATAGCCAACACCAGGACGGGCCACATAGCCGGCACCGGTGATCAGTTCCTCAGCACGCACCGCCGTGGCATCGAGACCGGCAGCCGACACAAACGCCACATCGACGTCACCCATCGTGACGGGCTGCCCCGCAGCGATCTGCCGCACCTTTTTGGCGCCCTTCGGAAACGCCGCCGAGACAAAGGCACTCAGCGCCGGGCCGTCGAGGGCGTCATCGGGAGCGATCGTGTCCGCGGTCACGCCAGGAAACGCATCCGTTGCCAGCACGGTCGCGATCGAACTGCTGACCCAATTGCGGACCACGGGGGCCTGCACTGCCATCGCGACTACGGCCGGCTTTTTCTTGTGCTTCTTCTTCTTCTTGTGCTTTGCGTCGGCAACTCCGGCACAGGCGATCGAGGCGATCAAGATGAGGGCGATCAGTTTGGTGATACGGGCGTAAGTCATGGCTCCACTCGACCGTGAGAGGTCTATCCGTCATTCTGAGTCTTGTTCTCTCAGGTTAGGATCGAGACTCTATACGCACCCCCACTCTACAAGCAAGCTCTGAGGCGTTGCGCTTTTGTAAAACCCTCAACCATAGACTCAGACAAGCACGCAAAAACCGCTTTTTTACGACATAAATAGCGTATTTTTGCGACGTAACGGATCGGTCACAACCCGCAGAACCTAAGCCTAAACTCTCAACCTTTACAGCAGGGATGTCTGATTCAGGGTTAGTTTTGACCCTCGAAATTGCCTGAAGGTTAGTGGCTTGCGTCAAGCAATGTGGCGAGCTGCGACGGATCGTCGAGGAGCGCGCGACCAACGACCGCGCCGACGCAACCGAGCTCGCGTGTCACCTGGACGTCGGAGGCGGTCGTCACTCCCCCCGCGGCAATCACGGCGCTTGCACCAGCTACGGCTGTGATGACGCATTGCAGCAATTCGAGGTCGGGACCACCCAGCGACCCATCGCGGTCGATGCCGGTGACGAGCAGCGTCTTGACGCCCTGCTCGGCGAGCATCGCCGCCGCGGTGGCGACAGCCACACCAGCGTCCTCGACCCAGCCGCTTATGCGGACGGTACCTCCCTGACTATCGAGCGCGACGGCAATCCGATCGCCGTACTCGCTCAAAAGTTGCGAAAGCTGTTCGGGGTTGCGAAAAGCCATCGTTCCCAACAAAACGCGATCCACACCGTGATCGAGCAGGCTCCGTACTGCCGCTGGTGTTCGCAGACCTCCGCCCACCTGGAGCAGGCTCCCCGCGGGGCGTTCCTGGGCGAGCTGAGCCACGATTGAGGCGTTGGGCTCGGCTGGGGCGCCCGTGCGCGCCGCATCCAGGTCGATGATGTGGAGTGCGGAGGCTCCTGCCGCCCAGATTGCCTGTACGCGCGCGGGTGCGTCATCCTCGGGATTCGTGATTAGGGCGTCAAAGTCGCCATGCAACAGGCGCACAGCCTTACCACCGATCAAATCGATAGCGGGATAGAGTCGGAACGTTTCGGTATCGGTGGTCATTGTGTTAGCATGCTAACACGATGAAACAGACAGACAGCACCATATGGCGTACACCCGCTGTCGAGCAGCTCGCAACCGCATTGACGCAGATCGACAATCAGGAGCAAATGCTCGCATTCCTTCGCGACGTCTGCTCATTTAACGAGCTCGCGACGCTGGCTCAGCGTCTCGAGGTTGCCCGACTGGTCGACGCCGGTCACTCCTACACAGAGATCGCACGCCAGTTGGGAGCATCTACCGCCACCGTCACCCGGGTCGCTCAGTGGCTTCGCCACGGCGAAGGCGGCTACCGAGCCGTGCTCGATCGTGCAGGCACTGCATGACGGCGCCGCTTCGCATTGCGGTGCCGTCGAAAGGGCGACTTGCTGCTGCTACGACCCAGCTCTTGCGCGATGCCGGGATCGCCGTTCCTGGCGACGACAGGCGTTTGCTCGTTCCGGTCGAGGAGCAGAACCTGGAGATTCTGCTCGCTCGCACCGACGACATCCCCACGCTGATTCGCGACGGGGCAGCCGATATCGGCGTGGCTGGGGGAAACCAGCTGCTCGAACATGGCTCGGCGGGCATCGAACTCCTGACCGAGCTCGGCTTTGGCGCCTGCCGCCTCGTACTGGCTGTGCCCAACCTGTCGGCGATCACGACCAAAGAGCAGCTGGCAGGTGCCCGCATTGCAACATCACACCCCAACATCTTGGCCAATTACCTCGATGCGAATGGCATTGTTGCGTCCGTTGTCACATTGTCGGGCTCGATTGAGCTGGCCCCGACGATCGGAGCTGCCGACGCTATCTGCGACCTCGTATCCACGGGCGAGACGCTGCGCCAGAACTCGCTTCGAGCAATCGGAGAGGTCCTTCGATCTCAGGCGGTCCTGCTTGCTCGCGCCCAAGACACGCTCGATCCGCGTATCGCAATCCTCCAGACGGCTGTCGAGTCTGTTCTCGCAGCGCGGCCAAAGCGCTATCTAATGCTCAACGCACCCGATGTGGCGCTGGAGGCGATCATCGCGCTCTTGCCCGGACTCGATGCTCCAACGATTCTGCCGCTCGCTCGCTCCGACATGCACGCAGTCCATGCTGTTGTGGATGCTGCAGAACTTCCACGCCTTCTTCATCCTCTCAAGGAGGCCGGAGCGTCTGGCCTCCTCGTGCTACCGATTGAGCACCTGATTCCATGACTGATTCCATAACGAATCTCGAGATTCCCTGGATTCGCCCTGAGTTGGCGCGGCCGTCTCCGTACCGCTGGCAGGAGGGTATTCCCGACGAGGTCGTTGCACGCTTCGACCTCAATACGCTGCCCCTCAATCCGTCGTGGTGGCCTGGCATCGCTCGCACGATCGCGGCACAATCGGTCAGCGCGTACCCGGAAGCCGATTACGCGCCACTCAAGCGTGCAATTGCCGGGTATCTCGGCATCGATCCAGCGTGTGTCGTACCGACAGCGGGCGGCGATGAAGCGATCCTACTGACCGCCTGGTTGGCGCTCGGGCGCGGCGATCGCGCAGTGGTCGGCCGACCGACGTACCAGCTACACGCAGCAAGCGTGCGCATGGCCGGTGCCGAACTCGACCTCGTCGATCCACTCCCCGGCCCGACGCTGCGGCTTGACCTTGCGACGATCGCCGAGAAGGCGAAGGGAGCACGACTCGTGTGGTTGTGCTCACCGAACAATCCGACCGGCGAGGAAATCTCTGCCGACACGATTTGCGAAATTGCTACCAACTGTCCCGGACTCGTCTGCGTCGATCAGGCCTACCTCGAGTTCGGCGGATTGGTAGATCACCTTCCGCTGCTTGAGGAGTGCCCGAACCTGGTCTTCGTCCGCACCTTCTCCAAGGGCTGGGGCATGGGAGCACTGCGCGCCGGCTATGCGATTGCTAATCCGCAGATCGCTGGCGCGATGGATGCCCTCCGTCCACCGGGGTCGCTGTCGACTGGTTCGGCGCTTGGTGCCGAGCTGGCCTGCGCCCACGCGGACACAATGCGTGCCGATGCTGCCAACTATCGGGCTGAGCGCGAGCGGTTGGCAGTGGGTTTCCAGGAGCTTGGACTCGAACTGATTGGCACCGCCGCCAACTTTGTCTGCGCGCGCACGCCATGGTCGGGAGACGAGCTGTTCGAGAAGCTTGCGGCTCGCGGCCTGATCGTCCGTACCTTCGGACACGAGCCGCTACTCGCCGATGCCTTCCGAGCCTGCGTCGCCGTACCAGCCGACGATGACAAGTTGTTGGCTGCGCTTGCCGATCTGCTTGGGAAGCCTGCCCCAGCAGCCTGCGACCCAACAATCGGAGCGAGCACGTTCGGGCGTGGCGCACTGATCGAGCGCCGCACCAAAGAGACCGACATTCGCCTGCGTACCACGCTCGATGGCAGCGGTGTCGCCACGGTTGCAACGGGCGTTGGCTTTCTTGATCACATGCTGACCGCGCTTGGGCACCACTCCCTGATGGATCTTGATCTTTCGTGCACCGGTGACACGCACATCGACCTCCACCACACCGTCGAGGACTGCGGCATTGTGCTGGGCCAAGCGATCGACGCTGCACTTGGGAGCCGTGCTGGGATTACGCGCTTCGGCGACGCCTCCGCTCCACTGGACGAGGCGCTTGGCCGGGCGACGGTCGACTTCTCAGGTCGCGGCTCGAGCACCGTGCGCATCGCATTCGCCGACACCATGATCGGCGAACTCCCCACGTCGCTGATTCCTCACCTGATCGACTGCATCGCGATTAACGCGCGCGCCACGATCCACGTGGAGGCCAGCGGCGAGGACGGTCATCACATTGCCGAGGCGGCTTTCAAGGCACTGGCGCGAGCATTGCGTGAGGCCTGGTCGATCGATCCGCGCCGGGGTGCGCAGGTCGCCTCGACCAAGGGTTCGCTCTGACGTGACCACGGTCACAGTCGTCGACTATGGCGGCGGTAACGTCCGCTCGCTTTGTGCCGCTCTCGAGCGTTGCGGCGCGGAGGTAACCGTCTCGTCCGATCCAGCCGTGGTGTCCTCGTCCGACCGCCTCATGCTGGCTGGTCAGGGAGCCGCAGGCGCGACGATGAGGGCGCTCGACACAACAGGTCTGGCTGAGGCTTTGCGTGAGGCAACCGCTCGGCGGATCCCGTTGCTCGGCGTATGCGTGGGGCTGCAGGTGCTGTTCGAGCACTCAGAGGAAGACGACTGCGTCTGCCTTGGATTGCTGCCTGGATCGATCAATCGCATCGACGGCGCCGAGCGCCTGCCCCACCTCGGCTGGAACGATGTTGAGCCCCTTGCCGAACACCCCTTAACTGTCGACCTACCCACTGTCGCGTACTTCGCTCACTCCTATGCCGTTGCCGCCGACGTCCCCTCCGCCCTCGCCGTGACACACATCGATGCGGCAACGATCGCGTCGGTTGTCGGAGGTGGTCCCGTCGCGGGCGTGCAGTTTCATCCCGAGCGCTCGTCCGCTGGTGGCCGCCAGTTCTTGCAGCGGTTCCTCGTCTGGGATGGGAACGCCTGATGCTGCGCCGTCGCATCATCCCGTGCCTCGATGTCTCGGGCGGGCGTGTCGTCAAGGGCGTCGAGTTCGTCAACCTGCGCGACTGTGGCGAGCCCGTCGACGCAGCCTTGCGTTATGCCGACCAGGGAGCCGACGAGCTGTGCTGGCTCAACATCACCGCCGGTGATGAGGCTTGGGACGAGCTACTGACGCAGGTCGCCGACGCTGGCACCCGTATCGATGTGCCACTAACGGTCGGTGGCGGCGTCTCTGACGAACCACATGTGCGCAATCTCCTCGGCGCGGGCGCCGACAAGGTGTCCATCAATAGCGCCGCACTCGATCGCCCAGAGCTGGTCACAGAGTGTGCGGACCGCCACGGCTCGCAATGCATCGTGGTCGCGATCGACGCTCGTCGAACGGCATCCGGGTGGGAGGCCGTCGCCTCCGGAGGACGCCGCACCACCGGCCGCGATGCCGTCGAGTGGGCGCAGCAGGCGGTCGAGCGTGGCGCCGGCGAGCTCCTCGTCACGAGCATGGATTCTGATGGCACGCAGCGCGGCTACGCCCTCGGTCTCTACGAGCGCTTACTGGCCGCCGTCGATGTGCCGATCATCGCCTCCGGTGGCGCGAGTAGTCCTGAGGACATTGCGGACGTACTCGCACTGGGAGTATCCGCCGCACTCGCCGCGAGTATCTTCCACGATGGACTGCACACGGTTGAGGAGGTGAAGCAGACATGTCGGAAACGCAACCTACCGATGCGCTAACGCTCAGCGGCGCGCCCCTCTTCGATGACGACGGTCTGATGCCGGCGATCTGCCAGGACACGGTCGATGGCTCGGTGCTGATGCTTGCCTGGATGAATGCCGACGCACTCGAACGCACACTCACGACACGGCGTGCGTGGTTCTGGGCTCGCTCGCGGTCCGAGTTGTGGGAGAAGGGCGCGACGAGCGGCAACGTGCTGACGGTCCACGACGTCCGCCTCGATTGTGATCAAGACGCGCTCCTCGTGCTGGTCTCGCCTGCCGGCCCCTCCTGCCACACGGGCGCACGCACCTGCTGGGGAGACGATGCGGGGCCGCTGCTGACGCGCCTCGCCGGCACGATCGAGTCGCGCCGCGGTGCAGATCCCGAGACGTCCTACGTTGCCCGCCTGCTCGGCGCCGACCGCTCGTTGGCCGCCAGCAAAGTGGCAGAAGAGTCTGCGGAAGTCCTCGACGCAGCCCCAGGTTCTGATCATCAGGTCGAGGAAGCGGCAGATGTGCTCTTCCACTTGTTCGCTCTTCTGACCCGCGATAGCATCGATCCACTGAGAGTCCTCGACGTGCTCGCCCAACGCGAGGGGCTACCGCCGCGCTGGTTGCGAGACGACGCGTGATCGACAACGGCGACCAGTACGAAGCGATCGCCGAGATCTACGACGCCTGGTGCCGCGAGGTGCAGGAAGACATCGGCTTCTACGTCGGCATGGCACTCGGGACCGAGACAGCCGTCGTCGAACTCGCCGCAGGTACCGGTCGCATCGCTATCCCCTTAACCCAGTCGGGCTACAGCGTGATCGCGTTGGACCGCTCCGAAGCGATGCTCGAATTGCTGCGTTCGAAGGCAATCGAATCTGGGACGGATTGTCTGATCGACGCGCGGATCGGCGAGCTCACGGCACCAAACCTTGAGGGCCAGTACGACCGCGTCTTGATTCCCTTCCGGAGCCTGTTGCACTTGGCCGACGACGAGGAGCGACTCGCAGCTCTCCGAGCGGCGCACGCTCTCCTGACTCCGAATGGGTATCTCGCCTTCGACGTCTTTAGCCCCACACCGGCCGATGTTCAAACGACGCAAGGCGTCTGGTATCACCGCGACTCAGGCGCCAAGGAGCGCGCCGATTGGCTCCGCCAAGATAGCACGACCTTGATTGAGGTCGAGATGCGCGGACGCACCACGACGCTCATGCTGCATCCACTGCCCGCACCACGCTGGCTCGAACTCGTCGAGCAGGCTGGCTTCGAGATAGTTACTGCCTGGGGTGACTTCGATGGCGCCAAGGTGCGTGGCGACGGTGCCGGAGACCTCGTGGTTGTCGCGCAGCGAGCGGACTCGTTGCTGTACTAGCCCGTAACGATGTCCGCAACGAGCTGGTCGACATCGGCCGGAGATGTGTCCCAAGCGGTCATCAGTCGCGCGAGATTCGTCGGCGCATCCCAGATGTAGAAGTGATGCTTCTCTGCGAGCGGGCGGAGGCGATCGGCTGGCAAGACGGCAAAGACGGCATTGGCTTCGACCGGGTGGACAATCGAAACACCGGCTGCGTTGCGAATCCCCTCAGCAAGTCGTAGCGCCATCGCGTTTGCATGCGTGGCGTGCTTTAGCCAGCGATCGTCCGTCAGCAGTGCTGTCACCTGCGCCGCGACGAAACGCATCTTCGACTGCAGCTGGGTAGCCTGCTTGCGAGCGTTCTGGATTGGAGCCCGCAGGGTCGGATTGATCGCGACGACGATCTCTGCACCCATCGCACCGTTCTTCGTCAACCCAAACGAGATGAGGTCCGCCCCGGGCGCAACCTGTCCCAGTCCACAGCCATTGGTGGCCGCCGCGTTGCAGAGCCGCGCGCCGTCGACATGCAGCAGCAGCTCGTGGGCATGGGTCCAATCGGCAATCGCCTGAACTGCGGCAGGCGTGTAGGCCGTGCCGCATTCGGTCGATTGGGTGATGCTGACGATCCGCTGAACCACATGATGCTGCTCGCGCGCTCGAAGCGCAGCGTCGAGCAGTTCGGGCGTCAGACGCCCATCGGGCGTTGCGATCGTCTCGAGCTTGGAGCCGGTGATGCGCTCGGGAGCCCCGGCTTCGTCGAGATCGATGTGCGCACCCTTCGCCGCTAGCACCGATTCCCACCCTCGCAGAGCGAGCGAGAGCGCGACGACATTCGATCCAGTGCCCGTCAGACACAGTGCAAACGCCGCGTCGCCAAAGGCGTTGCCTAACAGGTTTTCTGCCTGCTCTGTCCAGCGGTCGTCGCCGTACCCGGACACATGCCCAACGTTGGCCTCGGCGATTGCGGCAAGCACCTCAGGAGCCATGCCAGCGTGATTGTCGCTCCCGAACGTCATCGCGGCGCTCATACGTTGCTCCGATACGCCAGCGCCAGCACAATTGCCCCAGCAGCAGCCACGTTGAGCGACTCAGCCTTGTCTGACTGCGGGATCCGGCAGATCACGTCCGCACGTTTACGGATCGAGTGTGGCAGTCCGTCGCGCTCGGCACCCAGGGCGATCACCACGGGTCCTGCGAAGTCGACCTCGTTGAGATCCGTCTCGCCTGCGCCGTCGAGTGCGACGAGCCGCGCCTCGGGGTAGGCCTGAGCCGGATCATCGAGCGTGAGTGTCGGAACAAAAAAGGTTGCACCCATCCCCGCCCGCACGGCTTTAGGGCTCGTCGGGTCGGCCGCGGACGCACCCAAAACGACCACCTCGGCATCGAAGGCTGCGGCCGACCGCAGCAGCGTGCCGACGTTGCCGGGGTCGCCAACGCCACAGAGTGCGAGCGCGACGCCCTTCAGCGTCGTTGGTGGCGTGGGCAGCGACTCTCGACGCACCACGCCAATCACGCGCGAGCCAGAGCGTACCGACGAGAGGGTCGCAAGAATTTCTGTCTGGACCACCAGCGGCACGATGCCGACGATGTGTGGAGCAACAAAATCTTCACTGACCAACAGATCGTCGAACTGCGCGCCTGCACGGATAGCCGCGTCCACGAGATCCTCGCCCTCGACGACGACGACGCCGTCATCGCGCCGCTCCGTGGTTCGTTGCAGCGCGCGGACGCGATGCAAGCGAGGGTTCCGCGTTGTGCGGATCGGCTCCACGAACGTGTGCTCTACGCGACGAGTGCGGACTTAGCGCGCTCGGCAAGGCTACCGAATGCGTCGGGCTCGTTCATCGCAAGGTCGGCAAGGATCTTGCGGTCTGCGGTTACGCCGGCCAGCTTGAGGCCGTGCATAAACTGCGAGTACGAAAGATCGTGCTGCCGGGCGCCCGCGTTGATGCGGACGATCCAGAGCGAACGGAAATCGCGCTTGCGCACGCGGCGGTCGCGGTACGCATAGTTGCCGGAGCGCTGAACTTGCTCCTTCGCTCGGCGGTAGAGCTTCGACTTGAGGCCCCAATAACCGGAGGCCTCTGCAAGTACTTTACGGCGCTTCTTGTTGGCGCTTACGGAACGCTTAACGCGGGTCATGCCGGAACCTTATCGCTTTCCGAGGAGGCGAAGCGCCTCTTTGTAGTCGGACTTCGCCATTGGCTGATCCTGGCTGAGCTTACGGCGGCGCTTGGCACTCATCTTGCCTCGCAAGTGAGCCTCCATCGCCTGGCGGCGCATGATTTTGCCCTTGGAGGACACCTTCATTCGCTTCTTCGCGCTCGAATTGGTTTTCATCTTCGGCATGGTGGTCCTTCGTTTCCTACGACTTCTTCGGCGCCCGAGTGGGCTTCGCGGCCGGAGCCGTTATTGCCTTGGCAGCCGGGGCTGCCTTGGTCTTAGCAGCCGGAGCTGCTTTTGCTTCAGCAGCCGGAGCCGCCTTCGCCTTCACAGCCGGAGCTGCTTTTCCCTTGGCTGCCGGAGCCGCCTTGGCTTTTGCGGCCGGAGCCGCTTTCGGCTTAGCAGCCGGAGCTGCCTTCGCCTTCACAGCCGGAGCTGCTTTGATCTCAGCAACCGGAGTCACTGATTCTTCTCCAGCCGGGGCTGCTTCGTGCTCGACGACCGGAGTCGCCGCTGCCGCAACAGCCGGAGCTGCCGTGGGCGTGGCGGCCGGAGCCGCCTCTTGTCCGGATTCGGCGGCCGCAGCCGCTGCCTCCAGCGCCGCTGCAACCAAGGCTGCGTCGACGTCGATCTCCGCCACCAGTGCCTTCGCGGCACCACTGTCGGCCGTCTCAGCGTTCTCTTCTTTGAAGAGAAGCTTCGATGGAGCCAGCATCATGACCATATTTCGTCCATCTTGTAGCGGTTCCGACTCGACAAGCGCAATTTCCTTCAGATCTTCGGCCAAACGCAGCAACAAATCGCGTCCCCGCTCGGGGTGCGTCATCTCGCGACCGCGGAACATAATCGTCACTTTGACCTTGTCGTGGTTCTTCAAGAACCGCACGACATGACCCTTCTTGGTCTCGTAATCGTGTGCGCCAACCTTCGGGCGCAACTTGATCTCCTTGATCACGATCACGTTCTGGTGCTTACGCGCCAGTTTCGCTTTCAGTTCCTGTTCGTACTTGTACTTCGAGTAGTCCATCACGCGACAGACGGGCGGGCGGGCGTCAGCGGCCACTTCGACGAGGTCGAGGTTGAGATCCCACGCGTATTCCAGCGCGTCGTCCCGGTCCTTCAATCCAATCTGCTCACCATCTGCGCCGATCAGGCGCACCTGCGGGACACGGATCGCCTCGTTGATACGCGTCCGCGGCTCTTCCGGGGGACGGTCGAATCCGCGACGTGGTCTCAAGACTGCTGCTCCGTGTGCAAGGGTGATGTGCTCCGTTCGATGGCCATAGAGAGGCGGACGTTCACGACTGCCCGACGCGGGCGATGGTAGCACGCGTCCGCCCTTTGGCTACCACGCAACGCAGATCAGGCACCATAGATCGCACGACTGTCGCGCTCGGTGACGAGTGCGTCGATCACACCATCAAGCGGCAACGTGCCAAGTTCTATGCGGCCGTGGCGACGAACAGCCACCGCTCCGATCTCCGCCTCGCGATCACCGATCACGAGCATTGCGGGAACCTTCTGCGTCTCCGCCGCGGCGATGCGCTTGCCGATCGACTCGCTGCGCCCATCGACCTGTGTGCGAATACCGGCGGCCTGCAAGGCGTCGCGCGCCCGCTCGGCTGCCAGCAGGTGGCGGTCAGAAATCGGCAGAATCACCGCCTGAACGGGTGCGAGCCAAAGCGGGAAGGCGCCGGCGTAGTGCTCAATCAAAATGCCGATGAAGCGCTCGAAACTGCCGAGCAGTGCGCGATGGATCATCACGGGGCGATGATCGTGATCGTCGGCACCCGTGTAGGTCAGGTCGAAGCGCTGTGGCAGGT